>NZ_KB913029.1:3179966-3511421 GCF_000384115.1 Sporichthya polymorpha DSM 43042
CGCGTCCGCCTGCTCGGCGCGGGGGTCGGTGCTGGCCATCGTCCGGAACTCGCCCCCGGCCAGGGTGGTGATGCTGACCCAGTCCGCGGGCTCGATGCGCGCCTGCGCCACCCGCGCCACGGCCGCCAGGAGGTCCTGCTCGTCCGCGATCTGGAGCGTCACCCGGCCCAGGCCCACGAAGTCGTCGGCCAGGGCCAGCATCGTCCCGGCAAGGTCCGGCCGTTCGTTCACGCTCGTTCGTCCCGTCGAGAAGTGCCCGCGCCGGATTCCGGGCGGGAAAGGTGGTGGGAGGCCGACTTTTGTTCGCTGCCGCCGCCCCTGTCAACCGGGCGTGCGCTAGGGTCGAGGTGACCGACTCCGCTGAAGACACCGGCGGTGCAACTTTCTAAGGCACCCATGGATCTCACCGTCTCGGTGGAAACTCAGGGCGTAAGTACCGTCGCGCACGTCCGCGGCGAGCTCGACGCCTACACGGCCCCCGTGCTGCGCTCGGTGCTCACCGACCTGGCGGATCAGGGCGCGACGGACGTGATCGTCTCCCTGCGTGACGTCACGTTCGTGGACTCCAGCGGCCTCGGCGTTCTCGTCGGCGGGCTCAAACGCCTGCGCACCGGGGGCGGCACGCTGCGCCTGGCCGCGATCAACGAGCGTGTTCTCCGCGTCGTGCGGATCACCGGGCTCGACACGGTCTTCGAGATCCACCCGGACGTCGACTGCGCCCTCGCGGTCGTGAGCGCGGTCGACTGACCCTCGTCCGCGTAGTCAGGCCGCCCGCCGCCAGGCTTCGGCGACCTCGAGGAGACTGCGGGTCCGGCGTGCACGGTCCAGGCTCGGGGTGACGACGACGATCTCGTCGACCTGGGCCTGCTCCTGAAGCTCCAGCAGGCGCTCGGCCACGGCCTTGGGTTCGCCGACCACCATGCGGCTCGAGTCCCGTTCGGCGCGGCGGAAGGACTCCGACCGCGCCAGTTCGACGATGTCCTGCGGGCGCAGCGGCTCCCGGATCCCGCGGGCGAGGTTGCGCATCATAAGCGTCCAGGCCGCCTCGAACTCGGCCACGTCGTCGGGGTTCTCGCTGCCGAACGTCAGCACCGACATGACGGAGTAGGGCTCGTCGCCAGGGTTCCGGGGCTCGAACTCGCGGCGGTAGGCGCGAAGCGCCTCGACGGCGATCTCCGGGCTCATGTGGTGCGCGAACGCTGCCCGCAGCCCGTTGACGGCGGCGAACCGGGTGCCGTAGCCGCTGGAGCCGAGCACGAACATCTCCGGCTGCTCCTCGACGACCGGGGCGGCGACGAGCGGGGCGTAGGGGTGGCCCTCGGGGAAGCCGTCGCCGAGGAACGCGAGCAGTTCGGCGACCTGGCCGGGGAACTCGGCCCCGGGGTCGAGGTTCAGGCCGCGCCGCAGGACGTGGGCGGTGAGCGGGTCGGTGCCCGGCGCGCGGCCGAGAGCGAGGTCGATCCGGCCGGGGTGCATGGCGAGCAGCGTCCGGAAGATCTCCGCGACCTTGAACGCGGCGTGGTTCGGCAGCATGATCCCCGCCGCCCCGACGCGGATCCGCTCGGTCTGCGCCGCGATGTGCGCGATCAGGATCTCGGGCGCGCTGCAGGCGAGGCTGCGCATGTTGTGGTGCTCGGACACCCAGTAGCGCCGGTAGCCGGCGGCCTCCACGCTGCGCGCGATCTCGACCGCGCCGCGGATCGAGTCGCCGGCGGTCTGGCCGTACTCGATCCCGACGAAGTCGAGTACGCCGACGGGCAGGGTTGCGGACGTCGTTGTCGTTGCATCACTCACGGCAGGTGCAGCGACGGGACGCGCGCCCGCATTCCCGCTCCGGGTGGCGGGCGCATCACGTCCAGCCCGGGAACCGGCCCGCCTGCTCGATCCACTCGCGGACCTGCGGCTGCTCGACCTCCTCGAGCGAGCGCAGCTTCACGTAGCGGGTGCGTCCGGTCTCCCCGAGCGGAGGCGGGGACGGGAAGTCGGCGCCGCCGTGGAAGACCACGTTCACCGAGACGTCGTAGGCGACCATCTCGATCACCCAGCCGTGGTCGGAGGTCCCGTAGTACGCCTTCTTCCACTTCACGGCGTACTGCAGGTCGTCGAGCCGGTCGCGGATGAGCTCGTCGAGGCGTGCGACGACGGGCTGGAGGTCGGGCATGACCTTGCGCGCCCAGTCCTCGATCTCGGCGTGGCTGTCCGTCGGCTCCGGCGGCTTGCGGGTCGCCCCGGCCTTGGGTGCTTTCGGCATGTCGTCCTCTCCGGTGTCGCGGTCAGGTGCGTGGTCAGGTGCGCGGTGCCCGGTCCGCCGCGAAGGCGGCGAACCAGCGCAGGGCGTCCGG
This sequence comes from Sporichthya polymorpha DSM 43042, assembly GCF_000384115.1. Classification (NCBI taxonomy): domain Bacteria; kingdom Bacillati; phylum Actinomycetota; class Actinomycetes; order Sporichthyales; family Sporichthyaceae; genus Sporichthya; species Sporichthya polymorpha. The sequence continues at coordinate 3,182,309 of NZ_KB913029.1, forward strand.
GTCGTCGACGGCCGCGATGTTCGCGGCCCGCTCCAGCGGCGTCCCGCGGAGCAGCTTCTTGATCGGGACCTCGAGGCGCTTGCCGGACAGGGTGTGGGGGACCGCCGGGGCCTCGATGATCTCGTCGGGGACGTGCCGCGGGGACAGCCGCGTGCGCAGGGTGTCGACGATCCGCTGCCGGAGCGCGTCGTCCAGTGCGTGCCCCGGCGCCGGCACGACGAACAGGCCGAGCCAGTACCCGTCGTCGGGCAGGTCGTTGCCGATGACCAGGGTCTCGGCGATCTCCGGCATCGTCTCCAGCACGTCGTAGAAGTCGCTGCTGCCGAGGCGCACCCCGTGCCGGTTGAGCGTGGCGTCCGAGCGACCGTGGACGGTGATGCTGCCGTCGGAGTGCATCGTCACCCAGTCACCGTGCCGCCAAACGCCGGGCCAGGTGTCGAAGTAGGCCTCGGTGTAGCGGGCGGCGTCGGGGTCGTTCCACAGGTGCACCGGCATCGACGGCATCGGCTGGGTGACGACGAGCTCGCCGACCGCGTCGACGAGTGGCTTGCCGTCGTCGTCCCAGGCCCCGCAGTCGCAGCCGGCGAGCTTGCCGCCGATCCGCCCGACCTGGACCGGGGCGTACTCGTTGCTGCCGACGAACGCGCCGCTGACGTCGGTGCCGCCGCTGGTGGAGTCGATGCGGACGGCCCCGATGTGCTCGAGGATCCAGCGGTAGCCGTCCGACGGCAGCGCCGACCCGCTCACCATGACGTGCCGCAGCCCGCTCAGGTCGAACTCGTGTCGCGGCGAGATCCCGGACTTCGACGTCGCCGTCACCACCGCCGCGCCGAGGAGGATCACGTGCGCGCCCGTACGCGCCGCCGCCTCCCACACCGCCCCGACGGGGTGGTTGAAGCTGCCCTCGTAGAGCACGATGCTCGCGCCGGTCGCGAGGGCGTTGATCTGCATGTTCCACAGCGCCCACCCCGTCGAGGTGTAGGCGAAGAGGCGCTCGTTCGGGGCGAGGCCCGCGTACAGGCCGGCCCACTTCAGGCCTTCGAGGGTGATGCCGCCGTGCCCGTGCACGAGGCCCTTCGGCAGGCCGGTCGTCCCGGAGGTGAAAAGCACCCAGAGCGGGTGGGAGAACTCGACCGGCTCGAACTCCGCCGGGGCGTCCTCGGCCAGCAGCGCGTCCCAGGGCGTCGAGTCCTCGGGGTGCGGCCGGTCGAACACGTAGGGGACGTGCACGAAGTGACGGAGCGTCGGAAGTTGAGCGCGCAGCTCGGTGACGACGTCGCTGCGGTCGACCTCCTTGCCGTTCCAGTGGTAGCCGTCGGTGGCGATCAGGACGGTCGGCTCCAACTGCGCGAGGCGGCCGATCGTGCCCTCGGCCCCGAAGTCGGGGGAGCAGCACGCCCACACCGCGCCGACCGCCCCGGCCGCGAGGGCGCCGATCACCGCGTGCTCGGTGTTCGGCAGGTAGGCCACGACCCGGTCCCCGGGCCGGACCCCGGCGCGGCGCAGCCAGCCTGCCGCGGCGGCGACGGACCGGCGCAGGGCCGCGCGGGTGATCTCGCGGACCGGCGTCCCGCCCTCGGTGAGGCAGACCAGCGCGACGTCGTCGTCCGCGCCGGGCCGGAGCAGGTGCTCCGCCCAGTTCAGCTGCGCGCCGGGGAACCAGCGGGTGTGGGGCATGGGGTCGGCGGTGCGGACCTGCGTCCACGGGGTGGAGAAACGCACGTCGTAGTACTCGGCCAGGGAGGTCCAGAACCGGTCGACGCCCTCGACCGACCAGGACCAGAGCGCGTCGTGGTCGGGGAACGGGCGGCCCTCGCGGGTTGCGAGCCAGTCCAGGTACGCGCGCAGCGGGGAGGCGGCGATGCGGGCGGGCGAGGGTTCCCAGAGGGTTTCGGCTCCGGACGCGTCGACATTCATCCGAAAACCTTAGGAGGTGTGGCTAGGGTCACTTCCACCTGACAAACGCACGGCAAGGAGGCCGCACGCATGAGGCTCGCTCTGTACCTTCCGAACTTCCGGACCAAGGTGACGCTCAAGGAGCTCGAGGACCTGACGGCGCTCGCCGAGCAGCTCGACTTCGACTCGGTGTGGACCCTGGACCGGATCGTCGTCCCCGAGGCGTCGGACCGCCAGGAGCTGCAGTACTCCTTCGGCATGATGACGGAGTTCCCGAAGGGCATGCCGGTCGCCGCCCGGGGCGAGTGGTTCCAGGGGTACCCGCTGATCCCGTACCTCGCCGCGAAGACGTCCAAGCTGCGCGTCGGCATGAGCATCATCGACACCCCCTACCGGTCGCCGGGCGTGCTCGCGACCGAGCTCGCGACGATCGACCACCTCGCGGGCGGACGCCTCAACGTCGGCGTCGGGTCGGGATGGATGCCCGAGGAGTTCGCGGCGGCCAGCGCGTCCGACATCTTCCCGCGGCGGCACGCGCACGTGCGGGAGACGATCGAGATCATGCAGGGCATCTGGAGCAACGACCTCTTCGAGTACCACGGCGAGTTCGCGGACTTCGACCTGTGCGGCTTCGGGCACAAGCCTCTGCAGAAGCCCGGGCCGCCGATCTACTTCTCCGGCCTCAAGGACCCGAAGCGGTCGGCGAAGCGCATCGCGAAGTACGGCCTCCAGGGCTGGATCGGCATCCAGGACACGCCCGAGGAGATCGCCCGCTGGAAGACCGAGATCAACAACGAGCTCGGCGAGATGGGCAACGCTCTGCCGGACAACTTCGACATGTGCTCGATGATCTGGTTCGTCATCACCGACGTGGACATGGACCAGTCCCCGGCCGGCAAGGGCACCAACCTGCTGGTGGGCTCCGTCGGCCAGATCACCGACCGGCTCAAGGCCTACAAGGAAGCCGGCATGACGATGCCGCTGCTGTGGCCGCCGTTCGCCGACGTCCCGACCGAGAAGACGATGGACGACCTCAAGCGCCTCGCCGAGGAGATCCTGCCGAAGGTCAACGCGGGCTGATCGTCCGGCCTCAGGCCCCGGTCCAGCCGCTCCAGCGCTGCACCTCGATCCACACCACCGGCCCGGCGGGTGGACGGTCGCGGTACTGCGCGTAGCGCGCGCACAGTGATGCGACGGCCTCGTCGCGGTGCGGGTCTCCGTCCCCGAGCACCGCGGCGAGGCCGTCCGCGCGTGCCCACCACAACTCGGTCCAGTCCTCGGACCAGAAGTCGGCCAGCAGGCAGACGGCGGGGTTCGCGGCGATGTTCGCGAGGCGGCGCAGCGCGGTGGTCGTCTTCGGCTTGTGGTCGACGGCGAACACGACGACGTCCGGGGTCGGCAGCGCGAACGTGATCGGCACGAGGTGGGGGACACCCTCGGCGTTCACGGTGGCCAGCCGGACCACCCGCGCCGAAGCGAACGCGGTCCGCGCCTCGTCGGGGGTCACGGTCGCAGCGTAGTTCCGGCGCATCGTCCGGACACGCGTGCGGCCCTAGGCTCGCCGGTCATGGAGCTCGGCTTCGCCCTCCCGTACGCCGGCCGCTGGGCCACGCCGGAGAACCAGGCGGCCGTCGCCCGGCGGGCGGAGGAGCTGGGCTGGTCGCGGGTGTGGACCTCGCAGCGGCTGCTGTACCCGGACTCGCCGCGGGACAGCTTCCCGGCGGCGCCGGGCCCGGCGTGGCCGCCGACGATCCGCAGCGTCGTCGACCCGATCGCTCCCTTGGCCTACGTCGCCGCGCTGACCAGTCGGATCCGGCTGGGGACCTGCTCGCTGATGCTGCCGCTGTTCTCCCCGGTCCTGCTCGCGAAGCAGCTGGCGACCCTCGACGTTCTGTCCGGCGGACGGCTCGACGTCGGGGTGTCGCTGGGTTGGTCGCAGGACGAGTACGCCGCGGTCGGGACGCCCTTCGTCCGGCGCGGGGCGCGGTTCGACGCGTATCTCGAGGCCTTGGTTGCCGCGTGGACGGGGGAGGCGCTGGAGAACGAGTTCGTGACGCTGCCGCCGGGTGAGGTTCTCCCCGGCCCGGTGCAGCGGCCGCATCCGCCGCTGTTCGTCGGTGGGTACACCGAGAACGCGCTCCGCCGCGCGGTGAGGTTCGGCCGGGGGCACCTGGCCGGGAGCCTCCCGCTGGACCGCGTCCCCGAGGTCCGGGCCCGGCTGTCGGAGTTCGCCCTCGCCGGCGGCCGCGACCCGAGCGACCTCGCGCTGGTGTGCCGCGGGGTGACGGTCGTGACCGCGGCTCCGGTGGCTCCGGGCGGGAAGCCGCTGACCGGGACCGTGGAGCAGATCGCCGCCGACGTCGAGCGCTACGCCGCCGCCGGGGTCGACCACCTGTTCCTCGACCTCAATTTCGACCCCGCCGTCGGGACCCTCGACTCCGACCCCGCCGCCTCCCTCGACACCGCGCTGGCGGTGCTGGAAGGCGTGGCTGTCTGACGGAACGTCAGAGTCTGGTCCGCCGCGAGGACCGGTGGGCGGCCTGGTTCGGCCCGGGAGCCTCAGACGGCTGGCTCGTCGGGTCCGGGGCGGGGTGCTGGTCGTTCCCCGGGGTCGATCAGGGGTGGGATTTCGACGTCGTAGCTGACCCCGAGGCGGGTGATCCAGCGGACTCGGTCGTGGCCGAGCCGGATGAGTTGCCACCCGCCTTTGGTCTTGAGGTCGTGGTCGTGCTCGCAGAGCGGGCCGAGGTTCCCGGCCAGGGTCAGGCCCCCGCGGGCGTGGTCGAGGGTGTGGTCGATCTCGGACCGGGCGGCGGGGAGTCGGCAGCCGGGGGCTTGGCAGGTGGTCATCCGGAGCTGGGTGTCCCGGCGTAGTTCTTGGCGGGGGAACCGACGCCGGGCGTCGTCCGGGTTTTCCGGGGCGGTCTCGTTCTCGGCGCCGGCGGTGGCGAGGAGGTGCTGGCGGCCGATCTCGACCAGCACGGACCGCCAGGTGGGGACGTGTTCCCCGGTGACGGTTCCCTCGAGCAGCGCCCGTAGGAGGGTCGCGGGGATGAGCAGGTCGACGATGCCGTGGTCGCTGGAGCGGCGCCGGTCCCACCCGTGGGGGCGGGCGGCGACCAGGCCGGAGGAGATGGCGTACCCGGCGGGGTCGGTGACCGCGAACCGCCACTGCCCGGCCGCCAGTCGGTGGGCAAGGTCGCGGGCGTACTCGGCGTGCACCGGGCCCTGCCCGGCCAGTTCGGCGGGGTCGCGGTCCAGCCCGAGCAGGGTGGAGACCTTCGCGGTCAGCTGCACCCCGTGGTGCGGCGACCGCGCCACCGGCTCCGGCTCGGGTTGCGGCTCCGGTCGCGGTTCCGCCTCGGGCTCCGGCTCGGGCTCGCGCACCGGCTCCGGCTCCGCCTCGGGCTCGGGCTCCGTCTCGAACGCGTCGCCCTCGTCGGTCTCGGCCGTCTCGACCGTCTCGTCCTCGGTGGGGCGGGTGGTGGCGAGGTGGGCGAGGATCTGCTCGTCGGTGAAGTCGGCGTAGGTGCCGTCCAGCAGGTTGAGCGCGATCTCCGAGCGCAGGTGATCCACCGGCCGGGGGTCACCCGCGCGTTTGGCGTCGTCGGCGAGTTTGCGGACGCGGGCGATGGCGGCGGCGACGCGGGCGGGGTCCTGGTTCTGCGCGGCGAGGGTGGCGGTGCCGTCCTCGTTGCGCCAGGAGATCACCCGCCGTTCCCGGTGGGCCTCGGTGAACCGGCGTTGGGCCCAGTCGGGGTCGAGCTGGCTGCCGAGTTTGCGGCACCGCGCGGCGAGCTGCTCACTGGTCCAGGGGCGGTCGGCGTCGATCGAGCAGTGCCCGAGGACCTCATCGATCACGGTGTTGGCGTGCTGATCGCTCATGTCCCGGACCCAGAAGTGGATCACCCGGGCCCGTTCGATGCTCAACTCGCCGGCGGCCATCGCGGCATGGAGCTTCGGGAACCGGCGCACCACGGCCCAGGCGAAGTCGAGCAGTTCGTTCGCGGTGTAGGCGGAGATGTGCAGGGCAGTGCGGACCTCATCGGCGCCCCAGCGGTCCGGGGCCGCCAGGCGCACGATCTCGTCCTGCGAATCCAGCCCCCGGGACCCGACCTCCGCCACCATCGCCAACCAAACCGCGTTCGCGGCGTTCAGCTGTCGTTGGCCGGCCCGCAGCACCCCGACCGACTCGGCCCCGGTCATCGACGCGCGCTCGCCCTCGCTGGGCGCAATGCCCAACGAGACCTGCCACGCACTCGGCGTGGAAGTGGTGGCTGTCGATGTCCCCGTCATCACTGCTGAACCTAGAGGCCACCACCGACAGTCTGTTTCCGCCGCCCGTCGGGTCTGCCGCGGCCCGGGAACGTCGGCTGCGCAACGCCTCTGACGCATCATCAGCACCACCGGCATCTGCACAAGAGATGTCATCTCCACTGCAGGGCGTGCCTGCACAAGAGATGTCATCTCCAGTGCAGGTCGTGTCAAGAAGGGGTGACACCCCTTACTGGGGAGTAAGGGGTGTCACCCTTTCTTGACAGCGGCGACCTCAATAAGGGGTGACACCCCTTGTTGAAGGGCGGGGAGGTCAGAGGACGCGGCCGGCGCGCCAGGCGGAGGTCCAGATCTTCTCGAGCTTGACCTTCTGGCCGGGGCGGGGGGCGTGCCAGATCTGCTTGTCCCCGGCGTAGATGCCGACGTGGTAGACGCGGCCGCCGCGGTGGAAGAAGACGAGGTCGCCGCGGCGGACCTTGTTCTTCGCGACCTTGTGGGCGCTGGCGAACTGTTGGCGGGAGGTGCGGGGGAGCTTCTCCCCGGCCTTGGCGTAGACGAAGCGGGTGTAGCCGGAGCAGTCGAAGCCGCGGCGGTTCGTGCCCCCGTAGACGTACGGCGTGCCCTTCAGGCGGCTCGCCGTGTGGATCACGCGGTCGACCTTCTGCAGTCGCAGCGTCTTGTTCAGGGGGCCGGCCGCGGCGGCCGTGCTGCCGAGGGCGCCGGCGCCGAGGGCGACGACGGCGGCAAGGGTGACCAGGGACAGTGCGGTGGCCAGAATTCGGCGGAGGCGGATGCGGGCGTGCGTCATCGCGGGCGGAAGAGTCATGAAGATCCCCAGGACCGCCTGCGGAAGGAAACCTGTCGGATTCGGACGCCAGGGACGCCCGGCCCTCCGCAGAGGGCTTCACCCCGAGGGCGCGAAATCGCGCCCGTGTTGCCGGTTCTCCCGCTCCCGCCGCTCGTCGGTAGTGCGGACCGCGGGACAGGCGACGGGATTCGGCGTGCACGTCTCGCGGCGGTGCCCGGTGCAGGCACCGAGAAGTCCTATCGGCGCTCCCGGCCCCGGCCTTGACCGTTCGGCCTCACACGATCGACATTGCCAATCTCACGGCGATCTCACAGGCGATCTCACCGGCACGCTCACGCCAGCGCGAGGTAGGCGAGCAGGAAGCACAACGCCGCGAGCAGGACGCAGCCGACGACGACCGCCGGGCCGGAAAGCTCGCGGCCCGCGGCCACCGGCTCGGGCGAACCTGCTCCTTCCGGCACGAAACGGGACAACTCGCGCGCGAACTCCGCCGCACTCGCCGGACGCGCGGCGGGGTCCCAGCTCAGAGCCCGCGTGAGCAGGTGGTCCAGGCCCGCTGGGCGACCCACCTGTGCGGCCACGGGCGCGGGCCGGGAGTCGGGGGCGCGGTGCACCACCGACGCCGCGGTCCGGTGCGAGAACGGCGGCTCGCCGGCCAGCAGGTGGTACGTCACGGCTGCGACGGCGTAGACGTCGGCGCGGGCGTCGAAGCCGGCGCTCTGGTGGATCTGCTCCGGCGCCATGTACGACGGCGTCCCGGTCGTGACCGTGATGCCCGAAGCCTCGGCCAGCAGCTTCGCGCTGCCCAGGTCGGAGACGATCAACCGCGGCGGCGTGACGCGGTCGTCCAGCAGCAGGTTGCTCGGCTTCAGATCGCGGTGCACGACGCCCGCGTCGTGCAGCACCTGGACCGCTTCCGCCGTCGCGACTCCGAAGGTCAGGGCGTCCGCGGGGCTCAGCGTCCCGATGCGGTCCGCGAGCGTCCCGCCGGGGACGTATTCCATGACGAAGTAGGGGCGGGACTCCGCGTCGCTCTCCCCGGCGCCGCTCACGCCGACGTCGAAGACGCGCACCACCCGCGGGTCGTCGATGCGCCGCAGCAACCGCGCCTCGGCCAGGAACCGCTCGACGACGTCGGCGTTGTTCACCCAGTTGTCGGCCAGCACCTTCACGGCGACGGGCACCTCGAGGGCGGGGTCGTCGCCGAGCCACACCGTCGCGAACGCGCCCGAGCCGAGGACACGCACGAGCCGGTACCGGCCGACTCGCTTGATCGACTGCATTGAGACACCATGGCAGCCCGTGGAACCCGACGACGGCACGACGACGCTCGAGGATGACCTCGTGGCGCGCGCCCGCGCCGGGGACGCGGCCGCGCTCGAGGAGCTGCTCGGCGAACTGCGCCCCTTCGTCGTGCGCCGGTGCTCGCGGTTCCTGCCGCACACGCACGACGCCGAGGAGGCCGCGCAGGACGCGCTGGTCGCGATCGCGCAGAACCTCGGCAGCTACACCGGGGTCGGCACGTTCCGGGGCTGGGTCACCGTGATCGCCTCCAACAGTGCGCGGATGACCTACCGCCGGCTCCGCCGCCAGGCGATCGAGAACGGCGCGATCGAGCTGCCCGAGACCGCGGACCCCCGCACGACCAGCGTCATCGCCGGTACGCGGATCGACTTGATGGAGGCACTCGCCCGGCTCGAGGAGGCGAAGCCGCAGGTCGTCGAGCCGTTCGTGCTGCGCGACCTCGGCTCGCTCCCGTACGAGGAGATCGCGGCGATCACCGGGACGTCGCTGGCGACCGTCCGCGAGCGCATCTCCGCGGCCCGGACCTTCCTGCGGGCCCGCCTGTGACGCAGCTCACACGACTTGTCACCGACGAAACCGTGCCCGCGCGCATCAAGCGGGGTGGGACGGCACGACGAGCCGCCCGTCGACGACAGGGGAGTACACCATGAAGCGCAGCACCGCCACGATCGCCGCCGTCACCGCCGCCGTGGTCGGAATCGGGGGTGGGGCCGCCGCGGCCCTGCTGAACGACGACGACAACGTCGAGGTCGTCCCGGTGACGGCCTCGCCCGCCGCGACACCGGCGACGCCGTCGCCCACTGCGACGGACGCGCCCTCGGAGGAGAACCTCGTCCGCGAGCGGATGTACTTCGACGTCACCGGGCACGCGTTCGACCGCACGACCCTCGGGCAGAGCGCCCGCCTCGGTCCGTGTACCGGCGACAGCACCTTCGCCGACGTGCTCCCGGTCCAGGGCGTCACGCGGATCGGGACCCGGCTCACCGGCAGCGACAACCGGGCGGTCACCCACCAGCTCGCGCAGGCCCTGAACGCGCAGGAGGCGCGCGTCGCGGCGAACGAGATCGTGTCGCTCGTCGACGAGTGCGCGGCGATCTCGGGTGGCGACTTCGGCTACGGCGACCCGGTGACGGTGATCGACGAGCCGGACCGCAAGGTCGTCTACTTCCCGGCCTTCGACACCGACCGCGTCTACGGCGGCTACGTCGTCCTGCAGGTCGGCCCGCGCGTCGGCGTCGTCGACATCTCCGACACCGTGCCGGCGGACCAGGTCGAGCAGATCGCGAAGGAAGCGGCGGGGATCGCGGACGACTGACGATCCGTCAGGCATGAGCCAGAACCGCTAGAAGTACCGCACCCGCGCCTCGGGGTGATCGGCCAGCCACCGCTTCGCCGGGGGAGTGGTGCGGGAGGAGTACCCGACGCGGAGCACGGCGTCCCCGGCGCGGGTCCGGTAGTACACCTGCCAGGCGTGGAAGGACGCGTACGCGCGGTCGTCGGCGCGGAGGACGGCCGCGTACTGCAGGACGCCGGTGACGTAGTGCCCGGAGTTGTTGTACCGGCGGACGGCGCGGCGCAGACCGGCGCTGGTGCCGTCCGCCCCGCCGTTCGCGGCGAGGTAGCGGGCGGCGGCAAGAATCGAGTCGTGCGCGTCGTCGATGTCGCCGCGCCCGTACGCGCGCCAGGTCGCGGGCATGAACTGCATGGGTCCGCGCGCGCCGGCGGTGGAGTAGCCGACGATGCGGCCCATCCGGGTCTCGACGAGGTTGATCGCGGCGAGCACCTCCCAGGGCACGCCGAACCGCCGCTCGCCCGCCGCGTAGTACCGGCGCAGGTTCTCCGCCGGCTCCGGCTCCACGATCTGCCAGGCCGGCATCTTCGTCGCCGGTTTGCCGACCAGCTGCGCCAGCGCCTCCCCGGCGCGCAGGTGCCGCCGGGCGTGCTTGCGGTAGTGCGACGGGAGGGCGGCGAGGACCGTGCGGTGCCACTCCGGCCGACCGTTCAGCGCGCGGTACGCGTGCTGGGCCGCCCACCCGGCGGCGGCGACGCGGGCCGGGCTCTCGGCGCGGTCGCGCACCACGTCCTCGGCCACGGTCAGGTAGCGCGCCAGCTCGCGCGGGTCCGCCGGCAACAACGGCTGCTCGCCGGCCAGTGGGCGCGCGAGCACCGCGTCCCGTTCGGGGGAGGTCGCCGCGGTGGTGGACGCGGCCTTCGCCGCGGGAGCCGGCCCCGCGCCGCCGGAGGAGCCGGTCAGCTCGCCGCAGCCGCTGAGCGCGACGACGGCGGCCAAAGGGGCCGCCAGGGCACGAACGGTGGTGCGGGTCGATCTCATCGGTCCGAGGTTAGGCGCACAACGCGGAAGGCGCGGCGCCCCGGGTGGGGCGCCGCGCCTCTCGCGGTGCTGGTGCTGGTGCTGGTTACGGCGTGGCCGTCGCCGACGGCTCCGGCGAGGACTCGGTGTCCGACGAGGAGGAGTCCGACGAGCTCGGCTCCGTCGTCGCCGGGGTGGCGGGCTCGTCGAGCGGGTTCTTGAACGTGCCCTCACGTCCGCCCTCGAGCCAGGCCAGGTACGCCTCGAAGACCTTGCGGGCCTTCTCGAGGTCCGTGCTGCCCTCGGACTTGTTGCCGGGCTTGTTGATCGAGTACACGATCTGGCCGGGCACGTTGTTGGCCTTGTCGCCGGGCTGCAGCGCCGGGGCGCCGATGCCGACCTTCGAGGAGTCGTTCCACAGGAACCAGCTGTTGATGCCGGTGTCCTTGACCGCCTTGATCTGCGCGGCCACGTCGGACGCGGTGTAGGTCTTCGGCCAGCTGAAGTTCTGCAGCCACGGCACGACCGCGCACTTGGTGCCGATCACCATGCGGTTGAAGTCCATCATCGACTGCTTGACGATGTCGTACGGCTGGTCGACCGGGGAGGCGACCGAGTACTCGCCCTTGTTCCAGTGCGACGGGTAGATCATCGGCGAGACGAAGTCGAGAACCTTGGCCATCGCCGGGATGTCCTGCGCGACCGAGGACGGCGCGAAGGACGAGATGCCGTACACCGCCGCGCCGGCCGCGGCGCCCGCCGCCCGGATGCGCGGGGCGGCCTTCTCGAGGAAGGCGGTGATGCCCTCGGCCGGGGTCTTGTCCCCGAGGCCCGGGTAGACCTGGCCGCTGTTCTCGGGCTTGCGGACGTAGTCGTACATGATCGCGTCGAAGCCGGCCTTCGCGGCTTCCTCGGCGAGCTGGATGTTGTACTCCATGACGTCGTTGTTGGCGAAGTTCGTGAACGCGCCGACGCCGTAGTTGCCGGCCGGGTAGGGCTTGCCCGCGCTGTCCTGGATGAGCATGTCCATCTTGCCCTCGTTCAGGGCCCACTTGCCCAGGCGCGGGTCGCGGAAGGCGACGATGCGCCCGGTGACGGTCGCCCCGAGGTCGTGGATCTCCTTGATGGTCGCGGCGAGGTCGAAACGCGCCGTGCCGTTGGGCTTGTAGACCGTCTTGGCCTCGACGGCCAGCGGGACCTGCGAGTCGTAGCCGACGATGCCGTCCTCGTCCTTGATGTCGAGCTGGACGTTGTCGAGCTTGCCGGCCTTGATCAGCGCGACGACCGGGTCCTTGGTCTCCGGGTCGCCCCAGGCCCACGAGGTCAGGTGGGTGGAGCGGACGTGCACCGCGCCGACGCCGTTGCCGGCCTCGGGGCCGGCCGCCGCGTCCGGGCTGCTGGCCGCCGAGGGTTCGGCCGCGGGCGCCGCGGTCTCGGTGGCCGCCGCGGCGGGCTCCGCCACGGGGTCGTCGTCATCGTTGCTGCACGCGGCCAGCGTGGTCAGCAGAGCCAGAGCTCCGGCGGCGGCCAAGGCGCGCCGGAGGTTCGGCCGTCGTGCACCGGTCATGGTTGTGCCCCCCGAATCAGGTCAGACGTCAAGAGCAGAGTGCGGCAAAGCGCGGGTCCGGCGCACGGACTTCCGCGATCTTGCACCCGATCGGGCCGGGCGAGGCCGGGACGAAGATTGGCGAATCCGCCCATCGCAGGATTCGTCCGGATGTGATCGGGATAACGTACAGATAGTAGTTGTGCGGCTGCGGTCAGTGAGGGAAGCGGGGAGGCTGTTCTCGCACCGTCCCTCAGGGAAGAGGCGGCAGCGACAAAGGGGGCGGGGTTCATCGTGTTGGAGCGGTTCGCGGAGGCGGACGTCCTGGTCGTCGACGACAACCGGGCGAACGTCGCGCTGCTGTCGGCGATCCTGGAGCGCGCCGGCCTGCGGAACGTGCGCACCTACACGGACTCCCGCGAGGCCGTCGCCGGCCTCGCGCAGCGCCCCGACCTCGCGCTGGTCGACCTGCACATGCCCCACCTCGACGGCTACGCCGTCCTGGAGCGGATCGTCGAACGGGCCGCCGGCTCCTACCTGCCCGCGCTGGTGCTCACGGCGGACGTCAGCGCCGAGGCGATGCGGCGTGCGCTCGCCTCCGGCGCCCACGACTTCGTCACCAAGCCCTTCGACGCGACCGAGGTGGTGCTCCGCGTCCGCAACCTCCTGCAGACGAACGCCCTGCAGAAACAACTGCGGCTGCACAACCGCTGGCTGCGCTCGAAGGTCGACGAGCAGCGTGCTCACACCGAGGCCGAGCGGGGTGAGCGCTCGCAGCAGGAGGCGCGGATCCGCCGGGTCCTCGACGAGCGGGCCCTGAATGTCGTCTATCAACCGGTCGCCGACGTGCAGACCGGCCGCGTCGTCGGGGTCGAGGCCCTGGCGCGGTTCTCCGGCGAACTCGCGCGGACCCCCGACGTCTGGTTCGCCGAGGCCGACCGCGTGGGCCTGGGTGTGGAACTGCAGTTGTTGGCGATCGAGCAGGCGCTGACCGCGCTCGACTCCCTCCCGCCCGGCGTCCTCCTCGGGGTCAACCTGACGCCGTCGGTCCTGCTCGACCGCTCGCACCGGTTGGCGGCCCTGACGGAACCGGTGCTGGACCGGCTGGTCCTCGAGCTCACCGAGCAGGTGCCGGTCGAGGACTACGACGCGTTGAACGCCGCGGTCGAACCGCTGCGCAAGGGCGGCGCTCGGCTCGCGGTCGACGACACCGGCGCCGGGTACGCGGGGCTGCAGCATCTGGTCGCGCTCGCGCCCGACGTCGTCAAGCTCGACCTGTCGCTCACCCGCGGCGTCGACCGGGACCCGGCGCGCCGGGCCCTGGCCAGCGCGCTAGTCCAGTTCGGGAGCGACACCGGCTCGGGGGTCCTCGCCGAAGGGGTGGAGACCGCCGCCGAACTGGATTCGCTGCGTGACCTCGCCGTGCCGTGGGCGCAGGGCTACCTGATCGCGCGACCGCTGCCGCTGGACGAGGTGCTGCGCTTCTGCCACGGCGACGGCGCGCCGGGCCGAGCGCCGGGATGACCTGCAGATGACGGACCGTCAGCGCAGTGCCTTCGGTCGGTGGTGGTCGAACCGCTCCCTCCGTACGAAAGGCGTACTCGTCCTCGCCCTGCCGCTGCTCGCGTTCGTCGGCGCCGCCGTCGTGTTCCTGTCCGTCCTCTCGCAGACCGAACGGTCGCAGGACCGGGTGGACGAGACCCGCCAGGCGCAGGACGAGCTCGCCCAGGCCTACCGGCTGGTGATCGACGGCGAGACCGGCATCCGGGGTTACCTCGCCACCGGCGACCGCCAGTACCTGGCCCCGACGAGGACGGCGCAGGAACGTCTGCCGCAGGTGCTCGACAACCTGACCGCGCTGGTCGGCGACACCCCGGAGCAGGCGGCCCGCCTGGCGCGCATCCGCGTCCTGCTCGACGACGGCTACCAGCTGCGCGCACCACCGCGACGCAACACCGACGCCCAGTTCGTGCGCGCCTGGATCGACCGCCAGAAGGCGTCGACCGACGAGCTCCGCGAGTTGCTGTCCGACGTCTGGCGGACCGAGGACCGGTTGCTCGCCGACCGGTTGCGGTCCGAGGATGCGTGGGTCGACCGCGGGACGGTCATCACGATCGTCGCGCTCGGCCTCGGGATCGCGGGCGGGGTCGCGGCGATGCTCGCGTTCACCGTAGGAGTGACGCGTCGTCTGGAACGCGTCGTCGCACGGACCGACGGCCTGCGCGAGGGGGAGGTCCCCAACTTCGTCGACCCGGGCCGGGACGAGATCGGCGTGGTCTCGCGCCGGCTGACCGACGTCGCGTCCCGCTGGCAGCTGTGGAAGTCCGAGGCGCAGGCGGCCCGGGTGGCGGCGGAGGAGGCCAATCAGGCGAAGAGCGAGTTCCTCTCGCGCATGAGCCATGAACTGCGTACGCCGTTGAACGCGGTGCTCGGTTTCGCGCAGCTGCTGGAGATGGACCTGCCCGAGGGTGAGAAGGAGAGTGCCCGTCAGATCCGGCGGGCCGGCGCTCATCTGCTCGATCTCATCAACGAGGTGCTCGACATCTCGCGGATCGAGGCGGGGCAGTTGACGCTCTCGCTGGAGCCGGTGCGCGTCTCCGACGTGGTCGGGGAGGTGGTCGAGCTGATGGCGCCGCTCGCCGCCGACCACGGGGTCGCACTCGACGTCTCCGCCGTGGTCCGCGGTTCCGGGTATGTGCTCGCCGACCGGCAGCGCACCAAGCAGATCGTGCTGAACCTCGTCTCGAACGCGGTGAAGTACAACCGGCCGGGCGGATTCGTCGTCGTGCGGTGCCACGCCGGTGATCCCACGACCGCGATCGAGGTGACCGACAACGGCGTCGGCATCGCGGCGGAGGATCTCGTGCGACTCTTCACCCCCTTCGAACGGCTGGGCGCGACGAACAGCGAGATCGAGGGCACCGGCGTCGGGCTCGCGCTGTCGCAGCGCCTCGCGTCGGCGATGGAGGGCCGCATCGAGGTGGAGTCCGAGCGGGGTGCGGGGAGCACCTTCCGGCTCGTGCTGCCGTCGGCCACGGCGCCGACGACGGCGGTCGACCGGCCGACGGGGGAGATCCGACTGCCGGCGGCCCGCGCGAGCGAGGAGTCGACGCTGGTCGTGCTCGCCGTCGAGGACAACCCGGCGAACGTCCGCCTGCTGCAGGAGATCGTGAGCCGGCGGCCGGGCTGGCGGCTCGTCACGGCCGGACAGGGGCAGCTCGGGCTCGATCTCGCGATCGCCGACCCGCCGGACCTGGTCCTGCTCGACCTCCATCTGCCCGACCTGCGGGGCGAGGACGTCCTGATGCGACTGCGGGCCGAGCCGAGCACAGCCGCGGTGCCGGTCGTCGTGGTCAGCGCCGACGCCACCCCGGGCCGCGCGGAGCGAATCGTCGCCCTCGGCGCGGCGGACTACTTCACGAAGCCGATCCAGGTCGGTCGTCTGCTCGCGCTGCTCGACGACGTCCGCCTGGCGCGCATCCCCGGGCTCTGAGTGACCGCCGCCGATCCGGAGTCCGTGGCGGCTCGGTCAGTGGGCGAGGAACTCCGCGACGTGGACCTCGGCGATCCGGCCGTCGTAGGCCGCGAGGATCGCGGAGGTGAGGTCGGCCTTGGCGTCCGCTCGTTCCTCCGCGGTGTCGAGATCGGCACCGGTGCGCGGCGCGAGTTCGGCGATGGCGACGTCGAGGGCCTGCGTGCGGTCGATCTCGGCCGGTGTGAGACCGGTAGCTCCTTCGAGGTCCAGCGAGAGTTGGACGTAGTGCTCGTCCGCGAGGTCGAGGGTCAGAGGCGCGAGTTGGACGCGGGGGCCGGCGTTCGCGGTCGCGGGTGCCACCTCGGGGCGCAGCAGGATCGCCGTCGCGGTCACCAGCAACGTCAGTTCGAGCAGCCGGCGTCCGGCCCCCTGCGCCCGCTGGATGTTCACTGATCACTCCAAGGGATCGCGGGCATCGAAGCTGACAGCGTCTGAATAGCCGTCAGATCACTCTGATCATGGACAACCTCGGTCGCCGCGGCCTGGGTCTTTAGGCCCGGTTCGGACGATTCGGCCTGGGATCGTCCGAACGGGTGATTGGTCGGCGTGGCGGCGAGACGCGGGTCACGGACCCTCAAGACGGACCGGTCCATGTCCGACATTCACAGCGTCGGACAACGCAACGCGGAACACACGGCGCCTCGCGCCCTCCGCGGCACCGCAGCGGATCACGGGAACCGCAGCGGCCACTCGATGAGCGGGTCCGAGACACCTCACGCCTTCCTTCAGGAGACCCTTCATGTCGCACGCCCGCTTGTCTCTGGCCCGCACCGGCGCTGCCGCGGCGGTCCTCACCCTGACCGCGCTCACGCCGGCGCTGACGGCCAGCTCGGCCGAGGCCGCGTCGGTGAGCGGCTCCACCCGCGCCGAGCTGCGCACCGACGTCGTCGCCTCGGTGAACGCCGCCCGCGCCAAGGCCGGCTGCAAGCCGCTGAAGGTCTCCTCGCAGCTGACGACGGCCGCCCAGCGCCACGCCGACGACATGGTGCGCACGAATCTGTTCAGCCACACCAGCGCCAACGGCCGCTCGTGGATCACGCGGATCAAGAAGGCCGGGTTCAAGAAGCCGGGCGGGGAGAACATCGCGCGGGGCCACACCTCGACCGAGCGGGTCATGACCGCCTGGCTGAAGTCGCCGGGCCACCGCGCGAACATCCTCAACTGCAAGTTCCGCCAGATCGGCGTCGGCCACAACGCGAACGGCAACTACTGGGTCCAGGACTTCGGCTACTGACCCGGGGCCGACCCGGGGCCGATCCCGCGGCAGTGAGGTGAGGTTTCCCATCCCTGCGAGTCCGGTCGCTTTCGTCAGGTCGACCGGCCCCCGACCGATGGGGGTCTGAGGACGGGACAACGCATGGGGAGCCACGGATGGCTGCACAGCGCAGGACGACGACCACCCGCCGGCGCGGGGCGCACCGCCGGTCGCCCGCACGCGTCGGGGCGGGCCGGCGCGCCGTGGCGCTGACGACCGCCACGGGACTCTCGGCGGCAGGGCTGCTGCTCACCGCGGAGCCGGCGACGGCCGACGACCCGGTCGCCCAGGCCCAGGGGCGATTCCTGTCCGGCAGCGTCCTCGGGACGAACCTGGACAGCCTGCTCGCGGTCCTCCCGGCCGGCGCGACGAACGTCGGGTCGGTCGCGCAGGTGTTCCAGGCCAACCCGCTCGACCTCGACCTGCTCAACTCCATCCCCATCTCCCTCGGCCCGGTCAACCTGCTGGGGTCGAACCCGATCCTGACGCTCGGCGCGGTCGGGCAGTACGCCGAGGCGAACGCCGACGGCAGCGCCCTGGCCGCCGCCGGCGCGGTCACCGACTCCGGCGCCATCGCCGTCGGCGGCGCGGGGGTGCCGCTCGCGAACGCCGCCCTGAACCTGAGCGGTCTGCTCGGCAGCGGCGACACCGGCCTGATCAGCGAACTCGGCCTGAACATCTCCTCGATCGCCGCCCGGGCCGTGCAGGCCGCGGGGGCGGGCGGCGCGCAGTCCGGCACCTACGACATCGCGGACATCAGCCTCGACCTCCGCAGCCCGGCCGTCGCGGACATCCTCGGTGCGCTGCGAACCACTCTCGCCGGGCTGCAGGTGCCGGTGAACGCGATCGTCGACACGCTCAACCTCCTGCTCGATCCGCTGGACCTCGGCATCGTCGAGATCAGCGGCCTGCCCACGCTCGTCGACCTCGTCGACGCTCTCGGCACTGTCACCAGCAACGACGGCTCGTTGGACATCAACCTGCTCGAGGGCCGGATCAGTCTGGACGTCGGGCACCTCGTCGACCTCGCCGGCCCCGATCTGGACTCTCTCGCCCCGAACACCGAGCTGCTGCCGCTGATCACCGCCACGCTCACCACGCAGCTGCTGCCGACGATCACCGGGATCCTCAACGACCTGCTCGCGGACATCACCGGGTCGCTGGAGAACCTGACGGTCACGGTGCTGGGCCTGCCGATCGAGGCCGGCACGTTGCTCTCGGTCGTGACACCGGTCGTGAACCTGGTGACCGGCGCGATCACCAGCGCGGTCGCGGGCCTCAACCCGTTGCTCGACGACACTCTCGCGAACCTGCTGCCGGGCGTGCTCGGACTGCAGGCCAACGTCCAGGAGACCGCGGACGGCCGGTTCACCCAGTCCGCGCTGCGCGTCGCCGTGCTGCCCGGCGCCCCGTCGGTCGCGGAGATCAAGCTGGCCTCCGCGACCGTCGGGCCGAACGCCGGCCCGGCGGACCCGGAGCCGACCCCCACGCCGACCCCCACGCCGACCCCCACGCCGACCCCCACGCCGACGCCGGGGGACCCGACGCCGACGCCCAGTCCAGACCCGACCCCCATGCCGGACCCGACGCCGACCCCGACGCCCACCCCGACGCCCACGCCGTCCGCCGCGCTCCCGGAGTCCCTGGCCCCGGACGCCGCGGACGAGGTGCCCGCGCCGACGGACGAGATGGCCGTCCCCGTGCTCCCGAGCACCGGAGCCGCCGGGATCGTCCCGATCGGGGCAGCCGGCCTCACGATGCTGGTCGCGGGCGGAGCTCTCAGCGCGGTCCGCTCCCGGCCCCGCGGTCGCCACGCCCGGCGGTAGTTCCGGGGAAATTGGTTCCCGTTCTGTCGGTGAGGCGTGATTGGGTACCCCGTGGTCCCCGACCGGCCACACGGCAGGAGAGTCATGACGGACATGGTCCGGGCAACCGGCCTGGTCAAGCGGTACAAGACGGTGGAGGCGCTCAGCGGGCTCGACCTGCAGGTGGAGGAGGGCTCGGTCGTCGCCCTGCTCGGGCCGAACGGCGCGGGCAAGACGACGGCGGTGCGGGTGCTGACCACCCTGCTCGTCCCCGACGCCGGGACGGCGCAGGTCGCCGGCGTCGACGTGCTCGCCGACCCGGCGGGCGTGCGCGCCCGGATCGGGCTCTCGGGGCAGTACGCCGCGGTCGACGAGCACCTCACCGGCTACGAGAACCTGGAAATGGTCGGCCGGCTCTACGACCTCGGCCGCGCGCGGGCGCGGGCCCGGGCGCGGGAGCTGATCGAGCGGTTCGGGCTGACCGAGGCGGCCGACCGGCCGACGAAGACCTACTCCGGCGGCATGCGACGCCGGCTCGACCTCGCGGGCGCGATCGTGGCGGCGCCGCCGTTGCTGATCCTCGACGAGCCCACGACCGGGCTCGACGTGCGCAGCCGGCTGCAGCTGTGGGACGTCATCCGCGAACTCGTCGCCGCCGGCACCACGCTGCTGCTGACGACGCAGTACCTGGAGGAGGCCGACCGCCTCGCCGACGAGATCGTCGTCATCGACCACGGCAGGGCGATCGCGCGCGGCACCGCCGACCAGCTCAAGGCGCAGACCGGCGGCGAGCGGATCGAGGTGATCCTCGCCGACTCCTCCCGCCGCGAGAACGCGGAGCGCGTGCTGGCCAAGGTCGCGCGCGGTGAGGTGCAGGTCGACGAGAGCGGCCGCGGTCTCGCCGCCCGCGTCGACGACGGCGCCCGCTCGCTGCAGCAGGCGCTGCGCGAGTTCGAGTACGCGGGCATCGACGTGCTCGAGATCGGGCTGCGGCGTCCCACCCTCGACGACGTCTTCCTCGAGCTGACCGGCCACGCCGCGGAGCCTCCTGCCGATGCCGCGACCGAGGGGGTGGCGTCGTGACTGCCACCTCGACGACGTCGGGCCCGGTTCGCATCGCGCGCGACGGCTGGGTGGTCGCCCGCCGCAACGTCATCAAGATCATGCGGGTGCCGGAGATCCTGGTCTTCGTCCTGATCTCGCCGATCATGTTCGTGCTGCTGTTCGCGTACGTCTTCGGCGGCGCCATCGACGTGCCCGGCGACGTGGACTACAAGGAGTTCCTGGTCCCCGGGATCTTCGCCCAGACCGTCGTGTTCGGCGCGACGTTCACCGGGGCCGGTCTCGCCGAGGACATGCAGAAGGGCATCATCGACCGCTTCCGGTCGCTGCCGATGTCGCGGTCCGCGGTGCTGGTCGGGCGGACGGCGTCGGACGTCATCTACAACGTCCTGTCGCTGGCGATCATGGCGCTGACAGGTCTGCTCGTCGGCTGGCGGATCCGCGACGGCATCCTCGACGCGGCGCTGGCGTTCGGAGTCCTGCTCGTGTTCGCCTACGCGATCAGCTGGGTGATGGGCTGGGTCGGGCTGCTGGTGCCGAGCCCCGAGGTCGTCAACAACGCCTCGTTCATCGTGATCATGCCGCTGACGTTCGTCTCGAACGTGTTCGTGCCGACCGAGTCGTTCGACGGCCCGCTGCGCACATTCGTCGAGTGGAATCCGGTGTCGACGGTCGCGCAGGCGTGCCGCGAGCTGTTCGGCAACACGGCGCCCGACGTCGTCACGCCGGACAGCTGGGCCATGGAGAACCCGGTGATCTACACCCTGCTGTGGTCGGTGGCGATCGTCGCGATCTTCGCGCCCCTGTCGGTGCGTCAGTACGTGCGGGCATCGAGCCGCTGAGGCGGCGTCAGCCGGCGAGGGCCTTCTCGATGTCGGCCGTCAGCTTCTCGGGCTTGGTGGTCGGGCCGTAGCGCTCGACCACCTGCCCGTCCCGGCCGACGAGGAACTTCGTGAAGTTCCACTTGATCTTCTCGCCGAGCAGGCCGCCCTTCTGCTTGCGCAGCCAGTCGAAGAGCGGGTGGGCGTCGGAGCCGTTGACGGCGACCTTCTCCATCATCTGGAAGGTGACGCCGTAGTTGCGCGAGCAGAACTCGCCGATCTCGGTGGAGTCGCCCGGCTCCTGGTGGCCGAACTGGTTACAGGGAAATCCCAGGATCACCAGACCCTGCGGCCCGTAGGCCTCGTGGAGTTCCTGGAGCCCGGCGTACTGCGGTGTGAACCCGCACTTGGAGGCGGTGTTCACGACGAGCACGACCTGCCCGGCGTAGTCGGCGAGGGACTTGTCCTCGCCGTCGAGGGTGCGGGCGGTGAAGTCGGTCAGGGCGGTCATGAACCCTCCTCGCGGTGTCGTGGCTCTCATTCTTCGTTGCCGGCCCCGCCGCGGGTGGGTCGGGGCCGGTTCGGGGAAGGGGAGGGCCATGGCCTCCACTGCCCAGGTGACCTCGACGGCGCCCCCGCCCGCCGGCCGGCGGGCCGGCCTCGACCTCGGCGTGCTCGTGCTGTCCCTGCTCCTGGTCGCGGCCGTGGCCGTCTCCGGCGCGTTGATCAACGCGGGGGAGACCGACGGCTGGTACGCCGAGGCGGACAAGCCGCCGGCGACGCCGCCGGGCTGGCTGTTCGGGCCGGTCTGGTCGATCCTCTACACCTCGATGGCCGTCGCCGCCTGGTTGGTCTGGCGGTCGAGCGGCTTCACCGGGGCCCGCACCGCCCTCGGCCTCTACGCCGTCCAGCTCGCGCTCAACGCCGCCTGGACGCCGGTGTTCTTCGGTGCGGAGCGACTGTTCGTGGGCCTCGTGATCGTGTTGGCCCTGGACCTCGCGATCCTCGCCACCGCGGGGGCCTTCCGCCGGCACAGCCGGACGGCCGCGCTGCTGCTCGTGCCCTACCTGGCGTGGACGCTGTTCGCCACCTACCTCAACGCGGGAGTCGCGGCGCTGAACTGACGGACGGGACCTCGACCGTCACCGCTTGACCCCACGGCCCGGTCATCGTGCCGCGCACCAGTCGCAGGCGGACGTCGTAGACGCCGCCGCGCTCCAGCGCGAACTGCGCCGACTGGCCTCGTTCCTTCGTGACCACCGGCGCCGGGGCGTCGATGCGCCGGACCTGGACGGAAGCGCTGGTGACGGCCTGCGGGGACCATCGGACGGTGACCGTGCGGCCGGCGAGCGTCACCTCCGGCCGCTGGGTGAAGGTCCACCGGGTGGCGATCGGAATCTGCGGATCCGTCGGCAGGACCCCGACGCGGGCGAGCTCCTCGGCGATCCGGCGCGCGATCAGGCCCTCGCTGGCCGGCGTCGGGTGCAGGCCGTCCCAGGTGTGCTCCGCCGGCGACCAGCCCTGGTTCGTCCGTGCGACGGTGACCGGCGATCGGCGGGTGGAGAGCCGGGTGGCGAGGCGGGGGAGCCGGGCGTTGTAGTCCGCGACGCCGGCGTTGATCCGGTCGCGGTCGGCGACGCGGTCGGCGGGCAGCAGCGGCGAGATCACGATGCGCACGTCGCGCTTGGCCGCCCGCACCTGCTTCACCCAGGCGCGCAGCGAGGACTCGATCTGGTCGGCCGTCTGGCCGTGGCGCAGGTCGTTGATCCCCGCCTCGAGGACGATGACGTCGGGCTGGTGCCGGCCGACCTCGGCCCCGATCGCCCCGACCATTTCCCGCAGCTGCCAGCCGGCGCGCGAGAAGTGGTCCTGGTCGAAGGCGGGGTCGGCGTAGGCCGCGGCCGCGAACTCGATCGGCTTGTACGGCGAGGTCCACGACCCGACGAAGTCGAACGGCTTGGCCTGGAGCCGGAACTCCTGGGCGAGCCGGTAGCGCCAGGTGTAGTCCCCGTGGCTGCCGTGGGTGATCGAGTCGCCGGTCAGCAGCAGCCGCACCGGTTGGTTGCCCGCCCGCGCCGGGGCGGCGTTGATGGTGGCGGGACCGACAGTGAGGGCACCGAACGCTGTGACGGCGGCGAGGAGGCCGAAGCCGATCCGGGACACGCGGCGATGGTAGGTGCCGAATGCGGCGAAGTGATCATGCTTCCGCTGAAAAGGTGGCCGGAAACCTGCGAAGCCGCTGAGAAGGCGGCTCCGGACGACGGGCGAACGCCGGGCGAACGGCGGGCGAAGCTGCCGGATCCGGGGCCGTCCGCCGCCGGATCGGGCAGGATGTGCGGTGTGTCGACGTTTCGCCCGGGTCCGGTTCGGCTCGCTGCGGTCACCCTGACCGCGGCGTTGTCGGTGTCCGCGGTGCACACCTCCGCGACGGCCGGACCTGCGGCGGACCCCCGGCCGACGTACGGGTCGGAGGAGGTCCCGACCGGGGAGACCCCGGGTACTCCCGAGTCCGGGTTCGCCGGCGACTCGACGAAGGCGCCGATGATCGTGATGCAGGCGGAGGACTTCGGCCAGGTCGCGGCGCGGACCGGCGTCGGCCTGAAGACCTACGTCGTCTCCGAGGGGTTCGGCAATGCCCGCACCCTCGACGTCTACACACCCCGCAAGTTCCGCAACAAGACGGGTCGCCAGGTCCGGACCGTGATTCTGGTGCACGGCGGCGCGTGGCAGAAGGGCGACCGCACGGACCTCGAGGAACACGCGGTGGAGCTCGCGCAGCTCGGGTTCGTCGTCGTCTCCGTGAACTACCGGCTCGCGACCGAGGCTCCGTGGTCGGCGCAGCGCAACGACGTCAACGCCGCCATCAAGTTCGTCCGGCAGAACGCGAAGAAGCTCAACGTCGACAACAAGCGGACCGTCCTGCTCGGCTCGTCCGCCGGGGGGCAGATCGCGGCCGCCGTCGCCACGAGCGGCGCGGGTCGGAAGCGGTTCCGTGGCCTGGTCACGCTTTCCGGGCTGGTGAACCCGCTCTACATGGCGCGGAACAACCCCGGTTACTCCAACGCGGTCATCCCGACGATGTTGCTGCGATGCCTGCCGATCACCTGCCTGGACAAGTACAAGTCCGCGACGGCGATCCACCACCTGGACAAGAAGGACCCGCCGACCCTGATGTTCCACTCGGAGCGTGAGGTGTGGTGGGGGCCCGAGCAGGCGCAGCAGTTCGTGAAGAAGGCCAAGCGCGTCGGCGTCCCGGCGAGGCTCGTCGTGCTGCCGGGCCGAACCCACGGGATCGACGCGTGGTGGAAGATCTTCCCGACCCTGAAGAAGTGGCTCTTCGAACGGCTGGGGACTCAGGACCGCTGAGCGCAGATGTCCCGATACGCCGGACATCTCCCGGGTCCGTTCGGCTGATGTGCCCGCGAAAGCGGGACGATTGCGCGCACCGCCCGCCACCATGACGGCGGGGGTGTTCAGGGGTGGGCACGACAGCAGGACTGCGTCAGGCCTGGGTGGCCGTCATCGCGCTGGCGACGGCGCTGTCGCTTCTGGTCGGGTCGGACGACTCTCCGGCCGCCGCGGGTGAGACTGCGCCCGGGCAGGTGGTCGTGGCCGAGACGGTCGCGAGCCAGACCTCCACCGGTCCCACCGACTCCACCGACTCCACCGACTCCGACCTCGACGCGGCTCCCGAGCCGCTCCCGCTCCCGCCCGTCACCACTCCGCCCGACTTCGGGCTGATCGCGTCCAGGGCCGGCGTGCGGGTGAAGACCCACGTCGTCTCGGAGGAGTACGGCAACGCGCGCACGCTCGACGTCTACACGCCTCGTGCGTTGCGCGGCCGGACCGGGCAGGCGACGCCGACGATCGTCCTCGTCCACGGCGGGGGCTGGGTCAAGGGCGACCGGACGGACCTGGAGAAGCAGGCGGTGCAGCTCACGCAGCTCGGCTACGTGGCGGTGTCGGTGAACTACCGCCTCGCCCAGCACGGAACGGCGGACCAGCAGCGCGCGGACGTCGAGGCGGCGATCGCGTACGTGCGGAAGAACGCGTCGCGGCTGAACGTCGACCCGAAGCGCATGGTTCTGGTCGGCAGCTCGGCCGGTGGGCAGATCGCGGCGAGTGTGGCCACGGCGGGCACCGGCCCGAACCGATTCCGCGGGCTCGTCACTCTGTCCGGGCTCCTCGACCCCTTCTACATGGTCGGTGCCAACCCGGCTTACAGCAGCGGCGTGGTCCCCAACCTGCTGCTCCGCTGCCTGCCGACGGAGTGTCCCGACGAGTACCGGGCCGCCTCGGCGCTCAACCAACTCGACCGAACTGACCCACCGTCACTGCTGTTCCACTCCGCGAAGGAGAAGTCCTGGGGGCCGGAGCAGGCCGAGGCGTTCCAGCGCGCCGCCCATCGCGTCGGCGTCGACTCACACCTGGTCGTGCTCCCGGGCCGCAAGCACGGCATCGCCCTGTGGAACCAGGTCTTCCCGCTTTTGCGGGACTGGCTGGCCCAGCGCCTGTAGACCACACCTGCGGTTGATGAGGGGTGACACCCTCTATCGACGGGCCCGCGCCCGCCGTCGACAAGGGGTGACACCCTTTATCGACGGGGCACCTATCCGTCGACGGGCCACGACTGCCGTTGCGTCCGACGATGTGGTTGCCATAGCAGCCACATCGTCGGACGTCCGGGGGATTCGGCCGAGCTGAGCGCGGATCCAGCGCTGGGTGAAGGCGAAGAACTCGCGGGCGCGCGGCGCCTGGTTCAGGTCGTGCCCGGCGCCGGGGAGGACGTAGGCGTCGAGGACCGGCATGTTCGACCCGAGGTGCGCGCGCTCGTCGGCGATCAGCTCCTCCGGGGTGTCGCACCGCGTGGCGCCGAAACGGAGGCCGGTGAGGTCGCCGGTCTCGGGGAGCGTGCGGTCCTCGTGGGGCCGGGTCGCGGCGTCGAGCTGCGCGCCCGCGGGGAAGGGGTGGAAGTTCTCGCGGCAGAACAGGCTGTCCTGCGCGCCGGCGACGAGCAGCACGGGCACGCGGATGTCGTGCTTCGTCGTGAGGATGTCGCGGAACTTCGCGAGCTCGGAGAACGTGACGGTCGACTTGGTCGCCTCGTCGTGCGCGATCACCCCGGGGTCGGCCTCGGCGGGGGCGTAGAACGACTGGTAGCGGGTGTTCGGAAGGGTCGTCAGGTACCCGGGGTCCAGGCCGGCGTCGCGGAACTTCTCGTCGAACATCGCCGGGTACAGGTTGCCGAGCGCGTTCGCGAGCGCCGTGGGCGCGCCCTTGCTGGAAGCGGCGGTGAACACCGCGGCGTCGACGTCGGAGTAACGGCCGACCTCGAACCAACCCGTCCACGTCCCGTAGGAGTGGCCGACGTAGACGACCTTGGTGAAGCGGCGGCCGTCGGAGCGGCGGATCTCGCCGGTGCGGATCGCCTGCACGACCTCATGGACCGAGTGCGCGTTGCTCTCGATCGTGAGGTCGGTGGACAGCGGCTTGGACGACCGCGTCGACCCGACCCGGTCGATCGCGAGCGTCGCGAAGCCGGCCCGGTTCGCGTGGGCGACGTAGTTGTAACGATCGGTCCCGCCGGTGCGGTCGGGGAAGGACCAGTAGCCGGCGTCGTAGGTGATGCCGTGGACCAGCAACTGGATCGCGGTCGCCCGCACGCCCTTCGGTTCGCAGAGGTCACCGACGATGCGCTGGTCCTTCGGTCCGCCCTCGGTCAGCGCGACCGCGACCTGGACCTCGCGGCACCGCGGACCGTTCTCGGTGGCGACCGCCGCGGTCGGGGCGAGCAGCGTCAGCGCCGCCGCGCCCGCGACCGCGTGCCGCATCCGCCGGGCCCGACCGCCAATCATTTCCGCATTGCAGCACGGGATCGGGCCCGTGTCACCGGTTCGGTCACGCCTTTCCGGCGGCCTTGGCCCGGCGCCGCCGGGCGGTTCTCCGCATCAGGCCGACGGATGCGGTAACGACGCGGTCGTACCCGCGGGGGTACGGCGGGACCATCACTTGCGCGACGCTGACCGGGGTCTTGTTGTGGACGACCGTGCGCCGGTGGCTGAACGTGTCGAAACCGGCCTTGCCGTGGTACGCGCCGTAACCGCTGCGGCCGACGCCGCCGAACGGTGCGGACATCGCGGCGCAGTGGGCGGCGAAGTCGTCGATCGTCATGCCGCCGCTGCGGGTGCGGGTCCGGAACCGCTCGAAGTCCGCCCCGGTCGGGCCGTACCAGTACGCCGCGAGCGGGGCGGGGCGGTCGGCGAGCCGTGCGATGACGTCGTCGATCCGGTCGTAGGGGTGGACGGTGAGGACCGGGCCGAAGACCTCCTCGGAGTCGATCGTCATCTCCGGCGTGACGCCGAGCAGGATCGTCGGGGCGATGCGACGTGACGTCCGGTCAGGAAGCCGCTCGCCCGGGGGTGCGACCTCGATCTTCTTGGCGCCCTTGGCGACGGCGTCCTCGATGAGGCCGACGACGCGGTCGAAGTTCCGCTCGTTGACGATGCTGACCCAACCCTCGCCGTGCAGCACCGACGGGAAGCTGGCGCGCGCCGCGGCTTGCGCGGCGTCGACGAACGCATGCACCTGCGCGCGGGGGACGTAGACCTCGTCCGGGCACAGGCACAGCTGGCCGCCGTTGGCCAGCCGCGCGGCCATGATGCGGGCCCCGACCTTCGCGACGTCCGCGCCGGAACCGACCGCGGCCGGGTTCTTGCCGCCGAGCTCGAGCGTGACCGGCGTCAGGTTCGCGGCCGCGGCCTGCGCGACCAGCGCGCCGACCTGGGGCGAGCCGGTGAAGAACAGGTGGTCGAAGGGCAGGGAACTGAACGCCGCCGCGGTCTCCGGGCCGCCGCAGAACACGGTGAACTCGGCGGGGTCGAAGTACTTCGGGGTGAGCTCGGCGAGCAGTTCGCCGGTCCGCGCCGTGACCTCCGAGGCCTTGGCCATCACACGGTTGCCGGCGGCGAACGCCGCCGCGGCCGGCTCGGCCAGCAGCCCGACCGGGAAGTTCCACGGCGCGATGACGCCGACGACGCCGAGCGGGCTGGGTTCGACGCGGATCGGCATCCCGAGGGCGCCCGCGACCGGCAGGACACGGCGCGGCTTCATCCACGTCGCGAGCCGGGCCCGCGTGAGTTCGAGGTCCGGGACGATCCCGAGCACCTCGCTGACGATGCTGGTCGACCGCGGCCGGGACCCGAAGTCGGCGCCGACGGCGTCCGCGATCGCGGTGGCGTTCTCGGTCAGCAGCAGCGTCAGGCGGTCGATGCGATCCCGTCGGACCGCCACCGACGGGGGACCCTCGGCCACGAACGCGGCCCGCTGCCGGTCGTAGGCCGCGCGCAGTTCGTCGGCGGTGTGCTCGGTCCGGACCGCGGTCATGTCTGGCCCTCCGTCATGTCTGGCCGTCATGTCTGAACCCCCTTGAGGACGAGATCGACCAGGGCGGAGACGTCACGCGCTGCGGTGACGCGCTGACGTTTGGTCGGGGGGATCGGTGTGCTGACGACCTGCATGATCACGCCGCCGAAGATCGCGACGAGCAGCGCGCTGACGTCGGTCTCGCGGGACACCTCGCCGCGGTCCATGGCGCGACGGACCACCTTGCGCGCGGCGCGGATGGCGTCGTCGCGGAACGCCTCGAACCGGATCCCGAGGTCGGGGTTCAGCCGGGCCTCGCCGAGCAGACGCAGGGCCGCGGCGCCGTACTCGCCGTCGTAGAAGTCGAAGACCGCCTGCGCGAGGACCGTCAGGTCGGACCGGATGTCGCCGGTGTCGACGTCGCTGCGGAACGCGACCTGCGCGGCGAGCGACTCCGTCAGCAGATCCTCCTTGGAGGACCACCGCGCGTAGATCGACGCCTTGCCGACGGCGGCCTCCTTGGCGACCGCCTCGATCGTGAAGCCGCGCCAGCCGTGCCGGCCGTAGACCCGGCAGGCCGCACGGTGGACGCGGTCGGCCAGCCCGGGGTCCGGCGGCCGACCGGGGCCGGAGTTGGTGACAGCGGGAGTGCTCACAGCCGGATCTCGCCCGACCGGATCCGGGCCTCGACGTCGTCGGTCAGGTCCTGCGGGTCCGACCCCGGCGCAACGAGCACGACACGGTCGCCGCCCGGCGGTCGGAAGCCCTCGTCCTTGAGGTCGGCCTTCTTGTAGCGGAACGTCCCGGTGACGTCGGTCTGGGAGTTGGTCAGGCGAAGGAAGCGTGGCACCGCGAACTCCGGCAGACCGGCGCGCATGTGCCGCGCGAGGCCGGCGAGGTCGAAGGTCGCCGGTTCCTCGACCACGAGCCGAGCCATGCCGGCGCGGCCCTCCATCGCGGGCACCTCGACGCCGTAGACGATCGCCTCGAGGATGCCGGCGAAGCCGTTGATCACACCCTCGACCTCGGTGGTGGCGACGTTCTCGGCGTGCCAGCGGAACGTGTCACCGAGCCGGTCGACGAACTGGATGTGTCCGTGACCCTGATTCAGGACCAGGTCGCCGGAGTTGAACCAGCGGTCGCCGGGTTTGAACACGTCGCGCAGGATCTTGCTCTGCGTCGCCTCCGGGTCGGTGTACCCGTCGAACTGCTGGTGGGCGGAGATCTGCTGGAGCAGGACGCCGCGGCCGCCCGGCTTCAGCGCGATCCCGCGACCGTCCGTGCCACGCACGATGTCGTTCCGTTCGTGGTCCCACGCCGCGACCTTCATGCCGCGGGGTGACCACCCGCAGGTGCGGTCGAAGTTGAACAGGTTGACGAACCCGGCCGGCGACTCCGAACCGCCGTACACCTCGTAGACCGCGTCGATGCCGAACCGGGCCTTGAAGTCGTCCCAGATCTCGTGCCGTAGGCCGGCGCCCATCATGTTGGTGACGCGGTGGTTGCGGTCGTCCGGTGAGGGCGGCTGGTTCCACAGGTACCGCGCCATCTCCCCGACGTAGTTGAAGCCGGTCGCGTTGTGCTTGCGGATGTCGTTCCAGAAGTTCGACGCCGAGAACCCGCGCGCGAGGGCGAACGTCGCGCCGGTGAACAGGCAGGCGAACCAGCCGCCCATCAGCGCGGTGACGTGGTACATCGGCAGCGGGCAGTAGATGACGTCGTCCGGACCGATCTCGCGCAACGCCTTGCCGGCGAACAGGCCGCCCATGAACAGGCGGCGGTGCTTGTTGATCGCGCACTTCGGCATGCCGGTCGTGCCCGAGGTGTACACGTAGAACGCCGGGTCGCCGAACGAGACGGCGGCGGTCTCCGGCAGGCTCGTCGACGCCGCGGACTCGGTGGCCGCGGTCAGGGACCGAAAGCCCGCCGGCAGCGGGGTGCTCCCGGCCTCCTCGGCGAGGAAGCACTCGGCCGGCAGCTCGGTCTCGGGGATCGTCTGCAGACTCGGGAGCAGTTCCTCACCGACCACCAGGGCCTTGGGGGCGGCCTTGCGAAGGCTGTTCGCGAGGACGTCGCCCTGCAGGCCGATGTTGATCAGCGCCCCGATCGCTCCCAGTTTGAGCGCGCCCATCGCGACCGGGATGTAGGTCGAACGGTTCGTCAGGAAGATGGCGACGACGTCACCCTTGCCGACGCCGACGGCTTTGAGGGCGTGCGCGCACCGGTTCGACCACTCGTTGATCTCGGCCCAGGTGTAGACCTCGTCCTCGAACCGCAGCCCGACCTGGGTCGGGGTCTCGGCGGCGCGGCGCTCCAGGAGAGCGCCCATCGAGTCCTGCTCGGAGTCGGACAGACGCTGGAGCTTGATCAGTGCCGGGAGGACCCCGCGGTGGCTCAGCTTCCTGATCAGCCGGAGGTAGAACTCGCGGCCCGAGATCAGGTCGGCGTTCGCGCTCATCGGTTCCTCCACCGCGGGGCACGCTTCTGGGCGAAGGCCGTCATCCCCTCCATCATGTCCGCGCTGACCATCAGCGCGTCGGCCACGGCGGACTGCCGCTCCTGCGCTCGGACCTCGTCGGGGTCACCGCGCATCGCCTCCATCGCCTGCAGCGACAGGCGCACCGACGTGGGGGAGGCGGTGAGGATCTCGTCGGCGAGTTCGCGAGCGACGCGCAGCGATTCCCCCGCGGGGGTGACGCGGTTGACCAGACCCCAGCCGCGGGCCTCCTCGGCGTTCATGCGGCGGCCGGTGAGGATGAGTTCGTTCGCCACGTTGGGCGGGATGCGGCGGGGCAACCGGACGAGCCCGCCCGCCCCGGCGAAGACGCCGACCTTGACCTCGCTGAGCCCGAACGTCGCCCGCTCGTCGGCGACGATCAGGTGGCAGGCCAGCGCGATCTCGCACCCGCCGCCGAGGGCGTACCCGTTGACCGCGGCGATGACGGGCTTGCTCATGTTCTGACGCCCCGTCAAGCCGCCGAAGCCGGTCACCGGCAGGTACGTCGGCTTGCCGGAGGCGCTGTAGATCAGGTCGTTGCCGGCGCAGAACGCCTCGTCCCCGGCGCCGGTGACGATCGCGACCCACAGCTCCGGGTCGGCGAAGTAGGCGTTCCAGATGTCCTCGAGCTCTTCGTTGGCCGGCGGGTGCAGCGAGTTGCGCAGGTCGGGCCGGTTGATGGTCACCTCGAGCAGGCGGCCGCGCCGTTCGACCGTGGCGAACTCGTAGGAGTCGCGGAACCCGACGGGCCGGGCCGGCAGGCGCCGCTCCAGGGCGGCCCGGCTGAGCGCGACGCGGTTGTTCGCTCCGGTGGCGCGGACGTAGATCCGGGTGCCGACGGGGTTGTCCTCACCTTCGAGGACCTGGAGCAGGTCGTCGTCGCCGGGCATGCCGGTCGCGACGAAGCGGCGACCGTCCGCCTCGAGGCGGCCGACGACGATCGCGTGTGCCCCGGACCGGCCGTACTTGACCGTCCACGTCTCCAGCCGGGCCCAGCCGTTGGGCGCCGCGACGGTGGCGACGCGGGGGACGGCGTCGAGTTCCTCCTGGGTGTGGGCGCTGCTCGGCGGCTGCCACGGGCTGGGGGTGGTCGTGTAGAGCCCGACGGAGTACTTGGACAGCACGCCGCCGTTCGCCGCGACCAGGGCGAGCGAGCCGGGTTCGGACCGGGCGCGGGTGACGGCTTCGGCGATCGCGTGGGCCGAGTAGTTGTTCCCGGCGCCGCCGAAGAAGCAGAGCCCGCCGGTGAGGGTGAACCCGCGCGGGTCGTTGGGCGAGAGCCCGAGCGTGTCCAGGACGTTCGAGACCGCGATCGGGAAGCAGCTGTAGAGGTCGAAGCAGCTGACGTCGTCGAGGGACTTGTTCGCCACCGCCAGCGCGTGCCGGACGGCGGCCGGTGCGCTCGGCGCGACCGACAGGTCGGGCCGCTCGAACAGCGTCACCTCGCGCAGGTCCGCGTACCCAGCGAGGTAGACGATCCGGTCCTCGTCGATCCCGAGGCGCCGGGCCTCCCCGAGCGAGGTCAGCAGGATCGCGGCGCCCTGGTTGACCAGGTCGCGGGAGACGAGGAAGCGCGGGAAGGGGGAGGCGATGAGGCGGTTGCGTTCGTCGACGGTCGACAGCGTCGCGGCATCGAGCTCCTCGCGGAACACCGCGTGCGGGTTCTTCGCCGCGACAGTCGTGAACGGCGCGAACAACTCGCCCATCGCCCGGCGGTACTCGTCGCGCCCCAGCGCGAGGCGGCCGCGGCGGGCGTTCTCGACGAGGCCGTACTGGCTGGGGGCGTCGATGAGTCCGTGGAGCATCTGGGCGTAGGTGAGCAGGCCTTCGAGCGCCCAGCCCCGGTCCTCCAGGTCACCGCCCGGATCGTCGGACCAGTCCGCCGCGGTCCCGGTCTCCTGCAGGTGACGGGCCGTCGAGATTGCCTCCGCCCCGGCCAGCAGGACCCAGGACGCCCGGCCGGCCGCGATCTCGGCCGCGAACTCGTTGACCAGCTTCTGCGGGCCCTGACCGCCGACGACTTCGAGCACCGCGCGGCGCGGGTCGGCCCTCAGCCGCGAGGCGACCGAGCGCGGAAAGTTCGTCGACTGTCCGAACGGCGCCTTGGCCATCGGGGTCGAATTCTCGAACTGACGGGTCGTCGCGACGACGTCGACAAGCGGGGCGATCTCCGCCGGCTCCCGGCCGGTGTCGGTGAGGGCTTCCTGCGCGGCGGCCACCGCGAGCGCGATCGGCGAGAGCGCGGCGAAGCCGGGGTCGCCGACGCGTTCGGAACTCTGGCCGACGCCGACGAGTACGGGGGTGCTCGGGTCGATCATGTGGTCCTCGCTCACTGTTGGACGACGGGCGGTCAACGGGGGAGGCCGACCCCCCGGGCGATGAGGCCGCGCTGGATGTCGTTGGTCCCGCCGCCGATGACGTACATCGGGGCGAGTCGATTCAGGTACTCGGGCCACGGGCCGGCGGGGCCGTCGGCGCGGAGGGCGTCGGGGCCGAGGACGTCGAGCAGGATCCCGCCGAACCGTTCGGCCAGTTCCCCGCCGAGGACGCCGGCCATCGGAGCAGCCAGGCGCGCCTGCGGAGTGGAGCCGAGAGCGGTGCGGACGAGGGCGTGCAGGGCCTGGAGTTCGGCGGCGACCGAGTCGAGGGCGGCGCGGCTCGCGGAGCCGCGGGGTCCGAGCAGGTCGGGGTCCCGGCGGCCCGCGGCGACGACGTCGTCGAGGACCCGCTGGAGCAGCGCGGCGATCCCGCCCATCAGCACGCGTTCCCCGGCGAGGGCGGATGTGATGACCCTCCAGCCGCCGTTCACCTCGCCGATGACGGCGTCGTCGCTCACGAGCACATCGTCGAGGAACACGGTGGCCGCAGTCTCGCCGGACAGCGCGGTCATCGGACGGATCGTCACACCGGGCGCCGACGTGGGGACGAGGAACACCGTGATGCCCGCGTGGGGCGGGGTGGCGGTCGGGTCGGTGCGCGCCGCGAGCCAGATCCAGTCGGCGACGTCCGCGCGGGTCGTCCAGATCTTCTGCCCGGAAATCTCCCACGCACCGTCGACGCGGGTCGCGCGGGTGCGCAGCGACGCGAGGTCGGAGCCGGTCTCGGGCTCGGAGTAGCCGAGGCAGAAGCGCATCCGGCCCTCGCGCACGAGGGGGAGGAACTGCGCCTGCTGCGCCGGCGTGCCGTGGGCGACGATGGCGTCGCCGACGATGAGGACCGAGGCCAGCTCGATCTCGACCGGGGCCCGGGCGTAGGTGAACTCGTGCTGGAGGACGGCGAGTTCGTCCAGCGGCGCGGAGCGGCCACCGAGAGCCGGCGGCCACGCCATCCCGAGCCAGCCGCGGTCGACGAGGGCGGCCACCGCCGCGTCGCGGTCGTAGGTGCCGTTCGGCCGGCGGAGACTGGCGATGACGGCGCGGACCTCGGCGCGGAACTCTTCGGCGTCGTCGCCGATGGCGGGCATCGTGGCCCCGGCCAGGAGCCGGTCGGTCACCGAGCCGGCGGTCGGAGCCAGCGCGGCGCACTGGGCCAGGTCCGCGTGCACCCGGCGGAACAGCCAGGGCCCGACGTGCTCGGAGAAGTACCCGATCGCGCCCAGCGTGTGGTGCGCGGCGAGCAGGACGGCACGGGCGGACTCCGCAATGTGACGGACCGCCAGTTCGGCGCGGAACTCCCAGTCGCCGGCGCCGCTTTCCAGGGCGCGGACGGCGTCCTGGAGCAGCAGCGCGGCCCCGGCGACGGCGATCGCGGCCGTGGCGGTCCGCTGCTGCACGGCACCGAACGTGCCGATGACACGGCCGAACTGCTTCCGGGTCTTCGCGTGATCGACGGCGAGCTCGTGCAACCGGGCCGCCCCGCCGGCGGCGCGGGCCGCGAGCGCGAGCCGCAGCTGCGTCCGGGCCGCGTCGGTGACGGCGACCCCCGGGTCGGCGGACCAGACCGCCGGCTCCAGGTCGCCGACGCCCCACTCCGGCCGCGCGGTCCCCGGCTCGACGCCGGTGACGCGCACCGGCTGCAGATCGACCGCGCCGTCCCCGATCACCAGGACGTGGGTGAGCACCGACGCCGCCTCCAGGCCGCGGACCCCGTCGGCCAGGGAAGGCACGACCGCGAGCCGGAGGTCGCCCCGGCGGACCGCGTCCGCGAGGTCGGCGGGGAGCAACCGTGCGGCGACGTAGGCGTCGGCGACCGCGACGGGGCAGGCGACGCGGCCCAGCGCGTCGGCGATCGCGACCAGCGCGGCGGCCGACCCCTCGCCCTCGAGGTCGAACCAGCCGGCCTTGGCGCCCAACTCCCAGATCTGCGCGAGGGCGTCGGAACTCGGATCCTGCGGCGTCCAGGTGCCGGCGAGCAGCGCGGCTGCCGAGGCGCTCATCGCGGCGTCGGTCGTCGCCGTCGTCGTCCCTGTGCTCACGGCGTCACCAGGGCCGCCACTTCGCGGAGGCGCGCCTCGCAGTCGCGGATCATCCCGGTCGCGATGTCGTACGCGGGCTCCAGCTGCCGGAACCGGCCGACGACCTGGCCGATGAAGAACGACTCCAGTTCGAGCGCGCCGGGGTGGCCCGCCTCGGCCGCGGCGTCGATGCGGTTCCAGGCGTCGTTGACCAGCAGCGGCTGCAGCGGCATCGGCAGCGGCGGCGGGGCGTCGGAGGACTCCCACGCGTCGTGCCACGCGGAGCGCAACTGCCGGGCCGGCTTGCCCGTCCGCGTCGGGGACCGGAGGGTCGAGCTGCTGCCGGCGGCGAGGAATTTCTCCTTGATCTCGCGCGGGGTGATGTCCTCCTCGGACCGCAGCCACACCGACCCGCACCACACCCCGGCCGCGCCGAGCGCCAGGGCCGCGGCCATCTGGGCACCGCTGGCGATGCCGCCGGCGGCCAGGACCGGGGTGTCCCCGGCGAGTTCGACGATCTCGGGGGTGAGGACCATCGTGGCGATCGTGCCGGTGTGGCCGCCGGCCTCGGTGCCCTGCGCGATGAGCAGGTCGACGCCGCGTTCGAGTTGTTGCTGCGCGTGCTTCGGCGATCCCACCAGCGCCGCCACCGGCACCCCGTGTTCGCGGCCGAGTCTGAGCATCGGCTCCGGGGCCGGGCCGAGCGCGTTGGCGACGAGCGCGAGGGGGTGCCGGAACGCGACCTCGAGCAGGGCTTCGGCGCCGTTGCCGGCCAGCCCCGCCATCAGGTCGTCGGTGAACAGCGCCTTGCCGGCGTCGGCGGGGATCTCGTACTTGGCAAGGAGTTCGTCGACGAACCGGATGTGCGCCGCAGGGATCTGGGCCCGCAGGCTCGCGATGAGGTTCGCCGGGTCGCCGGGCACGGATTTCGCCGGGATCAGGACGTCGACGCCGAAGGGCTTGCCCTCGACCTGCTCGGTGATCCAGGTCAGCTGGGCGTCGAGTTGCTCCGGCGTGTACGCCGTCGCGCCCAGGACGCCGAGCCCACCCGCCCGGCTCACCGCCGCGACCACCCCGGGGGAGCGGCTGAACCCGATCAACGGGTGCTCGATCCCCAGCAGCTCGGTGGCGACGGTTCGCACGGGCAGGCCTCCCGGGGTCGAATTACAGAACGCTCTACGTCAGTAATCCCGCACCGTACCCCGGCCCCAGGCCAGAGGGAAGGCTCGTCACTGGACATGACATATCCAGTCGGTCAGGCCGGATCCATGAGGGGTGTCACCCCTTTGTCCTCCGTCACCGAGGGGTGTCACCCCTTTGGTCGCGGCGACAAGGGGGTGTCACCCCCATGGGTGGGGGGTCAGTCGCCGAGGAGGAGGCGGACGACGTTGGGGTGGGTGTGGGGGTCGTCGGTGCCGGCGCCGATGCCTTCGGCACGGACGGTCATCGGCGGCTGGGGGCCGAACGAGTCGGCGAGGGTCCGGAGCAGCGCCGCGCCCGTCGGGGTGCAGCTCCCGCGGGGCATGGGGCCCGCCGTCGTCGGGACGTCGCGCAGCACCCG
Source organism: Sporichthya polymorpha DSM 43042 (assembly GCF_000384115.1). NCBI lineage: Bacteria > Bacillati > Actinomycetota > Actinomycetes > Sporichthyales > Sporichthyaceae > Sporichthya > Sporichthya polymorpha. Next base: position 3,218,741 of record NZ_KB913029.1, read on the forward strand.
GGTGACGACGCGGCCGGGCAGGGGCAGGGAGTCGGGCGGACCCGCGACGACCCGGGCCCCGACCGCGATCGTCGACACCGTCAGCGACTCCAGGGCCAGGTGCTCGAACCCGGCGCAGACCCCGACGATGTCGGCGAACGAGTCCAGCACCTCGAAGAAGTCGACGTCGTCGAGGGCGATGTCGCGCGCCTCCGACTCCGCGCGGGCGTGGCGCTCGAAGGCGGCCAGGGCGCGGTCGCGCACGCCGTCCGGCAGGTCGGCGGCCAGGAGTCGCTCTCGAATGCTCGCCCACGGCCGGTGCGTGTCGCTCGGGGCGAAGTCGACGTGGCACTTGGTCGCGGCGACGCCGCCGCGGACGACCTGCTCACGGCGCAGTCGGATCGGCTCGGGAGCGACGGCGTCGACCGCGGTCTGCAGCACGGACAACGGGACGCCGACGTCGATCAGGGCGCCGAGCAGCATGTCGCCGGCGGCGCCGGCGGTGGCGTCGATCCAGCCGATCACCGCGGAGCCCGCGGGCGGGGCGTCAGCGCTTCCCGGCGCGGAGGGCGAGGGCGCCGGCGACGATGAAGGGGATCGGGCCGCCGATCGTGCCGAGCTTGGCGCGGGTGGACGCGCCCTCGCGGGCGAGCAGCAGGCCGGAGCCGGCGTCCAGAACGTCGCAGAGCAGGCCGGCGGTGAGGGCGAACCGGCGGGTCGACGGCAGGATCGTCATCGCGCCGAGGACGACGTCGCGGGCGCCGAACAGCCGCGTCATGAACTGAGCCGTCGGGTGATCGAGCTGGAAGTCGCCGAGCTTGGCGATGGTCGGCGGATCGGCGAGCGCCAGTGCCCCGAACAGCGTCCGCCCCGCCCCCGATGCGACCGCCAGCGTCGTCTCCCGCATGCCGTGCTCCCTCCCTCGGTTCAGTCCGAATCTACCCGGCCAGAGGAAATGATTCGCATCCGCACCTCTAGGCGGATCGCCCCCGGCGGGTTACGCTCGAACCAGCAATCATTTTCCCTTTGACCCGGGGGCCCGGACCGTCATGCCACTCCAGCCGGACATGCAGCTGATCTCCGTGGACGATCATCTGATCGAGCATCCGCGGGTGTGGGCGGACCGGCTGCCGGCGAAGTGGGCGCAGGTGGCGCCGCACATCGTCGAGGTGCCGCGGGAGTCCGGCGGTCCGCCGAGTCAGGTGTGGGAGTACCAGGGGCGGCGCTATCCGCAGATCGGGTTGAACGCGGTGGCGGGCAAGGACCCGTCGGAGTGGAACATCGATCCGGCGCGCTTCGACGAGATGCTGCCGGGTTGTTACGACCCGAAGCAGCGGCTGGCGGACATGGATCTGGACGGCGTCCAGGCCGCGCTGTGCTTCCCGTCGTTCCCGCGGTTCGCGGGGACGGTGTTCCTGGAGGGCGAGGACCGTGAGGTCGCGCTGGCGTGCGTGCGCGCCTACAACGACTTCCTGATCGAGGAGTGGTGCGCGGCCGACCCGCATCGGTACATCCCGCTCTCGATCCTGCCGCTGTGGGACGTGGACGCGTGCGTCGCGGAGATCCACCGGACGGCGGATCTGGGCTCGCGCACGATCTCGTTCCCGGAGAACACCTACCCGCTGGGACTGCCGTCGCTGCACGACCCGCACTGGGACCCGGTGTGGCGGGCGGCGGCGGAGCGTCAGTTGCCGCTGTCGTTGCACTTCGGGACCTCGGGGCAGTCCCCGCGGCCGTCGCCGGACGGGCCGCTGGCGGTGAGCATCACGCTGTTCGGGACGAACTCGATGTCCGCGGTGGTGGACCTGCTGTTCTCGCCGGTGTTCCACCAGCACCCGGACCTGAAGGTGGCGCTGTCCGAGGGTGGGATCGGGTGGATCCCCTACATCCTCGAGCGGGCGGATTACGTGTGGGAGCGGCACCGCTTCTACCAGAACGTGAACCAGGAGGTCCGGCCCTCTGAGCTGTTCCGCCGCAACGTCTACGCCTGCTTCATCGAGGACAAGCACGGCCTCGCGGTGCGCGAGTCGGTGGGTGTGGCGAACATGCTCTGGGAGTGCGACTACCCGCACTCGGACTCGAACTGGCCGAACAGCCGCAAGGTCGCCGAGGAGGTCTTCGCCGACGTCCCCGACTCCGACGTCCGGCGGATCGTGGAGACCAACGCACGCGAGCTGTTCCGCTTCCCGCGAGCCGCGGCATGACCGACTCCCCGTCCGAGAAGAGCCTCGGGGCGTCCGACTGGGACGACGAGGACCTGCTCACGATCGCCGAGGCCTCGGAGCGGCTCGCGGAGGAGATCCGGCGCGCGCGCGAGCGCGGCGACGACCAACGTGTGCAGGAGCTGACCGAGGCGGCGGAACGCATCGCCGCCGCTCGTAACAAATCGATCTGATCACCCGTCACGGAAGGTACCGGCATGGCTCAAGGCATCGGGTCGCTCAACTTCAAAGCGATCACCGCCTCCTACGACCCCGACCTGAGGATCCACCTTCCGTCGAACACGCCGTTCGGGCTGACCGAGCAGGTCGTCTACCTCTACGGCGGCTGGCGCGAGGCCGACGGCACCCTGCACGTCTTCGAGCGCAAGTTCATCGGGCCGATGACGGCCGGCCTGTGGCTGATGAAGGCGCTCGACGGCTCCGTCGAGATCGACGAGATCTCGGCCGAGACCGTGCGCGGCGAGGTCAAGCGGTCCTACGGCGACGACGAGTACGTCCTGGCGGGCCAGATGATGGAGAAGATCGGCAAGGGCGGCCTGTCGTACAAGTTCGCCCTCCGCGCCGGCGAGTTCACCTGGACCGAGGGTGACGACGTCCTCGCCCTCGACGGCAAGCTCGTCGGCCCCGGCATCCAGATCTACGCCCCCGACGTCGCCGAGCCGCTGCTGTACATCAGCGAGCTCTACAAGGTGAAGGGCACCGTGAAGGGCGACGAGGTCGAGGGCTTCGTCTTCCTCGACCACGCCTACTGGGCCCCCGGCCACGACTGGAAGGAGTACCGCGTCTTTCAGGACCTCCAGCTCGGCTGGCAGGCCTTCGCCAACGAGTACACCGACGGCAGCATCGAGTGGGGCCACCTGTGCCTCGGCCGCCACGGGTTCAACTTCACGGGCGTCGGCAGCGCCGACGGTCCGGTCTCCTGCGACAGCAACGTCACGGCCGGCCTCGATCTCGGCGAGGACGACTACTGCACGCGGCAGACCTGGCGCGCCGCCGACGGCAAGCGGTGGGTGTTCGAGCTGGAGGCCCCGCTGTCCGGGTTCACCAAGGCCCGCTGGGGCGGCTACCGCGCCCAGGCCGGCCACACCCAGCGCGTCGGCGACGACCGTGAGGTCAAGCTCGGCTTCAGCTGGCTCGAGACCTTCGGCGACCGCATCCGCGAGGACAAGATCCGCTCCTTCGACGAGGCGCTGGCCGACGGCTGATCCCGGCACAACGTCCGAAGATGTGGTCGCAATAGCAGCCACATCTTCGGACGTTGCGGTCAGGCGAAGAGGCGGGCGTCCCGGCCGGAGGAGTTCTTCACCATCGCGGCGCCGAGCTGCTGCGCGTGCTTGGCCCAGATCTCGCGGGCGGCGTCGACGTCGCCGGACTCGATCGCGGCGACGAGCTGGGCGTGGGTCTTGTCCTTGCGGAGCTCGGGATCGGTGTTGCGGCCGGCGCGGATGCGGCCTTCCGCGTGCCGCTGCAGGACGCCGTCGATCAGATCCATGATCACCCAGAGCGTCGAGGACTTGCCGATCTCCGCGACCAGGCCGTGGAAGGCGACGGTCGCGGCGAGGAACTCCTCGAGGTCGCCGGAGGCGAGCGCGGCGTTCTCGGTCTCGAGGGCGGCGCGCAGGCGGGCGACGTCCTCGGGTGTCGCGTGCTCGGCGGCGAGGGCCGCGGCGTGCGGCTCCAGCACGGTGCGGGCGTAGGCGAAGTCCTCGAGTCGCGTGCCGCGGGACTGCAGAACGAGACCGAAGTAGCGGGCCGCGGCCTCGGCGCTGGGGTGCGTGACCTCCGCGCCCCCGCGTGCCCCGCGGTGGATGCGCACCAGGCCCTCGGCCTCGAGGACGCGGAACGCCGAGCGCAGCGTCGCGCGGGAGACGTCGAACTGCTCCTGCAGCTCGGGCTCGGCCGCGAGGCGCGTGCCGGCGGGAAGCTCGCCGGTGACGATCTGCCGGCGCAGGTCACGCGCGAGCCGGCGGGCGTCGGCGGTGGCGCTGGCGGGGATGTCGTCGTCGCCCGGCGCCCCGGGTTCCTTACGGGCCATCAGACGATGTCCACGATGCGGCGGGCGTCGTCGTTCTCCACCAGCGCCTCGGCAACGAGCTCGGCGTGGGTGCGCCAGTGCGCCTCGGTGCCGTCGGCGTCGCCGGCCTCGATGAGCCGGATCAGCTTGGCGTGCGCGCGGTTCGCAATGCCGAGGTTGCGCAGGTGGGCCTCGTGATCGGAGGGGTCGGAGCCTTCGGACAGCCGCAGGTCCTGGTGCCGCTGCACCACCGACTGCACGAGCGCGAACGTGGTTGCCAACGTGATGTTGCCGGACAGTTCGACGACGGCGTCGTGGAAGTCCAGTGCCGCGCGGCCGGCGGCGACGGCGTCGCCGGAGGCGATGGCCTGCTTCTCGGTGTCGAGGGCGGCGCGCAGCTTGTCGAGGGCGGCCTTGCGGTCCTCGGCCTCCGCGAGCAGCCGTGCGGCCGGGGGCTCGATCACCGCCCGCGTCCGTTCCAGGTCGAGCAGCGTCGTGCCGCGCAGCTGCATGAGCACGCCCGCGTAGTTGGCGGCGACGTCGGTCGACGGCAGCGTCACCCGCGCGCCCTGGGTCCGGGCGGAGAGGCTGATCAGGTTCTCGGACGCGAGTACCCGCAGCGCCTCACGCAGCGTCGGGCGCGAGATGCCGTAGCGCTCCAGCAGCACGGTCCCGGGCGGGAGGAGCTCGCCGTCGGCGAAGGTGCCGGACGCGATCTCGCGGCGCAGGTCGTCGGCGACGAGGTCGGCGGCCTTGGGCAGACTGACGCGTCGACGTGCGGACCCGAAGGTCGTTCCCTGCCGGCCCGTCATGCGTCGCATTGTGCCAAGAGGGGGAACCATTTCCCATTCACCTCGCGTGTGACGTGGCCCGGGCCGGGTGGTGGTCAGAACGTCGAACCACCGTCGACCGGCAACCAGGCCCCGTTGACGTAGGACGCGTCGTCGGAGATCAGCCAGGCGATCGCGGCCCCGACCTCGTCCGGCTGCCCGAGTCGGCCGCCCCACGTGCACTGGGAGTACTTCGTGTTGACGTAGTCGAAGAACTGCTCGTCGTCCCAGCCGTGCTCGGCCATCGCGGCCGCCTTGCGCCGCGCCACCGCGTCGGAGGAGACCATGCCCGGCATGACCGCGTTCGTCCGGATCCCGCGAGCGCCGAACTCCTTCGCCAGATTCTTCGTCAGGTGAGCGAGCGCCAGTTTCTGCGAGGAGTAGTGCGGCATCATCGGCAGGTAGTGCCGGCTCGACATGGCCGACACGTTGACGATCGCCCCACCGCCGTCGAGCAGGTGGGGGAGCGCCGCGCGGCACGTCCGCACCGCGTAGAGCAGCACCGCGTCGAACGCCCGTTGCCAGTGACCGTCGTCGGTCTCCAGGAACCCGCCGTCCACCGGCTCGCACAGCCCGACCGCGTTGACCAGACCGTCGAGCCCGCCCCAGCGCTGAAGGGGTGCGTCGACGGCGGTGACCACCGCGGCGGGGTCGGTCACGTCGGTCGGGACGGTGAGGACGTCCACCGCGCCGGCAGCGGAGACGTCCTTCGCGACGGCGTCGAGATCGGCCGGCGTCCGGGCCACGAGCGCCACGCGCGCACCGCCGGATGCGAGCCGCAACGCCGCGGCGCGTCCCATGCCCTGGCTCGCGCCGACGACGAGAATCCGAGGTGCGGAGCGTCCGGCCACAGTGAGGCTCATGGGCTCTCTCCTCGCTCGACAAATCTTCCGGAGGTCGGCATCATGAGTAAATCATCTCCACTTGAGGGCGGCCAGAGGAGGCAGCAACCGTGCCGGTTCTGACCTCCGCCCTGGACGTGCGGTCCGAGGGTTATCTGGCCGCGCGCGAGGCCGCGCAGGCCGTCCTGGACGCCCACGCCGAGCAGCTGTCGATCGCCGCCGCGGGCGGTGGCGCGAAGGCCCAGGAGCGGCTGCGTTCGCGCGGCAAGCTCCCCGTCCGCGACCGCGTCGCGCTCCTGCTCGACCGCGCCGGCGCCTTCCTCGAACTCTCGCCGATCGCCGGTTGGGGCTCCGACGACCCCCTCGGCGGCGGCATGGTCACCGGCATCGGCCAGGTCCGCGGCCGCTGGGTGATGGTCGTCGCCAACGACCCGACGCAGCGCGGCGGCTCGCTCTCCCCGACCTCGGTCGCGAAGACGCTGCGCGCGATGGAGGTGGCGCGCTCGAACCGGTTGCCGGTCGTGCTGCTCGTCGAGAGCGGGGGCGCCGACCTGCCGAAGCAGGCGGACATCTTCGTCCCCGGCGGCGAGCAGTTCCGCCGGCTCGCGCAGCTCTCCCGCGCCGGCATCCCGACGATCGCCGCGGTGTTCGGCTCGTCGACCGCCGGTGGCGCGTACCTGCCCGGCATGAGCGACTACACGGTGCTGGTCAAGGAGCGCGCGCAGGTCTTCCTCGGCGGCCCGCCGCTGGTGAAGATGGCGATCGACGAGGACGTCGACGAGGAGACTCTCGGCGGCGCGGACATGCACGCGCGCGTCTCCGGGCTCGCCGACTACCTCGCGCTCGACGAGGCGGATGCCATCCGGCTGACGCGCGAGATCGTCGGCCGCCTGCCCGACGCCCGCCGCGCGCCGGGGGGACCGCCGCCGGCGTACGACCCCGACGAGCTGCTCGGCGTCGTGCCCGCGGACATCCGCGTCCCGTTCGACATGCGTGAAGTCCTCGCCCGCTTCGTCGACGGCTCGGAGTTCGAGGAGTTCAAGGGCCCGTACGGCTCCAACCTGGTCTGCGGCTGGACGTCGCTGCACGGTATGCCGCTCGCGGTGCTCGCGAACAACGGCGTGCTGTTCAACGAGGAGTCGCAGAAGGGCGCGCAGTTCATCCAGCTCGTCGAGCGCCAGGGCGTCCCGCTCCTGTTCTGCCAGAACATCACCGGCTTCATGATCGGCTCCGAGCGCGAGAAGCGCGGCATCATCAAGGACGGCGCGAAGCTGATCAACGCCGTCTCGAACGTCGACGTCCCGAAGCTGACGCTGATGGTCGGCGCCTCGTACGGCGCCGGCAACTACGCGATGGCCGGGAAGGCGTACGAGCCGCGGCTGGTGCTGAGCTGGCCGTCGCACCGCATCGCGGTCATGGGCGGGCGGCAGCTCGCCGGTGTGATGTCGATCGTGCGCCGCCGGTCAGCGGAGTCCCGCGGTGAGCCGTACGACGAGGCCGCCGACGCGGCCGTCTGCGCGGCGACGGAGCGTCAGATCGACGAGGAGTCCTCCCCGCTCTACGCCACGGGCCGGCTCTGGGACGACGGGATGATCGACCCGCGCATGACGCGGAATGCCCTCGGGGTCGCGCTCTCCGCGGCGACGCAGACCGAGACCGTCCCGTCCCCGGACTACGGGGTGTGGCGGCACTGATGGCGCTCACCTCTCTTCTCATCGCCAACCGGGGCGAGATCGCCCGGCGGATCACCCGCGCGGCCCGGGCCCGTGGACTGCGCGTGGTCGCGGTCTGCTCCCGGGCCGACGCCACCGCGCCGTTCGTGCGCGAGGCCGACACCACGGTCCTGCTCCCCGGCGACACCCTCGCCGAGACCTACCTGAACATCGAGGCGATCGTCGCCGCCGCCCGGGAGGCGGGCGTCGACGCGATCCACCCCGGCTACGGCTTCCTCGCCGAGAACGCCGACTTCGCGGCGGCCGTGACCGCCGCGGGGCTGACCTACCTCGGGCCGAGCGCCGAGACCGTCGCGCTGATGGGCTCGAAGGTCGCCGCGAAGGACGCGGCCCGCGCCGCGGATGTGCCCGTGCTGCCGGACGCCGTGATCGGCGCCGACGTGAGCGAGGCGGACCTGCTCGCGGCGGGGGAGTCCGTCGGGTTCCCGATGCTCGTCAAGGCCAGCGCCGGTGGCGGCGGCCGGGGCATGCGACCGGTGGCCGCGGCGGGCGAATTGGTCGCTGCCGTGTCCGCCGCCCGGAGCGAGGCGCTGGCCGCCTTCGGTGACGGCACCGTGTTCCTCGAGCGGTACCTCGCGTCCGCCCGGCATGTCGAGGTGCAGGTGATCGCGGACCGGCACGGCAACGTGTTTGTCCTCGGCGACCGCGAGTGCTCGGTCCAGCGCCGGCACCAGAAGCTGATCGAGGAGGCCCCGGCGGTCTGCATCCCGGGCGCGGTGCGGGAGACGATCGCCGCCGCGGCCGCGCGGTTGACCTCGAAGATCGGTTACGAGGGCGTCGGGACGTGCGAGTTCCTCGTGGAAGGGTCCGACGCATACTTCCTCGAGATGAACACGCGCCTGCAGGTCGAGCACACCGTGACCGAGGAGGTCACCGGGCTCGACCTGGTCGATCTGCAGTTCGCGGTCGCGACGGGGGAGCGCCTGAACCTGACGCCGGATCAGCTGGAGCCGCGCGGCGTCGCGGTCCAGGCCCGGCTCTGTGCCGAGGACCCGGCGGCGGGCTGGGTGCCGAGCACCGGCACGGTCTGGCGGTACCGGCACCCGGAGGCGCCGTGGTTGCGCGGCGAGCACGGCATCACCGAGGGCGACACCGTCACGCCCGCGTACGACTCCATGATCGCGAAGGTCATCGCGTCCGGCCCGACGCGCGCGATCGCGCTGGCGCGACTGGCCGACGCCCTCGCCCGCGCCGAGGTCGCGGGCGTCGAGACCAACCGGCTCGCGCTCGCGGCGGTCCTGCGGCACCCGGTGTACGTGACAGGGACCGAGGTCGACACCTCCTTCCTCGAGAAGTACCCCGAGGTCACCGCCGCCCCCGCGCCGACGACGGCCGAGCTCGCCGCCGCGGCGCTGGGGCTGCTCGCCGACGAGACCGTCGCGGACGCGATCGTCCCGACCCTGCCCACCTCGTGGCGCTGGGGCGTCCAGCCGGCCCGGGAGCTCGAGCTCGTCGTCGACGGCGAGCCCCTCCCCGTCCGCCTCACCCCCGTCGCCGACCGGTACTGGAGCCTTGAGGTGGTCCCGAATCCCGCAGAGGTGGAGGTGATCGCGGACCGGTCGGAGGGGCGCGAGCGGACGCTCCTGCTGCGGGTCGGGTCCGAGATCGCGGAGTGGACGGTCGCGCGGCGGGGGCCGGCGCGGGACATCGAGCCCGACGAGGTGGTGGTCCGCGGGAACGGACGGGCGATCGCGCTCGGCGTCGCGCCGCGGTTCCGGACCGGGCGGCACGACACCGCGGCCACCGGGCCGGTGTCGTCGCTGCCGGGCACCGTCGTCGAGGTCCGTGTCGGCGAGGGCGAGACGGTCGCCGCCGGCACCGTGCTGGCCGTCGTCGAGGCCATGAAGATGCAGCACCCGATCACCGCGCCGTACGACGCGGTCGTGACGCGCGTCCTGGTGACGCCGGGTCAGGCGGTGGAGGCGCACCAGCTGCTGCTGGAGCTGACGGAGACGGAGGAGGCCGGGTGACGTCCCCGTTCACCGCGGAGCACGAGGCGTTCCGCAAGACGGTGCGCGACTTCCTCGCGAACGAGGTCGCGCCGCACGTCGATGCGTGGGAGGAGGCGGGGATCTTCCCCGCCCGCGAGCTGTTCACGAAGTTCGCGAGCATCGGAGCGATCGGGCTGGAGTACGCCGAGGCCGACGGCGGTCAGGGCGCGGACCACTGGTACACCGTCGTGCTCTCCGAGGAACTGGGGCGGGTCGACGGCAACGCGATCCCGATGGCGTTCAACGTCCAGGCCTATTACGCGACGGCGTCGCTGGCCGAGCACGGCAGCCCCGAACTGAAGGAGCGCTGGCTCGTCCCGTCGATGTGGGGCGAGCTGGTCGCGGCGATCGCGGTCACCGAGCCCGACGCCGGGTCGGACGTCGCGAACATCCGGACGCGCGCCCGCCGCGACGGCGACGACTGGGTGATCAACGGCGCGAAGATCTACATCACCAACGGCACCCAGGCCGACTGGCTGTGTCTGCTCGCGCGGACGTCGGACGCCCCCGGCTACCGGGGGATGAGCCAGATCGTCGTGCCCACGACCACGCCGGGGCTGACCGTCAGCCGCTCGCTGCGCAAGCTCGGCAACAAGGCCTCGGACACCGCGGAGTTGGTCTTCGACAACGTCCGGGTCCCGGTCGCGAACACGATCGGCGAGATCGACCGCGGCTTCGTCCAGCAGATGCATCAGTTCAACCTGGAACGGTTGACCGCGACCTACCAGGCCGTCGGGCAGATGCAGTTCGCGCTCGAGCGGACCGTCGACTACCTGCGCATCCGGTCGGCGTTCGGCCAGCCGCTGCTGGCCAACCAGCACCTGCAGTACGTCCTCGCCGAGCTGTTCGCCGAGGTGCAGATTCTGCGGGAATACACGTACTCCTGCGCCGCGAAGTTCGCGGCGGGGGAGGACATTGCGCAGGTGTCGACGGTCGCGAAGCTCAAGGCCGGCCGCCTGGCGCGGACGGTCGCCGACACGTGCATCCAGTACCACGGGGGCGTGGGCTACATGGAGGAGACGTGGGTGTCCCGGTACTTCCGGGACGCGCGGCTGCTCTCCATCGGCGGGGGCGCCGACGAGGTGCTCCTGCGGATGCTGTCCAAGCAGTACGGATTCGACCAGTGAGCATCGACCAGTGAGTGGAGACCCGGTGGGCGCAGAGTTCAGCACGGACGACAAGGGCATCGTCCACGTCGACCGCGACCCCGTGAGCCACATCGCGCGCATCACCTTCGACAACCCGTCGAAGAAGAACGCGATGAACCTCGACATGGTGAACACGTTGGGCCGGGCGCTCGACGAGCTCGCCGTCGACGACGACATCAAGGTCGTCGTGCTCCGCGGGACCGGGGGCGTCTTCACCACCGGGGCGGACCTCTCGCAGGCCTACAACTGGTACGCCAAGGAGGGCGACACGCGCCGGCCGAGCCAGCGGCGCCGCCTCGCCGTTGACCGCGCGGGGCAGCGCATCTTCCACGAGTTCATCGGCTACCCGAAGGTGACGATCACCCAGGTCGAGGCCTACGCCTTCGGCGCGGGCCTGGAACTGGCGCTGGCCAGCGACCTCGCGGTGGTCGGGCGCAACGCCAAGCTCGGCATGCCGGCGACGCGCTTCCTCGGCCCGGTGCTCGGCAACCTGCACCTGTTCTTCCACCGGCTCGGCCCGAACATCACGCGCGACCTGCTCCTGACGGGACGTCAGGCCATCGCCTCGGAGTACGAGCACGCGCACATCTTCGCTCGCGTTCTCCCGGACGAGGACGTCGCCGCCACGACCGAGGAGCTCGCGGCCCAGGTGGCGCGGATGCCCGCGGACGGCATCGCGATCGCCAAGGAGGCCTACCGGCTCGTCGAGGGCCAGACCGCCCTCGCGGCGGAGGAGACCTGCGCGTACCTGTTCCACAGCTACGGCACCAACCTGCGGTTCGAGGACGACGAGTTCAACTTCGTCAAGGAACGCTCGCGCGCGGGCAGCACCGGGGCCGCCTTCAAGAAGCGTGACGAGTTCTATGACGGTGGTTCGGGGGGCCGCGGCGAATGACCACCCCGGCCACCGCTTCGGAGGACGCGCCCGCCTTCGCCCGGAACCTCGCGACGCACCTGTCCGAGGCACCGGCGGAGATGGAGCTCGTCTTCTACCGCGACCTCGCCTGGAACGCCGACCGCCTGCGCGCCGCGGTGGCGCACCTGCGTGCGGTGTTCGGCTCGCGGGGTCCGGCGGCGCCGGTGGCCATCGTTCCGCGCAACCACCCGTGGCACATCGCGGCCCTGGCGGCGGCGCTGATCGACGGCCATACCTTGGTGGTGCTCAGCCCGCTGGAACCGGTCGAGCGTTCGACCGCCGACATCCGCGCGTTCCGTCCGGCCGTCGTCGTCGCGGAGACCGGCGACGCCGGCCCGGACCTGCGCGCCGCGGCAGTCGCGGCCGGTTCGACCTTCGTGGAGCTGCCGGTGCCGGGGCAGGGGAGCGCACCGCTGCTGACGCCCGGTCAGGGCGAGCCGCAGGATCCCGAACCCGGCGTCGCGATCGTGATGCTGACCAGCGGGACGACCGGGCCGGCGAAGCGGGTGTCCGTCCGGTACCGGGACATCGAGGCCGCCCTGACCGGGATCGATCGGCACTACCTCGGCAAGGTCGTCACCGCGCGGCGGACGGCGCCGGTGATCTGCCCGCTGCTGCCGGTCACGATCACCGGGCTGTGGGCGCTGATCACCGCGTTGGCCGGGGGCGCCCCGATCGTGCTGATGGACCGCTTCGACCCGGTGCCGTGGTCCGCGCTGGTGCGTCGGCACCGGCCGCGGACGCTGAACCTCCCACCGGCGGCGTTGCGGATGATCCTCGACGCCCAGATCCCGGCCGGCGACCTCGCGTCGGTGGCTGCGGTCTGGTCGGGCGCGGCGCCGCTCGACCCGGCGCTGGCCGACCGCTTCGAGGCGACCTACGGCTTCCCGGTCCTGCAGAGCTACGGGGCGACCGAGTTCACCGGCGGCCTCGCCGGCTGGAGCCTGGGCGATTGGAAGATCTGGGGCGCGACCAAGCGCCGCAGCGTCGGCCGGCTGCACCCGGGCGTCGCGGGCCGGACGCTGGATCCCGACACCGGCGCGGAACTGACGGCGGGTGAGACCGGCCGGCTCAGCTTCCGCACTCCGCATTCGGTCGGCGCCGGGCCCGAGGACTGGATCAACACCAACGACCTGGGCCGCATCGACTCCGACGGGTTCCTGTTCGTCGAGGGTCGCGTGGACGACGTGCTGAACCGCGGCGGGTTCAAGGTCAGTGCGGGCAAGCTCAAGAGCGTCCTCGAGGAGCACCCGGCGGTCCGCGAGGCCGCGGTCGTCGGCATGCCCGACGAACGGCTCGGCGAGACCCCGGGCGCGTTGGTCGTCCTGCGCGAGGGGCAGGACGTCAGCGACGACGACCTCGAGGGCTGGGTTCGCGACCGGCTGCCCCCGTACTACGCGCCCACCGTCCTGCGCCGGTGCGAGGCGATCCCGCGCAACGGCGCGATGAAGATCGTGCGCCCGGCGGTGCTGGCGCTGCTGAAGAACCCGCAGCCGACGCCGAATCCGACGGAGCCGCGCCCGTGAGCGTGCTGCGCGGGATCGCACGTGACCTCGGCACGGCGCTCGGGGACGGCGACGAGCAGTTCCTCGCCGACCTGTCCGCCTTCCTCGACGAGCACGCGCCGTCGCCGTTCGTCCTGCCCGACGACCCCGCCGAGCGGTTGGCGGCCCTCCGCGCGTGGCAGGCCACCCTCGACGAGGGCCGGTACGCGGCGATCACCTGGCCGGCCGAGCACGGCGGCCGGGACGCGACGTTCACCGAGCAGCTGATCTGCCACTCCGAGATGGCGCGCCGCCGGCTGCCGACCGTGCCGGGTCGGACGGGCCTGTCGATCCTCGGCCCGACGCTGATGGTGCACGGCAGTGAGGAGCAGCGCGCCACGGTGCTGCCCCGGCTGCGCCGCGGTGACGACCTGTGGTGCCAGGGCTTCTCCGAGCCCGAGGCCGGCAGCGACCTCGCGTCGCTGCGCACCTTCGGGGCGATTGACGGGAACGAGCTCGTGATCTCGGGTCAGAAGATCTGGACCTCCGGAGCCCGCGAGGCCGACGCGATGTTCGCGCTGGTCCGCACCGACCGCGACGTCCCGAAGCGGGACGGCATCTCGTACGTCCTGATCCCGATGAGCGCGCCGGGAGTGACGGTCCGTCCGATTGAGCAGATCAGCGGCGACGCCGAGTTCAGCGAGGTCTTCCTCGACGAGGTCCGGGTGCCGCTGACGAATGTGGTCGGTGGCCTCGGCAACGGGTGGGCGGTCATGCGGACGACCCTGGCCAACGAGCGGGGCGTCCTCTTCCTCGGCCGGCAGCTCGCACTCGCGCGCCAGCTGGCGGCGATCCGCGATCGGGCCCGGACCGCGGACGCCCACACCCGCGAGCGGTACGCGCGGGCGTGGTGCGACGCGCAGCTCGTCCGGATCAACGGGCTGCGCGGGCTGGCCCGCGCGGCCGACGGGCTGGAGCCCGGACCCGAGGCGGCGATGAGCAAGCTGTTCGGGCAGGAGACCGAGAAGGCGCTCTACGAGCTGCTGCTCGACTGCTGCGGGCCGGAGGGTGTGATCGACCGCGGGCTCGACGGTCCCGGTGAGGCTGTCGACGGCGGCAAGTGGATCCTCGGCTGGCTCCGGACGCGGGCGTCGACGATCGGCGGCGGCACCTCCGAGGTGCAGCGCAACGCCCTCGCCGAGCGGTTGCTCGGCCAGCCGCGGGACCCGTGGGCGGACTGACTGGCATGCACTACGGACTGACCGAGGAACAGATCTCGCTGCGGGAGATGGTCGCGCAGCTGCTGGCCGACCTCGCCGACCGGCGCGAGCGGTACGACACCGAGCTGCCGGTGGACGCCGCGACCCCGCGCGAGGCGAAGGTGTGGGCGGCGCTGGTGGAGTCCGGCGTCGCCGCGCTCGGCGTGCCCGAGGCGCTCGGCGGGCCGGGCGGGGACGCCATCGACCAGGTCGTCGTCGCCGAGGAAATCGGCGCCGCGCTGGCGCGGGTGCCGTTCGGGTCGGCAGCCCTGGCCTCGGTGGTCCTCGGTTCGGCCCCCGACGAGGCGTTGACGGCGCGCGTGCTGGAGGGTCGGCCGCCGGCGGTCGTGCTGCCGGGGGACACGGTGGTCCTCGACGCGGCGGAGGCCGATGCGGGTCTGGTGTTCACGGGCGGCGCGCTGGTCGAGCTCGCCGGCGAGGAGTGGGCGGCGGCACGTCGCGCTCAGCCGTGCGTCGACCGGACGCGATCGATCGCGACCGTCGCCATCCCGGCCGGGGCCGGGCGGGTGCTGCTCAACGACGCCGCGGAGTTGGGCGAGGAGGTCCGCCGGCGGCGGCAGGTGCTGCT
This sequence comes from Sporichthya polymorpha DSM 43042, assembly GCF_000384115.1. Classification (NCBI taxonomy): domain Bacteria; kingdom Bacillati; phylum Actinomycetota; class Actinomycetes; order Sporichthyales; family Sporichthyaceae; genus Sporichthya; species Sporichthya polymorpha. Next base: position 3,233,748 of record NZ_KB913029.1, read on the forward strand.
CGCCGCGGAGTCGACCGGCGTCGCACGCTGGTGCCTCGACACGGCCTCGGCCTACGCCCGGACCCGGCAGCAGTTCGGCGTTCCGATCGGCACGTTCCAGGCGGTGAAGCACAACCTCGCCGACATGCTCGTCCGCGCCGAGAACGCGCGCAGTGCCACGTGGGGCGGGGCGTGGGCCCTGGCGCACGGGTGGCGGGACCGTGCGCTCTCGGCGGCGATGGCGAAGGCCGTCGCGACCGAGAACGCGCGGGCGGTCGCGGCGGCGGCGGTGCAGATCCACGGCGGCATCGGTGTCACTTGGGAGCACGACCTGCACCTGTACCTGCGGCGTGCGAAGGTGAACGAGCAGCTGGGCGGGACGCCGGCGGAGCGCTTCGCGGCGCTCGCCGGCCTGCTGCTGGATGACGCACCGTCAGGAGCTAGCGCGTGAGTGAGTTCGTCGTCCGCATGCTGCCCGAGGTGGAACCGCACACCGAGCGGTTCTGGACCTCGGGTCTCGCCGGGGCACTGGCGGTTCCGCGCTGCCGCGCCTGCGGCCACCACCTGATCCCGCCCGCGCCGGTGTGTCGCCGGTGCCGGAGCACCGACCTGGAGGACGTCGCGCTCTCCGGCCGGGGCGAGGTCTACACGTTCACGGTCAACGTCCAGCCGTGGTTCCCCGACATGGAGACGCCGAACGTCCTCGCGGTCGTCGAGCTCGCCGAGGAGCCCGGGTTGCGGCTGCTGGTCACGCTCGTCGACGTCGACCCCGAGGCCGTGACGATCGGGATGCCGGTGCGGCTCGCGTTCGCCGCGGCCGGCGAGGTCGCGATCCCCTACGGGGTGCCGGCGTGAGCGTGCGGAAGGCCCCGTCATGAGGAAGGCGGAGAGCGCGGTCGCGATCACCGGCGCCGGGCAGAGCGAGGTCGGGCGGAAGCTGAACCGCAGCAGCCTGGACCTGACCTGCGAGGCGGTCAGCCGTGCGGTCGCCGACGCGGGCCTGCGCATGGAGGACATCGACGGGCTCTGCACCTACCCCGGCGCGACCGGGATGCCGGGGCTCGGTGGGCCGGCGAGCAGCGACGTCCAGGACGCGCTCGGCCTGCAGCTGACCTGGCACAGCGGCGCGGCGGAGGGCCCGGGGCAGCTGCTCGCCGTCATGAACGCGATCCTCGCGGTGGCCGGCGGGATGGCGCGGCACGCCGTCGTCTACCGGACCGTCACCGAGGCGACGGTGCAGGGCAACGCGAAGCGCGGTGCGGTGAAACTGACGGGGCGTTCGTCGACGGGGCCCGAGGTGACCAGCGGTCCGTTCCAGTGGGTGATGCCGCCCGGCGCGTACAGCCCGGTCAACTGGCTGGCGCTGTCGGCGACGCGGTACCAGCACACGTACGGTCTGCGGCGTGAGGACCTCGGCGGCATCGCGGTCGCGGCCCGGGCTCACGCGGCGCGGAACCCGGCGGCGGTGTTCCGGCAGCCGTTGACGATGGCGGACTACCTTGCCGGCCGCATGATCTCCACCCCACTCTCGCTCTACGACTGCGACGTGCCGTGCGACGGGAGCGTCGCGATCGTGGTGTCGGCGCGCGAGGCGGCGGCGGACACCCGTCCGGTCCCGGTGTTCGTCGAGGCCATGGGAGCGGCGGTGACCGACCGGCCGCAGTGGTTCCACCGCGGCGACCTCGCGACCATGGCGTTGCACGACGTCGGCACGTCGCTGTGGGCCCGCACCGACCTCAAGCCCTCCGACGTCGACACCGCCCAGCTCTACGACGGCTTCAGCTTCCTGACGCTGCTGTGGGTCGAGGCCCTCGGGTTCTGCGGACCGGGGGAGGGGGCGGCGTTCCTCGACGGCGGGCGCACGATGGCGCTCGACGGGTCGCTGCCGATGAACACGTCCGGCGGTCAGCTCTCCGCGGGGCGGCTGCACGGGTACGGGCACCTGTACGAGGCGGTGCTCCAGGCCCGCGGGGACGCCGGGGCCCGGCAGGTCACCGGCGCCGAGGTGGTGCTGACCAGCGCCGGTGGCGGCCCGTTCGCCGGGGCGTTGCTGCTGACGAGGGGACATCGGTGACTGAAACGTTGGACGCCTTCCGCGCCCGGGCCCGGGCGTTCCTCGACAGTCGGGCCGAGCGCGACCCGGCGCGGGCGCGGTCGGTGCTCGCGATCTTCGCCGAGCGCTCGGCCGCGGAGGACGCGGAGTGGGCGGCAGCCTGCCGCGCGTGGCAGCGCGAACTCTTCGACGCCGGGTTCGCGGGCGTCGCGTGGCCGACCGAGGTCGGTGGTCAGGGGCTCTCGCCGGCGCACGCGCACGTGTGGGCCGAGGAGCAGGCGCCGTACGTCGTCGCGCGCGGGCTCTTCGACGTCACGCTGGAGATCATCGGCCCGACGTTGTTCACCCTCGGAACCCCCGAGCAGCGCGAGCACTGCCGCGCGATGCTCCGCGGCGACGAGGTGTGGTGCCAGTTGTTCAGTGAGCCGGGCAGCGGAAGTGACCTGGCGTCACTGCGGACGCGTGCGGAGCCCGACGGCGTCGGCTGGCGCGTCACCGGCCAGAAGGTCTGGACCAGCGAGGCCAAGCACGCCCGGTACGGCTACCTGCTGGCGCGGACCTCCGTCGAGGGGCGCAAGCACGATGGGCTGACGGCGTTCCGGCTCGACCTGGACCAGCCCGGGGTGGAGGTCCGCGAGCTGCGGCAGATGACCGGCGGGTCCTCGTTCTCCGAGGTGTTCCTCGACGGTGCCCGCATCGGCCCCGCCGACGTCCTCGGCGAGGTGGGCAAGGGCTGGCGCGTGGCGATGACGACGCTCGGCTTCGAGCGGTTCTCCAGCCACGGCAAGTCGTTCCGGGCCCTCGTCGACCGCGCCCGCGACCTCGACTGGTCCGACCCGATCGCCCGCGACACCTACGTCCGCGCCGTCGTGGAGCACCGCGTGCTCGCCGCGATGGAGGAGCAGGTGAATTCCGCGCTGCTGGCCGGGAAGTCCCCGGGGCCGGAGGCGACCCTCGCCAAGCTCGCCGTCGCCCAGCTGCTGGAGACCCTCTCCGACGCCGTCGCCGCCTCCCTCGGCCCGGTGCTCACCGCCGGCGCCGTCGACCTCGACGACGAGTGGCGCCGCCTCCTCCTCGCGAAGCCGGCCTTCCACATCGCCGGCGGGACCGACGAGATCCTCCGCACCCTCGTCGCCGAGCGCGTCCTCGGCCTCCCGCGCGGCTCCTGACGTCCGAAGATGTGGCCGCTATAGCAGCCACATCTTCGGACGTCCGCTACGTCAGGAGGGCGTCGACGGGGCTGACGCCGGCGTCGCGGATGCGCTCCATGAACGTCTCGCCCCAGCCGAAGGCGACCTTTACCGGGCGGTCCTCCCCGTGCCGGAGGACGCGGCCGGCCTGGGCGCGGTAGCCGCCCCAGCGGGCGGCGGTGAACGGGGACATCTGACCGCCGGGCTCGAGCTCGAAGATCCAGGTCCGGCCGTCGGTCGCCTGGTAGCCGAGGCGGGCGGCCCAGTCGTCGGGGTCGGGGTCGATGCCGGGTCGGCAGGTGGCGTCCAGAACGACGGGACCGTCGGCGTTCGCGACCGCGACGAAGTTGAAGCCGTCCCGGCCGAAGCAGACCTGCCCCCACTCCACGTCACCGTTCTCGAACTCCGCGGCCCAGGCGGTCCACGAGAGTTGCTGGCGGTTGAAGATGTGCCACTCCTTCCAGTCCGCGCCGTGGGGCCAGTAGCCGTGGTCGAGGAAGACGAATCCGTCGACCTGCTCGCCGAGGACGGTGCCGGAGATCTTGTAGAGCTCGGAGGTGTAGAAGAACGGGAGCTCGTGGTCCAGACTCCCGATCTGGATGCCCGGGCCGACGAGGTTGCCCGACAGCTCCATCACCGTGCCCTCGCGCCAGTGCATCGCGCCGGGGGTGAGGCGGTAGTCCAGGCCCTCCTCGGGAGCGCCGCCGGCCTTGCCGAGCAGCGAGCCGTGCAGGTGGTGCTCGGAGTCGGAGTACTCGCGCTTGACCTCACCGCGGACGGTGTTCAGCGACTCCGGCGCGAGCGTGACCTTGCCGCTCTTGGTGTTCATCAGCCACAGGCCGCCGGTCATCGGGCCGCAGAACTTGCGCTCGACGATGTGCAGCGCGCCCGTCTCGTCGCGCCACCCGCCGTAGAGGTACATCGACTGCTCGGTCAGCCCGAACGGACGGGCGGTCGGACGGTGCATGTCGAGGTTCGGCGCGTAGCACGAGACCGCGGTCGGGAAGCCGAGGTCGCCGAGGGCGGGAGCGTTGTCGAGCGTGGTCATCAGACTCCTCGTCAGATCTGCAGGACGGTCGCCAGCTCGCGCCGGCGGGCGGCCGCGCCGCCGAAGAACGCCGCCGACGCGAGCGCCCGGCGGTAGAGCAGGTGGGCGTCGTGCTCCCAGGTGAAACCGATCCCGCCGTGGACCTGGATCAGCGCCTTCGTCGCGGACACCGCGGTCTCGGCGGCGTGCGCGGCCGCGACGGCGACGAGCTCCGCGGCGTCGGAGCGGCCCTCGTCGACGGCGGCCGCCGCGAGGCGCACCGCGGCCTCGGCACCGACGGTCCCGGCGAGCACGCCCGCGAGCAAATGCTGGATCGCCTGCTGCGCGCCGATCGGCTTGTCGAACTGGACGCGCAGCTTCGCGTACTCCACCGCCATCGTCAGCGCGGCGCGGCAGACGCCGGCCTGCTCGGCCCCGTTCGCCAGCACCGCGAGACGACGCCAGCGGGCGAGGCCGTCGGTCGCGTTCTCGGCGAGCACCTCGGCCGCCGCGCCGTCGAACACCACGTCGGCGCACGGGCGGGTCGGGTCGAGGGCATCGGTCGGGCGCAGGGTCACCCCGGGCTGGTCGAGGTCGACACGGACGACGCACCCGCCGGCGAGCACCACGAGCACTTCGGTGCTCCGGGCGGCCTCGGGCACGCGGAGCACGGTGCCGGTGAGTCGCCCGTCCGCGAGCTCAAGCTCCGTCAGCGGCTCGCCGTCGTCGCCCACCGCCACGGTGGAGCGAGCAGCTCCACCGGCGAGGAGCGGCAGCAGTTGCGTCCGGGCGGGGCCGGAAACCGTCTCCGCCACCAGTTGCCCCGCGAGGGCGACGGTCGAGAACAGCGGCTGGTCGAGCAGGACCGCGCCGGTCTCCTCGAGCAGCACGACGAGTTCCCGCTGCCCGCCACCGGCGCCGCCGTCAACCTCGGCGAACGGAAGTCCGGCGACGCCAACCTCGGCGACCAGGCGGTTCCACACGCCCTCGTCCCGGGGCTTGCCGGCCAGCGCCGTCGTCCGCACCCGGGCGAGCGGGGCGTGCGCCGCGAGCAGCGTGCGGAGCGTGGTGCGCAGGTCGTCGAGATGATCACCCGTCACGGAGTCACCACCCCGCGGAGGAAGGCCTCGAGCCGGTCGCGCCCGTCGAACGACCACGTCAGCATCCCGAGATCCGCGGCCGGGGGCAGGTTCTCGGCGAAGTCGTCGACGTAGAGCACCTCGTCGGCAGGGAGCCCGAGGCGTTCGAGCACGAGGGCGTAGATGCGCGGGTCCGGCTTGCGGAGCCCGACCTCGCTGCTGTCGACGACCACGTCGAAACACTCCCGCGGAAGTGTCTCGCGCCAGAACACCGACTCCTTGGCGTTGTTGGTCAGCAGGCCGAGGCGTATTCCGTCGGCGTGCAGGCGGCGGACGAGGTCGACCATCGCCGGCTCCAGGTGGCCGGCGTCCTCGACCGCGGCGGCCAGGGCCCGCAGGTCCAGGCGCAGTCCGTGCGCGGCCTGCACGCGCGTCCCGACGGACTTGAGGAACTCGCGAAAGCTGATCTCGCCCCGCTCGACCTGCGCGAACACCTCGTCGCCGCGGAAGAAGGCGCGCAGGGTCCCGTCCGGCAGGCCGAGGGAGTCGTTGAGCTCGTCGAGCGGGCCGAACACCGGAGGAGTGAGGACCCCGCCCAGGTCGAAGACCACCGCTGCAATGCGCTGTTCCACGCTCGCAGCATGGCACATCAAGAGGAAATCATCTACAGTCGGGAGCGCCAGCCGGATCGTGGCCGAGGGAGGCTCCATGGCGCTGCGGGACAGCGGCAAGGTCGTGGTCGAGGTCGGGGTCAACGAGGTCGCGACCAAGGACGAGGCCGCGGGCGTCCCGTACACCGCCGAGGAGGTCGCGGCCGACGTCGTCGCCTGCGGTCGCGCGGGCGTGACGATGGCCCACTTTCATGCGCGCCACCCGGACGGACGGCAGGCCTTCACCGACGCCGCGATCACCGGCGACGTGCTCGCCGCCGTCGCGCGCGAGATCGATCTGCTCGCCTACCCGAGCTACAACAACGCCGACCTGTCGGTGGTGTGGGACCTCGCGGCGAGCCGGGAACCCGAGCGCCGGCTGCAGGTCAGCCCGTTCGACCCGGTGCAGCACATCCGCCGCGTGCTCTGGCAGGAGGAGTCGAACAGCTTCGGCGTCGTCACCTTCGGCCCGGACGACCCGGCCCACAGTCGACCCCCGTACCCGCCGGAGCTCGACCGCCTCGCCGAACTCGGCCTCGTCCCGAACATCGCGATCTTCAACGTCTCGGACCTGCGGTGGACGCTGCTCGCCGCCCGCGCCGGGGTGCTGCGCCAGCCGCTGAACCTGAAGATGTTCTTCTCCGACCGCTGGGTCAGCAACAACGAACCCGACCCGGCCGTGCTCGACTTCCTGCTGAGCCGGATCCCGGACGGCATCGACCACGAGACCGTCGTCGTCCCGTACGCGATGTCCTCCGCCGAACGCTGCGAGGCCCTCTGGGACGCCGCCCTCGAGCGCGGTCTCGGGATCCGGACCGGGCTCGGCGACACCCCGCTGGTCCACCCGACCGCCACCAACGCCGAGCTCGCCGAACGGGCCGTCGAGCGCGTCCGCAAGCACGGCCTCGAACCCGCGACCACCGCCGAGCTGCGCGAGCGCTGCGGCCTGACCGCCGGAGCAGCGGCATGACGGATACTCAGAATCCGCGGACCGCGTTCGTCATCGGCGGCAGCCGGGGGGTCGGGGCGGCCGCCGTCCGGCAGTACGCGGCGCGGGGGACGCGGGTTGCGATCGGCTACACGTCCAACGACGAGGCGGCCAAGGAGACTGCGCGCGCCGCCGCGGAGGTCGGGCCGGAGCCGATCCTCGTCAAGGGCGACCTCGGTACCGAGGGCGCCTCGATGACCGTCCGTGCCGCGGAGGAACTCGGCGGTCTCGACGCGCTGGTCACGACGGCGGTCCCGCTCATCACCGGCCGGACGCTCGGCGTCACGCGCGAGGACTACGAGCGCGCCTTCGACGTCCAGGTCTGGGGGTTGTGGGAGATCGTGCGCGCCGGATTGCCGTACCTCGCGGACGGCGGCGGTGCGGTCGTCGCCGTGACGAGCCTGGGCAGCAACTCCTACGCCCGCTACTACGGCGCGCTCGGTCCGGCGAAGGCCGCGATGGAGGGGCTGGTGCGTTACTACGCCGCCGAGCTCGGCCCGAAGCAGGTGCGCGTCAACGCCGTTTCCCCTTGTCTGATCGACAATCCGGGCCACGGGGGCGAGGACCAGATCGCCGGCGTGCACGAGGTCATCGCGGCCGTGGCGGCGAAGACGCCGATGCGCCGACTGGCGACCCCCGACGAGATCGCCTCCGTCGCCGTCGCCCTCACCACGCCCGCGTTCGTCTTCGTCACCGGCCAGGTGATCGCGGTCGACGGCGGCTACAGCCTGCTCGCCTGAGGAGACCCGTGACCGACAGTTCGTGGGGCCCCGTCACCGACACGCGCACGCTCGGGGACGTCGTCGTCTCCGGCGCGAAGCAGTGGCCGGACCACCCGGCGCTGGTCATCGACCGCGTCCCGATCACGTACGCGGAGGCCGACGACCGGTCCAACCGGACCGCCGCCGCCCTGCACGCCCTCGGGGTCCGGCACGGGGACCGCGTCGCGCTGCTGGTGGAGAACTGCATCGAGATCGCGGACGTCTGGTTCGCGTGCGGGAAGACCGGCGCGATCGAGGTCGCGCTCAACACCGCCTACCGCGGGGACTACCTGCGCCACCAGTTGCTGAACTGCCTGCCCCGGGTGCTGGTGATCGCGGCCGAGTACGTCGACCGCCTGCCGGACACCGAGCTCGAGGGCCTCGCGGCCGTCCTCGTCCGCGGCTCGCTCGACGGGCTGCCGGAAACGTTGCTCGGCGCCCCGGTGCTGCCGGTGACCCATCTGCTCGACGGCGACCCCGAGACGCTGCCGCCCGCGGAGGTCACCTACGCCGACCCGTTGATGATCGTCTACACCGGCGGGACGACCGGCCCGAGCAAGGGCGTCGTCCTCCCGCACCGCGCGGTGATCAATGCCGCCGACACGTCGTTCCGCAACCGCGGCGGCCGCGAGGGCGACGTCGTCTACAGCCCACTGCCGCTGTTCCACCTGAACGCGCACATGGTCACCGTGCTCGGGCCGATGCTCCACGGCGGGACCGGCGTGCTCGACCAGCGGTTCTCGGTCTCGCAGTTCTGGGACCGCGTCGACGAGGTCGGCGCCGACCACATCGCGATCCTCGGCGCGATGCTGACGATGGTGTGGAACCTGCCTCCGTCCGAGCGGGACGCGCAGCACGGCGTTCGCGTCCTGATCGGCGCCCCGATCTCCGCGGACATGCGCGAGCAGTGGGAGAGCCGGTACGACCTGAAGGTCTCGCAGGGCTTCGCGCTGACGGAGTGCACGCCGATCTGCAGCCGCCCGATCTGGCTCGACTCGCCGCCGGGGTCGAGCGGCATTCCCGTCGAGAGCGTCGAGGTCCGGCTCTTCGACGACTCCGACCACGAGGTACCGGTCGGCTCCATCGGCGAGGTGTGCGTGCGGCCGCGGCAGCCGTCGGTCATGTTCACCGAGTACTTCCGCAACCCCGAGGCGACGCGCGCGGTCTGGCGCAACGGCTGGTTCCACACCGGCGACCTGGGCCGGTTCGACTCCAACGGGTTCTTCTACTTCGAGGACCGCAAGAAGGACTACCTCCGCCGGCGGGGGGAGAACGTGAGTTCCTTCGAGGTCGAGCGGACCGTGCGCGGGTTCGGCGGGATCGCGGACGTCGCCGCCATCGGCGTCCCGAGCGAGTTCACCGAGGACGACTGTCTCGTCGCGGTCGTCCCGGCGCCGGGGGTGACGATCGAGCCGTTCGAGCTCATTCGGTACTGCGTGGACAACATGCCGTTCTTCGCCGTGCCGCGGTACGTGCGCCTCGTCGAGGAGTTGCCGAAGAGTCCGGTCGGCAAGATCCTGAAGTACGTGCTGCGCGAACAGGGAACCACCGGCGCCTTCGACCTCGAGGCGCACGGCTATCGCGTCAATCGCGAGGGACTGGTGCCGACCCGATGACGAGCCGGCCCGTGATCGACGCCTGGGTCCAGCCCTGGACACCCGCGGTCGCGCAGGCGCAGCCCGCGCGCAACCGCAGCCTCGCCGAGCGGTTGGGCGCGACCCGGCTGCTGGAGGGGATGCCCGCCGAGGCGCTGCTGGAGGAGATGGACGCGGCCGGGGTCGACCGCGCGCTGGTCTCGGCCGGGCCGACGATCGCGTGGGAGGAGGTCCTCAAGGCCGTTGCCCTCGCGCCGGAGCGGCTGCTCCCGGTCGCGAGCGTCGACCCCTGGACGCTCGACGGCGTGATGCCGGCGGTGCACGAACTGCGCCGCGCGGTTTCCGAGCACGGCGCGGTCGCGCTCAAGCTCGAACCGTTCCACCAGGACAAGGCGCTCACCGAGGCGCGCTGGTACCCGCTGTACGCGGCGTGCGTGGACCTCGACATCACCTTGCAGGTGCAGGTCGGGAACACCGGGCCCGCGACGTACCCGTCGTACACCGGGCAGCCGCTGTACATCGACCGTCTCGCGATCGACTTCCCCGAGCTGCGCATCGTCGCGGGACACATCGGCTGGCCCTGGACGACCGAGATGATGGCGATCGCCCAGAAGCACGACAACGTCTGGATCGACACCAGCGCCCACCAGCCGAAGTACTACCCGCCGGAGTTCGTGCACTTCCTGCGCACGTTCGGCCGTACCAAGTGCATCTGGGCCAGCGACTGGCCGATCCTCGACTTCCCGACGGCGCTGGCGGGCCTCGATGACTTCGACCTCAAGCCCGAGGTCGAGCGGCGCTTCCTGCACGACAACGCCGTCGCGGCGTTCCGGCTCGACCGCCGGGGCTGGGCATGACGTTCGCCCTGGAGCCCGAAGGAGCCGCAGTCCTCGCCGAGGTCGCGGAGCTGGTCGGAAGCTACGGCCGGGAGGAGATCCTCGCGCTGCGCGCGGAGGTCGAGACTCTCGGTGCGGAGCGGCACGCGGAGTCCTTCCACCGTGAGCTCGCGAAGCGGAACCTGCTGGCGATCGGACTGCCGGAGCCCTGGGGCCGCAGCGCGGGGCCGACCGAGCGCTACGCCCTGCACGAGGCCCTCGACGCCGCCGGCCTGCCGACGTACAGCCTCGAGCTGAACGAGACGATGGCGGGGATGATCGCCCGTCGGGGCCGCCCCGAGCTCGTCGCCGAACACCTGCCGAAGCTGCTCGCAGGGGAGTGGACCTACGCCGGGGGGTACAGCGAGCCCGAGGCCGGCAGCGACCTGCTGGCGCTCCGGACACGTGCGGTCCGCGAGGGCGAGGAGTACGTCGTCACCGGCACCAAGCTCTGGACGTCGTCGGCGCACCTGGCCGACTGGATCGTCACGATCGTCCGCACCGACCCGGAGTCGCAGCGGCACCGGGGCCTGTCGATCCTCGTCATCGACGCGAAGGCGCCGGGCGTGACGATCGACGCCGTTCCGGTCGTCGGTGGGTGGCGCGTCAACGCCGTCAGCTTCGACCAGGTGCGGGTCCCGGCGTCGCACCTCCTCGGTGAGGAGAACCGCGGTTGGGCCGTTCTCTCCCAGGCCCTCACCGACGAGCGAACGATGAGCTTCGGCGGCCGCGAATCCCGGCTGCTGCTCGCGCGGCTGATCCATCGGTGGGCCGCGACCCAGGAGGACGTCGACGACGTCCGTGCCGAGGCGCTCGGTGACCTCGTTGTCGAGCTCGAGATCGAGCGGCTGCTGAACCTCCGCGCCGCCGCCCTGGGTGAACGCGGCGAGGACGCCGCCGCCGAGGCGAGCATCAGCAAGGTCTTCGGCTCCGAGCTCGCCCAGCGCACCGCCGAGTGGGTCGACGCCGTCCTGTCCACCGACGTTGATAAGGGGTGTCACCCTTTGTCGACCGATGTTGATAAGGGGTGTCACCCCTTGTCGACGTCGACGGGCGCGGGGCCGGCCGCGGATCCGCTGATCGCCGACGCGGGGCAGGCCCTGCGAACCTCGACCGCGTTCACGATCATCGGTGGGACCTCGGAGGTCCAGCGCAACGTCGTCGCCGACCGGGGCCTGGGGCTGCCGCGATGAGGGGGTCGCGATGATCGACGAACGCTGGGGCCCGGACGCCCGCGAGTTCGCCGCCGCACTGCGGGACACCTTGCGGCGCGCGTGCCCCCCGGAGACGGTGCGGGCGATCGAGGCGGACCCGCAGGGCGCGGAGGCGACGCGGCTGGCGCAGGCGCTGGCGCAGGTGGGGTTGGAGGAGCTTCCGCTGGAGCCGGAGCTCCTGGCCGCGGCGGCGTTCGAGCTCGGTCGCGCGGCCGCACCGGCGCCCTTCGCGGTCGACGACGAGCACCTCGCCGTGCTCGTCGACGTCGCCCGGATCGCCGGGGCGGCGGAGCGGGCGTTGGAGCTCGCGGTCGCGTACGCGCAGGAGCGCCGCCAGTTCGGGGTCCCCATCGGCTCGTTCCAAGCGATCGCGCACAAGCTCGTCGACACACGCATCGCGGTGGACGGGCTCGTCCTGCTCGTCCGGAAGGTCGCGTGGGCCAGTGCGGATTCAGGTGCGCCCGACGACTTCTGGACCGCCGCCCTGATCAGTGCCGCCGTGCCGCGCGCGTTCACCGTCGCCCGCAACACGCACCAGGTGTTCGGCGGGCACGGATTCACCGTCGAGGCCGACCTGCAGTTGTGGACGCGGCGGCTGAAGGACTGGGCCCGAGCGCTCCCGCAGGACCCGACGGCGGCGCGGCTGCGCATCGCGCGGACGCTGCTCGCCGACCCAAACTCCGAGCAGATCCGCGACCTCTGGCAGCACCGGCACGGCCTCCGCCTGCCCCGGTGGGCCCGCGAACTCGACGCCGTTCCGGCCCACTGATGGATCGTCAGGAGTGAGCGAGATGGAGTACGACCCGCTGGCGCCGCCGGACCACCCGTGGGCCGCGCTCGACGCCCTGCGTGAGCAGTGCCCCGCGCACCGCACGCCGAAGGGCATCGTGCACACCGTCGGGTACCCGACGGTGACGAGCGTCCTCGCCGACCACGAGACCTACTCCAGCCGCTCGCTCCGGCCGCCGGCCGAGGGGGAGGTCGAGCAGCTGCTGCACCTTGACGGCGCGGAGCACGTCCGCGTCCGCCGGATCGCGAACAAGGCCCTGCCGAAGCGGTTCATGCTGCACTGCCAGCCCTGGGTGGAGGAGATCGCCCGCGAGCTCCTGACGCCGCACCTCGGCTCCGGGGGCTTCGACCTGGTCCCGGCCCTGTCGCAGCCGCTGCCCGCGATCGTGTTCTTCCGCCTGCTCGGCATTCCCGAGTTCGACCGTGAGCGGTTCATCTCCTGGGCCGACGACGCCGTCGAGCACAGCCACCGCTCCGAGGAACCGCCGAGCCACCCCGAGTTCGTCGCCTACGCGCGGGAGCGCATCGAGCACGTCCGGGCTCACCCGGGCGAGGACATCCTCAGCTCGCTCGTCCACACCGAGGTGAACGGCCAGCGGTTGACCGACGACGAGCTCGTCGCAATGGTGCGCATCCTCATCGTCGCCGGCACCGAGACCACCGCGAACGCGATCTCGACGCTGTTCCACCAGCTGCTTTCCCGGCCCGAACTGTGGGAGAAGGTGAAGGCCGACGAGAGCCTGCGCGCCGTCGCCGTCGAGGAGGCGCTGCGCATCGACCCGCCGCTGGCGTGGATCCCGCGCATCGCGGCCGCGGCGACCGAGATCGCCGGCGTCGAGATCCCGGCCGGCTGCGTCGTCGCCGTCAACCTCGCGAGCGCCAACCACGACCCGACGCACTACGCCGACCCGCACACGTTCCGGCTCGACCGGTCCAAGGACGAGCCGACCCCGGTCACGTTCGGCTTCGCGTCCCACTTCTGCATCGGGGCCCCGCTGGCCAAGGTCGAGCTCCGCGGCGCCCTCAACACCGTCCTCGACCTGTTCCCGGACCTCCACCTCCCCGCCGACTACGAGTGGAAGCCCCGCGGCCCGGTCATGATGCGCGGGGCCAAGACCCTCCCCGTGCGGTTCGCCCTGCGTTCCTGACCGCGGATATCATGGGACATGGCGCATCAGGATGAACTCTCGTGGACCTTCGAAGAGTGGCAAGAGCGCATACGGCTCACGCAAGCTCGGATCGAAGCCATCGAGCAGAAGCAGTATCCGTGGTTCGGCAACCACGACGAGTTGCTCACGCTGTTGCGCGAGCACTGCCTGTTCACCACCAGGCATGTCGAATGGATGAGGCGCGCGGGGTTGTGCTGATTTCAGCGGCAGCCGTGATCTTTGCGTCCGGCGAAGTGTGGCCCATAGGCCACAGTTGGCCGGACGTAAGCGGGGAGGTCAGGGGAGGACGGTGACGGTGCCGGCGGCGCCGTCGACCTCGACGAGCTGACCGTCCGTCAGGCGGACGCAGGCGCCGCCCAGCCCGACGACGGCGGGGATGCCGAACTCCCGGGCGACGATGGACGCGTGGGACATCAGCCCGCCGAACTCGGTGACGACGGCGGAGGCGACGCCGAAGAACGGGGTCCACCCGGTGTCGGTGGCGCTCGCGACGAGGATCTCGCCCTCGTCGAGGTCGTCCTCGGGGGAGGACATGCGCCGGACCCGGCCGCGGACGGTCCCGGGGGAGGCGGGGATCCCGGTGAGCACCGCGCCCGAGCTGAAAGCCGCGGCCTCGGCGTCCAGGGAGATCTGCCCGGAGAAGTCGGTAGGCAGGTTCAGCGCGGCCAGCCGAATCCGCTCGGCCCGGCGGCGGGCGACGAGCTCCCGGAAGTCCCGGGCGTTCGCCGCGTACACCTCGTCGAGACGGAGGTGGAAGACGTCGCCGGGCTCGGTCAGCCGGCCGCGTTCGATCAGCCGGCGCTCCCACTCGCGCAGCGCCTTGCGCAGCTGATGCGTCGTCAGCACGACGGCGTCACGGGCCCGTTCGCGCCGGCAGATCGCCTGGAGCGCGACCTTCCCCAGCCGGGCGGCGAGCCCCGAGGGCGGGCTCGCGGGTGGCAGGGCGGAGCGCTCACTCATCGAACCCGCGATCGCGCGGAGCAGCAAGGCGGGGGAGTCGGCGTAGACCTTGTTGGCGAGCTCGGTCTCGCCGGGGCCGCGGTGACCGCAGTCCGCGAGCAGCTTGCGGACCTCGCGGGCGAAGCTCGGCGCGTCCGCGGCGAGCCGGTCGAGCGTCGTGTCGTCGATCCCGCCGCTGAGCAGAGCGCCGACGGTGTCGTTGGTCCGCGCGATCCGCGCGAGGTTCCCGATGCCGTGCAGCAGCCGCCCGCTGGGCAGCGACCCCGCCTCGCCTCTGAGCGCGAGGATCGCCTGGCGGCCGTACTTGCGCTCGAGGATCGCGGTCGGGCCACTGACGAGGAACGTGCAGACGTTGCCGGTCTGCCACGCCTTGAGGGTGTCGTCCCAGAGGACGTCGATGGATGCGAGCAGCCGCTCGTCCGGCAGCGTCGCGTCGGGGTCGAGGCGTGCGGCGTGCTCCTGCGCCCGGGCGATCGCGCGGCCGACCTCGGCGTCGAGGCCGGCGAGCCGCGGCCCCGCCTGCAGTGCGAAGCGCGCGTACCCGAGGACGTCGCGCGGCGTCGTTCGCGGGCGGACGAAGTTCTCCGGGTACGGCTGACCCAGCGTCTGGTACTTGAAGTCCTCGGGCGTCTGACCGGGGACGGCGACGACCATCTCCTCCAGCACGGAGGTGTTGTTGTAGAGGCGGTGGCCGAAGATGCCGAGCTGGCGACGGCGGATGTTGTCCGCGATGTGCTCCGGCAGCGGCAGCAACCGCGCGACGAGGTCGGCGCTGGTGCTCAGCGACTCCCACCCCATCTGCAGCGAGAGCGGGGTCATCGGGCCGGGGAAGGCTTCGGCGAGGTTGGCGGCGGTCCAGTCGGGATAGCGGGGGTCTGTGCGGACGGTGTCGAACTCACCCGCGACGGCGGGGTCGATCGCCTCGACGAAATTGCCGGCGTCGTCGCCCCCGGCCGCGCCGTGGTCGCGGACGCGGTCGAGCCGGTTCGGCCGGCGCACCTCCTTCATCCCGAGCACAACGTGCGAGCCGGACGTCCGGCCCTGGTCCGCGAACGCCTCGGCGCTGGTCCACGCGACGGAGAACCCGAAGTCCTCCTTCAGCCGCGTCGTGTCACCGATGGGGAAATGAGCCATCAGATTCACGAGCTCCGGCGCGGAGTGCGCGGCGGGGACGACCTTGCCGACCTGACGCAGCACCGCGGTCACGGCCGGGACGGAGAACGGCAGCAGCGGGCGCCGGCACAACCGCGCGATCTCGGCCCAGCTGACGACGTCGTCGGCGGCGAGGTTCACCGCGCCGGTCTGCGTCGAGGTGCACGCCTGCGCGAAAAAGCGGCCGACGTCGTCCTGGTGGACCGACTGCATGCCCCAGCCGAGGTTCGGGATCACCAGCTGCCGGTAGACGTTCGCCGGCGCGTTGTGCGCGTGCCGGCCGACGACCACCGTCGGGCGGACGCGCACCGCGGACACCCCGCTCGCGACGATGAGCTGTTCGGCCTCGGCCTTGTGGAGTTCGTAGACCATGTCGCGGCCGGGGCGCAGTTCCTCGTCCTCGTGCCAGGGCTGCGGATGGTCGGGGTGCCCGCCGTACGCGGTGATCGAGGACGCGAAGACCAGGCGCGCGCAGCCGGTGTCGGCCATAGCCTTGAGCACGTTCTCGGTGCCGCCGATGTTGAGCGGCGTCGCGGCCTCGAGGCTGATCGACCCGCTCACCGCCCACGCGAGGTGCACGACCGCATCGCAGTCGGTCATCGCCGCCCGGACGCTCGCGGGGTCGCAGATGTCGCCGCGGAAGAACGTCGCCCGGGCGGGAAGTCGCTCGGGTTCGCGGCGGGCGAAGACCACGACGTCGTGGCCGAGTCGAGACAGCCACGTGCTCGTCGCGATGCCGAACGCTCCGGTCCCACCGGTGACCAGGACCCGCCCGCCGTGACCCACGTCGATCTCCTCTGCAGCGTCCCGGCAGACTAGCGCCGACCTGCCGCGAAGTGAATATGATATTCGCATGGAGACGGACCCCGAGGACGGGACGCACCCACTGAACGATCCGGTCTTCGTGGTCGGTCGGCATCGGTTGCCGTACGCGCCGCTCGACCGGATCTTTCTCAACCAGCCCGACCTCGCCGGGTCGCTGTTCCTGATCCGTCACGGCCGGCAGGAGATGCCGCGCACCGTGAGCCGGGAGCACTTCCTCGACCCGCCGCTGGACGACGTCGGGCGTCGACAGGCCGCGGCCGTCGCGGAGCGCATGAAGCGGTTCGACCTGCAGCGGATCTACTGCAGCGATCTGCAGCGGGCGCGCGACACGGCCGGAGCGATCGCCGACGCCACCGGGGTGCCGATCGCGGGCGAGCTGCCCGAGCTTCGCGAGATCGACCTCTACCGCGACCTGGCCGTCGCGGAAATCCTCGGCGTCCGCGCGGACATGGTCTTCAACCCCGCGCACTGCTCGATCACGTGGCTCCGCTACGCGCCGGACTCGCGGCGCGAGATCCACTCCCTGAACCTCGTCGAGCACCTGCTCGACGACGACCTGCTCACCTACTGAGGGGCGTTCGTGGACGGGCCTGGCCACACCGACCATCCGGCGGCGAAGCTGATCGGCGAGACGCTGCTGTCGTTCTCGATGCCGATCGAGCGCGGCAAGGTGCGCGAGTTCGCGCGGGCCACCGGCGCCGACGTCGCGCTCTACGACGCCGCGGACGCTCCGATCCCGCCGACGTTCCTGGTCTCCTCGATGCTCTGGGAGCCGGCCGGGGTCTCCCTCGTCGAACGGCTCGGCCTCGATCTGACGCGCGTGCTGCAGGGCGGCCAGGAGTACCGGTTCCCCGGCGAGCTGCCGCGGGTCGGGGATCACCTCGACATCGACGTCACCGTCGAGTCCGTGACGTCCAAACCCGGGAAGCGGGGCTCGATGACCTTTCTCGTGCTGCTGACGACGTACCGCCGCGGGGGCGGCATCGTCGCCGAGGGCCGGGCCACGGTCATCGAGCGGAGTGCCTCAGGAGTGTCGGAGTGAAGCCCGGCGACACCCTGCCCGAGCGCACATTCGGCCCGCAGACCCGAACCGACATCGTCCGCTACCAGGGGGCGAGCGGGGACTTCAACCCCGTCCACCACGACGACGAGTTCGCCCGCGCGGGCGGGCTGCCCGACGCGATCAGCGTCGGCATGCTGCAGGCGGGTTACCTCGGGACGTACTGCGTCGACCTGTTCGGGCCGACCGCGGTGCGCTCGATTGCCGTCCGTTTCGCCGAGCCGGTCCGGCCCGGCGACGTCCTCACCTGCGCCGGCACCGTCGCCGACGTCCGGCCCGAGGGCGACGGCCGCGTCGCCGACCTCGACCTGCGAATCACACGCTCCGGCGGCGGGGTCGCCGTCACCGGTGCCGTGACCGTCCGACTGGAGAACTGATGCCCCCACAGATCCCGGCCGTCGCCTACCTGCGAATCGACCCACCCGGCCTCGTCGGCTCGCGCTGCGCGGACTGCGGCGCGGTGTACCTGCTGGCGCGGATCGCGTGTGCGTCCTGCGGGGGCGCGAACCTGACCGCTGACGTCGAGCTGGCGACCACCGGCACCGTCACGACCGCCACCGTCGTGCGCCGCGGGATGCCGGGAGTGCCGACCCCGTTCACCAGCGGCGTCGTCGCGCTCGACGGCGGTGGCTTCGTCCGCTGCACGTTGACCGGGGCCGAGGACCCGGTCGCGGTCGTCGGGCGGCGGGCCGCGCTGGAGACCGGTGTGGTCGGGACCGACGTCGCCGGCACGGCGGCCGTCGGGTTCACGTTCCGGGTGGAGGCGGCATGAGCGCGCCGATCTGGGTCGTGGGCGCGGACATGACGCGCTTCACCCGGTACGACGATGCGGACGTCGCCACCCTGGGCGGCACCGCCGCGCGGGGTGCCCTGAGCGACGCCGGGGTGACGATTCACGAGATGCAGTTCGTCGCCGTTGGCAACGTCTTCGAGGCGCTGACGGGCGTCGGGCAGCGGGTGCTGCACGAGATCGGGATGACGGGCGTGCCGGTCGTCAACGTCGTCAACGCGTGCGCGACGGGGGCGACGGCGGTCCGCGCCGCGATCGCCGCGATCCGCGCGGGGGAGGCCGACACCGCGCTCGCGGTCGGCGTCGAGCAGCTCGGCAAGCGCGGGCTGCTCGCGGCGCCGGAGGAGCCGCGGCCGGCCGAGTACACGCCGCGCGGTCGGGACGGTTCGGTGCTCGACACCGAGGGGCTGATCGGCAGTTCGACGATGCCGGCGGTGTTCGCCGAGGCCGGGGTCGAGTACCTGGCCGCGAACCCGGAGGCGTCGGCCGACCACTTCTTCCGCATCGCGGAGAAGAACCACGCGCACTCGACGCTCAACCCGCTGGCGCAGTACCGGAAGCGGTTCAGCTTCGATCAGATCCGTGACGGCGACATGATCGCGTGGCCGAACACCGCGTTGATGTGCTCGCCGACCAGTGACGGCGCGGCCGCGGTCGTCGTCGTCAACGAGGCCGGGCTCGCGACGCTCGACCCGGGCGTGCGGGCGCGCGCGGTGCGGGTGGCGGCGTCGGTGCTCGTCTCGGACCCGTGGGTCCCGGACGCCGAGGCGCGGTGGGACGTCAGCACCGTGACGCGGAACGCCGCGGCCGCCGCCTACGAGCAGGCCGGCCTCGGGCCCGAGGACCTCGATCTCGTCGAGCTCCACGACTGCTTCGCCACCGCGGAGCTGCTGCACTACGAGAACCTGCAGCTCTGCAAACCCGGTGACGCGGTGCGGTTCCTGGAGTCCGGCGCGCCCTGGCGCGACGGGTCGTTGCCCGTGAACGTCTCCGGGGGCCTGCTGTCCAAGGGTCACCCCCTCGGCGCGACCGGCGTCGCTGGTGTCTACGAGATCGTCACCCACCTTCGCGGCGAGGCCGGCGACCGCCAGATCCCCGGCGCTCGCGTCGGCCTCGCCCACGTCCTCGGCCTCGGCAGCGCCTGCGCCGTCCACATCCTGCAGAAGTAGGCAGGAGCGGGCATTGGTTGCGTGTGTGACGCGGGGCACGTATCGTCGACAACGGAGAAATCATATTCACTTGGCGGGTCGACGCGGACCCGTGATTCCGGGAGGCGACACCGGCGGTGAAGAGGACGCGCGCGCAGGTGTGGTCGGCGACGGCCGTCGTCTGCTGCCTCGCGTTGCTGCTCGCCGGCTGCGGGACCCGGCGCACTCATGACGAGCTGAAGACCGCGCTCGTCGACCAGTTCCCGACGGCCGCCGGGAGTCAGCTCGCGCCCGGCGCCGTCACCGATCCGGGGACCACGCCGGCCCAGCCCCAGCAGCCCGCTGCCCCCGAGGCGCCGGCCCCCGGGGCGACCACCGCGCCCGGTGCCGTCGCCACCACCGCTCCGGGCACCAACCCGAACGCCGGCGGCCCGAAACCGGCCGCGACGACGAAGGCGCAGCCCGGCGCCGGGGCGACCGGCGGCGGATCGGGCCGACCGTGCACCGGTACCGAGAAGCCGATCGTTCTCGGTTCCGTCGGCCAGCAGTCGGGCATCGCCGGCGCGGTCACGATGAACGGCCCGAAGGCCGTGTCGGCGTGGGTGGCGTCGGTCAACGCGGCCGGTGGTCTGGCGTGCCATCAGGTCCGGTACCTCATCGCGGACGACGGCGGGAGCCCGGCCAAGCACGCCGCGCAGGTTCAGCAACTCGTCGAGCGCGACGGCGTCATCGCGTTCGTGCAGATGAATCCGGCACTGTCCTGGAGCGGCAGCGAGAAGTACCTCGTGGCCAAGAAGATTCCGGTGATCGGGACCGACACGTCCTACGACATGGTCTACAACCACCCGAACTTCTTCCCGCAGGCCTCGAGTGGGAAGTACAGCGTGCAGGCCTCGATCGGGGCGGCGTCGACGAGCTTCAGCCCGGAGGCGAAGGCCAACTTCGGGGTGCTCTCCTGCCAGGAGATCGCGGCCTGCACCTACCTCGCCGACAACGCGAAGAGCCTCGCCGACTTGTTCGGCCTGACGCTGAAGTACAGCGGGCGCGTGTCGATCACGCAGCCGGACTACACGTCGGTCTGTGTCGCCGCGAAGAACGCCGGGGTCAAAGGCCTGTTCGTCATCCTCGACGCCAACAGCGTCCACCGGTTCGCCCGCTCGTGCACGTCCGTGCAGTACAAGCCGCAGATCATCACGCCGGGTACGGGCGTGACGCCGTCGATGACCGGGGACCCCAACCTCGAGGGCTTCTTCCAGTCGCTGATGGTCGCGCCGTTCACCGACCCGTCGATCCCGGGCGTGAAGGAGATGAAGTCGGTCCTGACGCGGTTCGCGCCGGGTCTCGACCACTCCGGCCAGACCGCGGTCGGCTGGGTGTCGGCCAAGCTCGTCGAGCACGCGTCGCAGTTCTTCCCGGCCAAGGATTCCTTGACGAGCGCGGACGTCCTCGCCTCCATGTACAGGGTGAAGAACTTCACCGCCGGCGGGATGACAGCGCCCCTGACCTACACGCAGGGGGAGAACGCCAAGCCGTTCGTGTGCTGGGCCAGCACCACGATCCGCAACGGCGCGTGGGCCACCGCGTCGAAGTGGACGTGCAAGAAGTGACGGTGCGTCGGCTGGCTGGAGCCCTGCTCGCCGGTGGCCTCCTCGTCGGCGTCGGGACGCAACTGCTGCCGACGGCGGCCGCGGCCACGGCCTCCTTCGACGGCAGTTCCTCGGCGTACGGGTTGCGGGTCAACGAGTCCATCCCCGGCGCCCCGGGCGCGGACACCGTCCTCGACGGCGGCGGCCCGACGGCGCAGGCGGCCTTCACCTCGCTGGGCGGCGGCACGGGCTACGCGGCCCTGCCGGACCCGGGCCAGTTCCTCGTCGGCGTCCCCGGCCTCGTCGCCGGACTCGGGCAGATCAACCAGGAGCTGCCCGAGTACCCGCTCGCGGTGCAGGCGAGCACCACCGACCCGGAGAAGGAGCTCTCCGCCGACGGGTACGCGATCCGTGCCCGGGTCGGCGAGAACGCCGCGACCTCCTCCGCCGCCGTCGGGGTTGGCCGTGACGCGACCGCGCTGCGCGGGGTCCTGGTGAAGTCCGACGCCTCGGTCTCCCGACGCGAGGACGGGTCGGTCGTCTCCACCGCGACCTCGATCGTCGAGGGCCTGACGCTCGGCCCCGTCACGATCGGGCGCATCACCTCGACCGCGACGCGCACCCTGACCGCGGCCGGCAAGCTCGTCTCCGACTCGGACCTGTCGGTCACCAACGTCAGCGTCGCCGGGACGGCGGTCACCTCGCCAACCGGGGCGCCGGGCGAGGGGACCTCGCCGTTCTCGCTCGGCCCGGCCGTGGACCCGGTGCTCAAGCCGCTCGGCATTTCGCTCATGACGATGGCCGCGCAGGAGGTCGGCGACACCGTCGTCGCGCCCGCGCTGATGATCACCGGCAGCTTCCCGGTTGATCCGGCGAATCCGTCGGCGGGCAACGGCACCTACAACCTGATCCTCGGACAGTCCACCGCGCGGCTGCTCGGCGCGGCCGCGCCGGCCTACGCACCCGGCGCCGGCCAGACACCGGGCAGCGGCGTGACGCCGGGTCAGCTCCCCAGCACGGACGGTCTGACGCCCGACCTCGGCGGCGCCCCGGGTGCAGTGCCCGGAGCCGTCCCGGGTGCGGTACCTGGCGGCGGCGTCCCGACCGTCCCGCTCGTGCCCGTCGGTGCGGTGGGGATGTCCGACGCCGACGTCGCCGCCCTGCTCGCCGGGTGGGAAGGCGCGTTCGACATCGGTGGTCTCTACGTGTTCCTCGTGGTCGCGGGCCTGTCTGCGTTCGTGGTCGCCCAGGGAGTTCGGCTGAGAGGAGTGAGGGCGCCATGGACCTCGTCCGGTGGCTGAGGACCCAGTGGGATCGCGCGGCCGCGGTCGCGTGCGCGCTGATCGGACTGGTGTCGCTGATCCTCGGCTGGGCCGGTGTCTCCGACGCGACGCTGCCCACCGAGCAGATCCCCTACGTCGCCTCCGGCGGCCTGTTCGGCATCTTCGCCCTCGGCGTCGCCGGGACGCTGTGGATCTCGGCCGACCTGCGTGACGAGTGGCGCAAGCTGGAGGACATCCACGCGGACATCCGGGCCGACCTGCGCGCCAAGTGCGAATGACGACGGTCGCCGTGGGCACCCGGGCCGCCGTCCGGCGGGCCGCCGACGCCGCACCCGTGGGCGGGTTGTGGGCGCGGACCGACCTGGCCCTCGTCGTCGGCGCCAACGCCGTCGGGCTCGTGCTGATCGTCACCGGGTGGCTCGGGTCGAGCGACGCCCTGACGCTGAACGCCGGCGTCGACTGGCTGAAGGTCGGAATCGTCGGCGTCATCTTCGCCGGCGTGTGCAACGGGCTGTTCCTGCTGCGCGGCCGCCGCGCGGTCGGCCTTGCGCGCCGCGCGGTGCTCGGCGTGCCGCGGGACCGCCGAGCGGTCGTCGTCGAGGACGAGGTCGCTCTCGTCGCACGGCCGGGCAGCCGGCGCGTCCACCGGCCGGCCTGCCCGATGGTGGCGGGCAAGCCCGTCGAGGCTGTCGCGGCAGCGGGCGAGCTGATTCCGTGTGAGCTCTGCCGGCCGGGGGTCGCCGGATGAGCAGCGTCCTGCCGTTCCTCATCACCGGTCTGGTGACCGGGTCGCTCTACGCCCTCGCCGGCCTCGGCCTGGTGCTGACCTACCGGACCTCGGGCGTCTTCAACTTCGGCCACGGCGCGATCGCCGCCGGTGGCGCCTTCTGCTTCTACACGCTGCACACCACGCACGGGATGCCGTGGCCGCCGGCGATGGTCCTCACCGTCGCCGCGTTCGCGCTGGTCGGGGGCCCGCTGCTCGAACTGCTGACGCGGTCGCTCGGCGCCGCGCCGGCGGCGATCGGCGTCATCGTGACGGTGGGTCTGTTCCTCGCCGTCACCGGTGTGCTGAACCAGATCTACGGTGCGACGATCCGGCAGGCGGACCAGTTCCTCCCCGAGGACGGGCCGGCCGTGTCGGGCGTCGTCATCAGTTACGGCCAGATGATCACCGCGGGCATCGCGCTCGCCGGTGCGGTGGGACTGTTTCTGTTCCTGCGCACCAGCCGTCTCGGGGTCGCGATGCGCGCGGTGGTCGACAACCCGTCGCTGGTCGGGCTCACCGGACAGACGCCGGCGCGGGTCCGTCGCGTCGCGTGGATGATCGGGTCCGGCTTCGCGGCGCTCTCCGGCATCCTCCTCGCGCCGGTGCTCGGGCTCGACGCGACGCTGCTGACACTGCTCGTCGTGCAGGCGTTCGGCGGCTGCGCGATCGGGCTGTTCAAGAGCCTGCCGATGACCTACGTCGGTGGTCTCGTCGTCGGCGTCGCGGCCGCGCTGGCGACGCGGTTCCTCACCTCGTTCCCGCTGAACCAGATCCCGCCGGCGGTGCCGTTCCTGATCCTCATGGCGGTGCTGCTCGTCGTGCCGGTGCGGATGCTGCCGGGGACGCGCACGCTGCCGCAGCCGCTCGCCTCGGCCGCGCGGCCGCTGAACCCGCGAATGTCCGCCGGTCTCGGGATCGCGGGCCTGGTGTTCCTGCTGCTGGTGCCGGCGCTGGTCGGCTCCCGGCTGCCGGTGTGGATCGACGCGATGAGCTCGGTCTGCCTCTTCGGCTCGCTCGCGCTGCTGATCTGGACGTCGGGCCAGATGTCGCTGTGCCAGATCACCTTCGCGGCCCTCGGCGCGACGACGATGGCCCACCTCACCGGCAACGGCGTCCCGTGGGTGCTCGCGCTGCTGCTCGCCGGCCTGTTCACGGTGCCGATCGGCGCGATCATCGCGATCCCGGCGATCCGCTTCTCCGGCATCTACCTCGCGCTGGTGACCTTCGGCTTCGGCGTCTTCATGCGGTACGTCGTGTACCCGACGTCCTGGATGTTCGGGCAGGACCTCTCCGCCTCCGCCGAGCGCATGCAGGTCGGGCCGATCGAGGCGCAGACCAGCGAGAAGTGGCACTACTACGTCGCGCTCACGGTCGCCGTGCTCACCGTCGCCGCGCTGGTCGCGGTCAACCGCAGTCGGTTCGGCCGCCTGCTCCGCGGCCTGGCGGAGAGCCCCACGATGCTCGGGACGCTCGGGCTCGACGTCAACGTCACCCGGCTGCTGCTGTTCTGCGTCTCGGCGTTCTTCGCCGGTGTCGGTGGCGCGCTGATGAGCAGTCAGTACACGGTCTCGGCGACGAGCTTCAACCCGATCCAGTCGCTGCTGCTGGTCGCGGTGCTCGGCATCTGCGCGATCGCCGGCACCCGCCTGATCCTCACGACGGTCCTGGCCGCGGTGTTCTTCTCGATCGTGCCCGGGTACGCCACCTCGTTCGACGCCGAGGCGCAGACGCTGGTGTTCGGTGTGCTGGCCGTCGTCGCGGGTCTGACGATCGCGAACCGGGACCGCCTGTCGGCCTGGCTCCGGCGCGAGGCCGCCGAGCGGGCGCCGCGGGTTTCGCACGGGCCCGCCGCCGCCCGGGGCAACTGGACCCCGCCGTGGCCGAGCGCGGCCCGGTCGTCCCAGGAGCGCGAGCTGGTCGGAGGGCGGCGGTCGTGAGCGGACTGGAGGTCGATCGGCTGCGCATCGCCTACGGCGGGAACGTCGCCGTCGCCGACGCGACGTTCCGCGCGCCGCTCGGCCGGGTCACCGGGCTGATCGGGCCGAACGGCGCGGGCAAGACGACGACGTTCAACGCCGTCAACGGATTGCTGCGCCCCGTCTCCGGGACGGTGCACCTCTTCGGTCGCGACGTCACCCGCGAGTCGGCTGCCGCCCGCGCGCGGGCCGGCCTGGGGCGGACGTTCCAGCAGGTACAGGTCTGCGCGAACCTGACGGTGCGTGAGAACGTGGCGCTGGGTGCCGAGGTGCGGCTGATCGGACGCAACCCGGTGCGCCAGTTCCTCGCCGGGGCCGGGCAGCAGCGAGAGGTCCGGCGCCGGACCGAGGAGGCGCTCGCGGCGTGCGGGATCTCCGGTCTCGCCGACACCCGCGCGGCGCTGCTGTCCACGGGGCAGCGCCGGCTGCTGGAGCTCGCCCGGGTCCTGGCGGGGGAGTTCCGCCTGCTGCTGCTCGACGAACCATCCTCCGGCCTCGACGAGTCCGAGACCGAGCGGTTCGGGCAGATCCTGCGCCAGGCGGTCGAGGAGCGCGGAGTCGGGATCCTCATCGTCGAGCACGACATGCCGCTGGTGATGTCGATCTGCGACCACATCCACGTCCTCGACTTCGGTCAGATGATCTTCGCCGGCACCCCGGCCGAGACGCAGGCCAGTGAGATCGTGCGTCGCGCGTACCTCGGCGAGGTCGAGACGGCGGGCACGCCATGAGGTTCGAGCTCCACTCCGTCACCGCCGGGTACGGCGAGACCGTCGCGCTGCGGGAGGCGTCGCTGGTCGTCCCGTCGGGTCTGGTCGTCGCGCTGCTCGGACCGAACGGCGCCGGCAAGACGACGTTGCTGCGCGTCGCGTCCGGTCTGCTCGCGCCGCGCTCGGGCCGGCTACTCGTCGACGACCGTGACGTCACCGGTTTCAGCAGCGCCGAGCTCACCCAGGCCGGGCTGTGCCACGTGACCGAGGGGCGCAGTGTGTTCCCGTCGCTGACCGTCCGCGAGAACCTGCGGATGTTCGCGCGGCCGGGCGAGGAGCGCGAGGCCCTCGACCGTGCCGTCGACGCCTTCCCACGGCTGGGGGAGCGGCTGGCGCAGATCGCCGGGACGATGTCCGGTGGCGAGCAGCAGATGCTCGCCCTCGCCCGCGCGTACGTGTCCCGCGCGTCGGTGGTGCTGCTGGACGAGGTCTCGATGGGCCTCGCCCCGATCGTCGTCGACGAGATCTTCGCCTTCCTCGACCGCCTCGTCGCCGACGGCTCCACCAGCCTCCTGCTCGTCGAGCAGTACGTCACCAAGGCCCTCGCCATCGCCGACCACGTCTACATGCTCGACCGCGGCCGCATCGTCTTCTGCGGCGAACCCGACGAGCTCGACGCCGACGCCCTCGCCTCCAGCTACCTCGGCGCCCCGGCCTGACCTGCACTGGAGATGACATCTCTAGTGCATCCCCCTGCACTGGAGATGACATCTCTTGTGCACCTGCATAAGAGATGACATCTCCACGGAGCTTCGGGATCTGCCTACGGCCCCTTGCCCTCGACCAACTGTGGAGATAATTTGCAGACTCGGCCGAGGACAGGAGCACAGGTGGGCGCGCAGCAGACGTGGCGGTGGCCGTCGAAGCGGCGGGGGAACTTCAACTTCCGCGCGCTGGCATGCACGTACGAGTTCGCGGCCCGGGACGCGTACCTCGACCGGGAGTACTTCGGGCTCTCGCCGATGGGAACGTACTTCTTCGCCTGCCTGAACGACACCGAGGGGAACTTCGTCGCCCCGATCCGCAAGGTCGTCACCGAGTTGTCCGGCGGTCTCCAGCTCTCGTCCAACGTGGGCGAGGAGAACATGGAGATCGCGCCCGAGGCGTTCCTCGCCTCGCACCGCGGCGTCGGCGTGAAGTGGAACCTGGCCGAGGACGAGAAGTCGTTCGTCATCGCGGCCGCCGAGACCCCGTACAGCCGGCCGTTCCGGATCGAGATCCGCGACGACGGGTTCAGCTGGACCGAGGGCGACCTGCTCAGCATCGAGGGCCGCCGGCTGCGCCTCGGCTACCAGTGGTACACCCCGAACATCGACGAGCGCGGCGGCAACTTCTATGCGGCGCAGTCGTTCGAGGCGACCGGCACGGTGCAGGGTCGGTCCGTTCGCGGCTACATGTCGATGGACAGCTTCTACGGCCCGATCGGGCAGGTGTACAACAACGGACCGATCTTCAACGCCGTCGAGCAGGCGTGGGTCGCGTTCGTGAACTTCTACGACGACGGCTCGTACGAGACCGGCGGGCTCTGCATCGGCAAGGAGCACTGGGGCTTCGGCGTCGTCTCCGACCAGGACGGGCCGATCGTCGAGTCCAACCGCGCCGACGCGGAGGTTCACCTCGACGCCGACGGCTACGTGAAGGTCGCGCGTTACTTCGTCGAGGACACCGAGTGGGAGTTCACCGCCGTCGAGCGCGGGCAGATGCGCTCGATGGCCAAGGCTCGCGGAGATGCGTACCACGGGCAGGCCGGGTCGGTCCGTCGCGTCGGGGACACCCGGACGCCGGTCTCCTCGACCGCCTGGATCGAGACGATGCCGCTCAACGGGCTCGACCGCCGGCGATGATCCGCGTCGCGCAGTGGGGGACCGGCAACGTCGGGTCCCTCGCCCTCGGCGCGATTCTCGACGACCCGACGCTGGAGCTGGTCGCCCTCAAGGTCGGCCGTCCGGAGAACGTCGGCCGGGACGCGGCCGAGCTGGCGAAGCGTCCTGTCGGCACCGGTCCGACGGGCGTGCTCGCGACCACCGACCCCGGCGTCGTGCTCGCGGCCCGTCCCGACTGCGTCCTGTACATGGACCACGACCGGGACCGTGGCCCGCAGGTGATCGACGACCTCTGCGCCCTGCTGAGCCGCGGCGTCAATGTGGTTGCGACGACGATGCCGATGCTCGTCCATCCCTACGGGGCGGGGCCGGAGGTCCGAGCCCGGTTGGACGAGGCGTGCGCCGCCGGAGGCGCGTCGTTCCTCTGCACCGGGATCGAGCCGGGTTTCACGGCGGACGTCCTCGTGCTGCAGTTCGCGAGCCTGTGCCGGGACGTGCGGTCGGTGCGCGTCTCGGAGGCGATGAACGTCGCGAGTTACCGGACCACGTGGCGCTCCGGTCTCGGCAACGACATCCGCACCGACGGGGAGACCTACCGGCCTGGTCACATCGTGCGGGGCTGGGCCGGGACGATGCGACTGCTCGCCGACGGTCTGGGCCTGGAGCTCGACGACGTCCGGGAGGTGCGGCACGTCGCGGCCGCGGGCCGGGAGTTCGAGGTCGCCGCCGGACGTTACGGCCCGGACGACATCGCCGCGCTGCACTTCGAGGTGCAGGGCATCGTCGACGGCAAGCCGCGTCTGGTCGTCGAGCACACGTACCGGCTGCTCGACGACGTCGGGCCGGAGTGGACCCAGCCGGTCGACCCCGGTCGACGCACCACCCGGATCCGGATCGACGGCACCCCCGAGGTGGACGTGACCATGTCCCTCGGCGGCGACGGGCTCGACCCCACGGGCCAGGGCGTCCTCGGCACCGCGATGCGGGCGGTGCACGCGATTCCGCTCGTAGTGGCCGCGGGGCCGGGTCTGCGGACGAACATCGACCTTCCGACGCCGAGTCAGATGCCGCGTCAGCCGAAGAACGTGTCCGCGTAGGTGTGGAGTTCGTCGACCACGGCCTCGACGCTCGCGCCCGTCGGGCGAACCACGAAGTGGCCGACCCCCGCCTCGGCGAGGCGGCCGAGGTGGTCGCGGTGCTCCTCGACCGAGAAGCCGCCGCTGAGGTAGGCCGTCTGCGGGGTGTGGGTCTGGAGGAACAGGTCCCGGCCCGCGGCCTCGCGCACCTCGGCGATCTGGGCGCCGAGCTCCTCGACCGTCGAGATCTGGGGTGAGCGGATCGACGCCGCCTCCTCGGGTGTGGTGATCAGTGGCGTCCAGCCGTCGAGCCGGGCCGCGCGCTCGCGGGCGACGCGGCTCGCGCCGCCGACGATCAGCGGCGGCCCGCCCGGCTGCACGGGCCGGGGGAGGGCGGCGACGTCGGCCGCCTGCACGTGCTCGCCCGCGAAACTGAACGGCGACTGCCGGAAGACGCCGCGGATCACCGCCAGCGCCTCGTCGAAGAGCGCGTTCCGCGCCGCGAAGTCCGCCCCGAGGGCCCGGAACTCCGAGCGGAGGTAGCCCGTCCCGACCCCGGCGATCACGCGGCCCTCCGAGAGCAGGTCGAGCGTGATCAGCCCTTTCGCGGTGAGGAACGGGTTCCGGTAGGGGAGCACGAGCAGGTACGTCATCAGTTTGATGCGCGTCGTGTGCGCGGCGCAGAAACCGAGGGCGCTGAAGATGTCGAGCGACTCGTGCCCGCCGGCGTCCATCCACTTCTGCGACGGGGCGGGGTGGTCCGTGAAGGCGAGCGCCCCGTAGCCGAGCTCGTCGGCGGTGCGCGCGATCGTCGCCATTCCCTCCGGACGGAGGATCGCGGGGTCGTAGCCCGGGGCGGAGACGGGGTAGTCGACGGTGAATCTCATCCGCGAAGCCTTGATCCTGGAGGACGTCCGGAGCAATATAACGATCGTTATAACACGTCCCGTGTTCCCTGGAGGCGCGATGTCCGGCTCCCACCCCCGCTACGGCGACTTCTCGTTCCAGGCGGTGGTCGACACCTACGACCCCAAACTCCGCGACCTGCACCCCGGCGACCTGCGCCACGGCCTGACGCTGCAGAGCCAGTACCTGTACGGCGGTCTGCGTGACTCCGACGGCAAGACCTGGATGCTCGAGCGCAAGTTCTGCGGGCCCATGACCGGTGGACTCTGGATGATGTCGAACGAGAGCGGACACATCGCGCTGCACCCGCAGGCGCTCAACGCCTCGCGCGGTGAGGCGCTGCGGCTGATCGAGCCGGACCGCCGCCGCTGGACGAACCACCTGATGCACAAGCTCGCGCCGCAGTTCGGGATCACCAGCCACCCGATGTCGATCGAGCTGGACGACGAGCACCTGGTCTGGAACGAGGGCGAGCTGTTCGAGCTCTCCGGGCCGCTGCAGGGTCCGGGCTTCCAGCACTACATGCCCGCGCGCGACGAGCCGCTGTTCTACACGACGCAGATCTACTGGGTCACCGGCGTCATCGACGGCAAGGCGTGCGAGGGCTTCATCGGCCTCGACCACGGGTACTTCGCCGCCGGCCAGGAGTGGAAGGAGTACCGGTACTTCACCGACCTCGAGCTCGCCTGGGGCGTGTTCGCCAACAAGCTCGGCGACGGGACCATCGAGTACGGCGTCCTGGTGAAGGGCCGTCAGGGCTGGTCGGGTGCAGCCACGTTCGCGGACGGGGAGCTGGTCGCGAAGACCGACCGCGTCGGCGTGGAGTTCGAGCTCGACTCCGACGGCTTCATCGTCGACGCCGAGTACGACATCGACGGCGTGAAGTACTCGATGGTTGGCGCCGACGGCGGACGGTTCACCAGCTTCGCCGAGGCGCGCTGGGCGGGGTACCAGTCCCAGTCGGTGATCGTCCGCCGCGTCGGGGACGAACGTCCGCTCGACAGTGGCTTCTGCTGGATCGAGTTCTTCCCCGAGCGGATCCGCGCCCAGGGTCTCGACACCCGTGGGCGCAGGTGAGCCGCGACGCGCTGTTGCGTGCCGGCGCCGACCACTTCAGCGCCGCCGGGTACGCCGGGGCGAGCGTCCGCGCGATCCTCACCGACGCGGGCGTGACCGCCCCGGCGCTCTACCACCACTTCGAGAACAAGGCCGGGCTGTACATCGCCGTCGCCGAGACCGCCTACGCCGAGGTCGTCGGCCGCTTCCGCGCCGCCGCCGAGACGGCCGAGACGATGGACGGCCGCCTCGGTTCGATCCTCGACGCCGTCTGCGTCCTGCGCCGCGAGCACCCCCGCGTCGCCCGGTTCTTCGCGGTGATCGAGCAGGACGTCCGCCGGCACCCCGAGCTCGCCGAGCTCTCCGGCGTCCAGGACACCCTGAGCGAGTTCTGGTCGACCCTGCTCGCCCGCGCCACCCCGGCCCAGGTTCTCGCGGTCCGCGCGATCGTCGAGGGCCTCCTCGGCCTCGGCGACGAGACCCTCCCCGCCGCCCGGCTCCGCGCCACCGCCCGAGAGCTCAAACGCGCCCTCGCCGCCCTTGCCCTGCCGGATGTGAAGAAAGGGTGTCACCCCTTACTGCGCAGTAAGGGGTGACACCCTTTCTGGCGCCATCAAGGGTGTCACCCCCACTGTTGCTGCTGGGGTCAGGGGGAGCGGGGGAGGCCGAGGCCTCGTTCGGCGATCAGGGTGCGCAGAATTTCGCTGCTCCCACCGGCGATGGTGTAGGCGCGGGCGTAGAGCCACTCGTCCTGCCAGCGGCCGGCCTCGACGGCGGCGGGGTCGTCGGCGAGGGCGGGGCCGGTGGGGCCGAGGAGCTCGAGCCCGAACTCCGCGATCCGCAGGTTGAGCTCGCTGAACATCAGCTTCGCGTAGGGGGCGTCGGTGATCCGGCTGGTGCCGGCGACCCAGCGGGCGAGGCCGCCGCGGACAAGGGCCGCGAGGGCCTCGACCTCGGCGGCGAGGGTGCCGAGGGTCTCGACCACCGCGCCGTCCTCGATCGCGGGGCGACCGTCGCGGATCACGGTGCGGGCCAGCGCCGTCAGCGCCTCGACGCCCTGCTGCAGCCCGACGACCGCGGCACCGACGGCGGCGCGCTCGTGCGCGAGGGTCGAGTTCGCGATCAGCCAGCCCTGGCCGGGTGCCCCGATCATCGCGTCGGCGGGGACGGGGACGTCGTCGAGGAACACCTCGTTGAAGTCGGCGGTCCCGGTCAGCTCGCGAAGCGGACGGACCGTCACACCCGGCGCGCGCATGTCGAGCACGAACGCCGAGATCCCCTTGTGCTTCGGGGCGTCGGGGTCGGTCCGGGCGAGCAGGTACCCGAAGTCGGCCCAGTGCCCGTCGGTGGTCCAGACCTTCTGCCCGGTGACGCGCCAGCTGCCGTCGGGCTGGGGGACGGCCTTGGTCCGCAGCGACGCGAGGTCGCTCCCTGCGCCCGGTTCGCTGAACAGCTGGCACCACAGCTCGGTCGCCGACCGGATCCCCGGCAGGTACCGCGCGCGCTGCTCCTCCGACCCGTGGTCGAGCAACGCCCGGGAGGCGAGCGTCGCCCCGCTGAACGGACGCGGCAGGCGCGCCCGTGCGATCTCCTCGACGACCACGACGTCCTGCATCGGCTCGTGGTCGTCGCGCCCGCCGTACCCGGCCGGCCAGTCCGCGCCGATCAGGCCGTGGTCGAACAGCGCGCGGTTCCAGGCCCGCAGCTCGGCCAGTTCGCGTTCGTCCTCGGCGCTGCGGATCCCCGCCCGCGGCGGGACGTCCGGCGCGTGCTTCGCGATGACCTCGCGCACCCGGGCACGGAACTGCTCCAGGCCCGCGTTCGAGGAGTCAGCCACGTCAGACCTCCACCAGTCGCCGGGCGTGGGCGCCGGGGGTGCCGTCGAGCAGCTCGTCGGTCTTCGCGCGCCGCAGCAGCAGGTGCACGTCGTGCTCCCAGGTGAAGCCCATGCCGCCGTGCAGCTGCAGCGCCGTCGACGCGACCCGTGCCGCGGCCGCCCCGGCGTACGCGCACGCCGCCGCCACCGCACGGACGTGCTCCGCCGGCGACGTCCAGGAGAACGCCACCGCGGCCTCGCGGGTGATCGCCTGCGCCGCCGCGACCTGCAACCCCATGTCCGCCGCCTGGTGCTTCACGGCCTGGAAGCTCCCGACGGGACGGCCGAACTGCTCCCGCTCGCTGACGTAACGCACCGTCATCTCCAGCAGTCGGTCCGCGGCCCCGACGGCGTCGACGACCCGCAGCAGCGCGAGCGCGTCGACGACCGGCCCGGTCGACGGGCCGGTGGGCGGACCGGGGAACGACACCGACCCCCACGACCGGCTCAGGTCGAGCAGCGAGCGCCGGACGATGTCGAGCTCGGTGGCCGGCCGGACCGCCGGCTCGGACCCGACCAGCACGACCGCGTCCGCCTCGGGCAGCCCGCACACCGGCTCGGCGGACACCACCGGGACCACGACCAGCGACCCGTCCGCGACCGCGGCGGCCCGGTCGTCGCCGAAGTCCTCGAGCAACCGCGCCGCGATCGCGAGCTCGGCGAGCGGCAACGGGGACAGGCCGCGGCCGGCCTCCTCGACCACGACGGCGAGATCGGCGAGCGTGCCCCCGGCGTCGGTCAGCAGCAGGCCGAGCAGGCCCGCCTCGGCGGCGGGACGGAGGTCGGCGCGCTCGAACGCCGACGTCCCCGCGTCCAGGCGGGCGCGCATGGCCGGGACCGGGTCGGCCCGGGTCAGCCAGGACCGAACCATCTCGGCCAGGGCCTGGCCCTCCTCGGTCCGTTCGTCGCCCGCCATGCACCCTCCCGGGAGGCCGTCGAGTTAGTTGACGTAGTAAGACAAGTGAGCCTACTTTAAGGGTATGGATTCGTCTGCCGTGACCGAACCCGATGCTGCTGTCTCCGCGCGGATCACTGACGAGGACGTGGAGCGGGCCCGGCGGCAGATCGGCATCCCGGCCTATCAGCGTGACGTGCCGTGGAACAAGATTCCCGACGCCTCGTCGATCAGTCATTTCGCGTTCGGCATCGGCGACGACAACCCGCTGTTCCACGACCCCGACTACGGGCGGCACACGCGCTGGCGCGGGCTGATCGCGCCGCCCACCTACCTGATCAGCACCGGCATCGACGAGACGCCGAAGCCGACGGACCCCGAGACCAAGGAACTGTTCCGCGGTCTGTTCCGGGGCGTCGGCAAGTACTTCTCCGGCGTCAAGTGGACCTGGTACGCGCCGGTCCGCCCGGACGCGCCCGTCTTCTGCGCGACGTGGACCGAGGACGTCGTCGAGAAGCAGTCGAGCTTCTCCGGCGGCCGCTCGGTGCTGGAGACCTACCGCACCCTCTACGTCGACGCCGACGGCGGACCGCTCGCGACGCGCGACGAGACCTACATCAGCGCCGAGCGCGGTGGCTCGAAGAAGTCCGGCAAGCTCTCGGACTGGGAGCGCCAGCGCTGGGACGACGAGTCGCTCGCCGAGGTCGAGGCCGCGTACGCCGCCGAGGAACGCCGGGGCGCGAACCCCCGCTTCGTCGAGGACGTGACGGTAGGTGAAGAACTGCTGCCGCTGACCAAGGGTCCGCTCACCGTCGTCGACATCATCTGCTTCCACCAGGCGTTCGGCTGGGTCGGCTACGGCGGCGGTCCGCTGCGGTACGCGCACCAGCTGCGCCAGCGCATGCCCGCGTTCTTCAGCAAGGACCGCTACGGCGTCCCGAACGTCGTGCAGCGCCTGCACTGGGACGAGGACTGGGCCAAGGAGATCGGCATCCCGGCCCCCTACGACTACGGCCAGATGCGCACCGCCTGGCTCGCGCACCTGCTCACCGACTGGGTCGGCGACGACGGCTTCGCCGCCGAGCTCGACATCCGCGTCCGCAGCTTCAACTTCCACGGCGACGTGCAGACCTGCCGGGGTACGGTGACCGCCACCGACCCCGCCACCGGCGAGGTCCGCCTCGACGTGAGATGCACCAACCAGCGCGGCGAGGACACCGTGACGGGCACGGCCCGGGTGGTCCTGCCGTCGCGCGCGAACGGGCCGGTCGTGCTCCCGAAGGCCGACGACGACCTCCGCCGCCGGGCCGCACGCATCGTCGCCCGGAACTCGACGAGCGCATGACAGCTCTCGTCGAGGCGCTGCGCCGGCTGCGTGACGCCCCCGCCGACGCCCCGCTCGTCGAGTACGAGGGCCGGTGGTGGACGTGGGGCGAGGTCTCGCGCCACGCGGCCCAGCTCGAGGCGCGGATCGAGGCGGCGACCGCCGGCGAGCACGTCCGCGTCGCCGTTGTCCTCGGCAACCGGCCCGCCTCGGTCGCGGCGCTGCTGGCGACGCTCGGCTCGGGCCGACCGATTCTCACGCTCAACCCCATGCAGCCGGCGCCGCGCGTCGCCGCTGCGGCGGTCGCCGCGAAGCCTGACCTCGTCCTCGCCCCGCCGGCCCTGCTGGCCGACCCCGAGTTCACCGCTCCGCTGGCCGGGGTGCCGCTCCTCCCGCTTTCCGACGCCGCCGACCCCGACACTGCGCCGGCCCAACCCGGCGCGGGCATCGACGCGAAGCCCGGCGACGTCGCGGTCGAGATCTTCACCAGCGGCACGACGGGCAGCCCGAAGCGCATCGCCCTGACGTTCCGTCAGCTCGAGGTCTCGCTCGCCAGCGCGCTCGCGCACACCCGCGGCACCGCCGCCGACCAGCCGCTGCTCTCCGGCCGCCCCGGCCTGGTGGCACTGCCCCTGGTGCACATCAGCGGCCTCTGGGGCGTGCTCCAGGGCCTGTGCGAGGCGCGGCCGTTCGTCCTGCTTCCGCGCTTCACGGTCGACGCCTGGGTGGCGGCGGTGGCGAAGCACCGGCCGCCGGTGACGGGTCTGCCGCCCGCGGCGATCCGCGCCGTGCTCGACGCCGACGTCCCGCGTGAACAGCTCTCCAGCCTCCGCGCGCTGAACTCCGGCACCGCGCCGCTCGACCCCGCCCTGTCGGAGGAGTTCACCGCGCGGTTCGGCATCCCGATCCTCTCGGTCTACGGCGCCACCGAGTTCTCCGGTGCGGTCGCCGGCTGGTCGATCGCCGACCACCGCCAGTACGCCACCGCGAAGAAGGGCAGCGTCGGGCGCGCGTTCCCCGGCGTCAGCCTCCGCACGGTCACGTCCGACGGCGCCCCCACCGCCACCGGCGAGGTCGGGCAGCTCGAGGTCCGCACCCCGCAGGCCGGGCGCACCGACTGGGTCCGCACCAACGACCTGGCGCGCATCGACGACGACGGCTTCGTCTGGATCGTCGGCCGCGCGGACGACGTCATCATCCGCGGTGGGTTCAAGATCTCGCCGGTCGTGGTCGCGGCCGCGCTCACGAAGCACCATGCGGTCCGCGAGGCCTCGGTCCTCGGGCTGCCCGACTCCCGGCTCGGCCAGGTGCCGGTCGCGGCCGTCGAGCTCGAGCTGGACGTCGAGGCACCCGACCCCGAGGACCTGCGCGAGTTCTGCCGCGCCCACCTGACCGCCTACGAGGTCCCGACCGCCGTCGTGATCCTGCCCGCGCTCCCGCGCAGCGCGTCGATGAAGGTCGACCGCACCGCCCTCACCGCGATGGTGGAGGCGGCGCTGGTCGCGGGCGCGCCCGCCCCCGCCTGAGGAGATTCCCGTGCTGCCACGCACCCTGTTCGAGCCTGAGCACGAGCAGTTCCGTCAGACCTGCCGTGAGTTCCTGGCCCGGCACGTGACGCCTCATCACGCCGAGTGGGAGGCCAACGGCATCGTCGACCGGGGGGTCTACGTCCAGGCCGCGAAGCAGGGCGTGCTCGGCTTCAACCTGCCCGAGGAGTTCGGCGGCGGGGGAGTGGACGACTTCCGCTTCAACGTCGTCGCGAACGAAGAGGCCGTGCGCGCCGGCGCGAGCGGCCCGGCGATCTCGCTGCAGTCGGACATCATCGCGCCCTACCTCGTCCGCCAGACCACCGACGAGCAGAAGGCCCGTTGGCTCCCGGCCGCGGCGCGGGGCGAGCTGATCGTCGCCGTCGCGATGAGCGAGCCCAACACCGGCAGCGACCTGCAGGGCATCCAGACCCGCGCCGTCCGGGACGGCGACGACTGGATTTTGACGGGCAACAAGATCTTCATCTCCTCCGGCATCCACGCTGACCTCGTGCTGGTCGTCGCCCGCACCGACCCGGACGCCCCCGCGCACCGGGGCATGTCGCTGCTCGCCGTCGAGCGCGACATGCCGGGATTCACCCGCGGCCGCAAGCTGGAGAAGCTCGGGCTGCGCGCGCAGGACACCGCCGAGCTCAACTTCGACGAGGTCCGCGTCCCCGCGGCGAACGTTGTCGGTGAGGTCAACGGCGCCTTCGCGGTGCTGATGGCGAACCTGCCCGAGGAGCGGCTCTCGATCGCGGTGCACGCGGTCGCGAGTGCGCGCGAGATCCTCGACCAGACGCTGGAGTACGTGAAGACCCGCACCGCGTTCGGTCGTCCGATCGGCACGTTCCAGAACAGCCGCTTCGTCCTCGCCGAGCTCGACACCGAGGTCGGCATCGCGCAGGTCTACCTCGACCGCTGCGTGTCCGAGCTCGTCGCCGGGAAGCTCTCCGAGGTCGAGGCCGCGCGCGCCAAGTACTGGACCACCGAGCTGCAGAACAAGGTCATCGACCGCTGCCTGCAGCTGCACGGCGGCTACGGGTTCATGCTCGAGTACCCGGTCTCCAAGGCCTACGCGGACGCGCGGGCGCAGACGATCTACGGCGGGTCGACCGAGATCATGAAGGAGATCATCGGGCGTTCGCTCGGGCTGGGGGATCCGCGCTGACGCGCGCCCCCAGCGCGGCGAGCTCCCGGCGGCACTGCGCCGGGTCGGAGAAGTGGATCGTCCGGATCCCCAGCTCCTGCGCCGGCGGCAGGTTCTCGGCGAAGTCGTCCA
This sequence comes from Sporichthya polymorpha DSM 43042, assembly GCF_000384115.1. Classification (NCBI taxonomy): domain Bacteria; kingdom Bacillati; phylum Actinomycetota; class Actinomycetes; order Sporichthyales; family Sporichthyaceae; genus Sporichthya; species Sporichthya polymorpha. The sequence continues at coordinate 3,271,200 of NZ_KB913029.1, forward strand.
CGAACACCACGTCGGCGGCCGGGCAGTCCAGGCGGCGCAGCAGCTCGGCGTATATGCCCGGGTCGGGCTTGCGCAGCTTCAGCGCGGCACTGTTGCAGATCAGGTCGACGGCTCCCGCCGGGAGCCCGCCCGGGGCGCCGCGCTGGAACATGTCGACGAGGAAGTCGTCGTTGGCGGCGGTGTTGTTGGTCAGCACCGCGATGCGGTGATGCTGCATCAGTTCGGCGACCAGCTCGATCATCTCCGGCCGCAGCGCCCGGGCCTCCCGCAGCGCCTCGGCGACGGCCTGGACGTCGAGCCGGACGCCGTGCTCGGCCTCGACCCGGCGCAGGAACCCGCCGAACCACTCACGCAGACCGAGCTCGCCCACCTCGAGGGCGGCGAAGTCGGCGTCCCCGCGGAAGTAGGGCTCCATCGACGACGCGATGCCGACGCTCGCGCAGTACGCGTCGAGCGGACCGATCGGGTCGACGGCCAGCACGCCTCCGACGTCGAAGACGACGACCGGCGGGACCTTCCCGGACAGTGGCGCGGGATCAGTCGAGGACATCGAGCACCGGGGTGTCGGCGCGGCCGGCGAGCAGGGCCTCGCCCGCGCCGCGCATGTGCCGCCGCCAGTGGGCCTCGGCGCCGGGGCCGTCGCCGTCGCGGACGAGCTCGACGAGCTTCGCGTAGGAGCGCACGAGCTTGCGGAACGCCGTCTCGGACAGGCCCTCGGTCTCCTCGATCACCGCGGCTCGCGTCGCGCGCTCGGTGATCTCGTCGAGCATCCCGGCGACGATGCCGAGCGTCGTGTTGCCGGAGAGCTCGACCATCCGGCGGTGGAAGATTGCGGTGGCGCGGGCCAGCGCGGCGGGATCGTCGCGGTAGGCGGGGGAGTCGGGAATCAAGGCCTCGAGCTCGGTCGCGGCGGCCGCGCCGCCGCGCTCGGCGAGCAGCCGCGCGGCCGCGGGCTCGATCTCCATCCGCGCCGCGTAGACGTCGGCGACGGTGGCGCCGGCCAGCTCGAGCAGCAGCCCGGCGGGGCGGGCCACGATCTCCGGGCCGGGGACGCAGACCTTCGCGCCGGTCCGGCTGCCGCGGCGCACCTCGACCAGGCGCTCGGACTCCAGCACCCGCACGGCCTCGCGCAGCGTCGGCCGCGAGACCCCGAAGTGCGCCATCAGCTCGGCCTCGTGGGGCAGGAAGTCGCCCTCGCCCAACTGGCCGGTGACGATCATGCGGCGCAGCGTCGCGGCGACCAGCTCCGCCGTCTTGGGCGACCGCAGCAACCGTCCGGTGCCCGCGGTCATCAGCGGGGCCAACGAGTTCGTCGACATGGTCACCCTCCCGTTCCGTCGGCCGGTGCGCAGTGCGTGCGGCCGAGCTCGATCGCGGCGGCCTCGTAGCCGGCCTTGCGACGACGGCCGACGAGGAACGACGGCGGCGCGAGGAAGCCGAGCTCGGGGAGATGCGTGCGGGCGGCAAGGGCCTCGCGGGCCTGGGCGGTACTGCCGCACACGGTGATCGCGGCGAGCATCTCGTCGTCCACCGCTCGCGCCATCCCCTCCGTGTCGCCGCTCCGGAACGCGGCCCGGATCGCCCCCACCTGTTCCTGCCAGCCGTGCAGCTCGACCAGCCGGTCGTAGGTTCTCACGGTCAGGTAGAACGCCACCTGCCGACGCGCGTCGAGCACGGCCCGCTCGGGGTCGGCGTCGTCGACGGCGGTGATCACCCAGCCCCAGCGCAGCAGGGTCGCCGGGTCGCGGCCGGCGTCGGCCGCACCCGCGGCCAGCGCGGGATTGACGGTCTCGGCCCACCAGCGGTCGGTAAACAGCCCGTGACCGAGGACGCCGTCGGCGACGCGGCCGCACGTGCGCAGCATGACGGGGTTGAACGCACCGAGCACGATCGGCACGTCGAGCCTGCCCAGCACCGGCGCCTGAATCGCCGCGTCGATCGAGTAGAACTCGCCGGAGTGCTGGATCTTCTCGCCGTTCTCGGCGGTCAGGTACGCGCGGATCGCCTGCACCAGGTCGGCCATCCGCGCCGCCGGCCGGGACGCCTCGACCGAGAACCAGTCGCCGTTCATGCGCGGCGTTCCGCTGCCGAGGCCGAGGAAGACGCGGCCAGGGGCGACGTTCGCGAGGTGGCGCACCGCCGAGGCGTGCGAGAACGGGGAGCGGGTGAACGCGTACGCGATGCCCGGGCCGAACCTCGCCCTCGACGTGCTCGCGGCCATCAGGGCGGAGGCGACGTAGGAGTCGTGGTCGGCGAACTCCCCGGCGCAGAACGCGGCCGCGCCGGCCGCCTCGGCCGCGGCGGCCGTCTCGGAACCAGGCCAGGGCAGGCCCCACTCGCGCATCGGCTGCATCACCACTGGAGCTCCAGCCCGGTCAGGCCCCACACCTGCGCGCCCTCGAGCAGCGGCGTCTCGTGCAGTCGGTAGGTCGGGATGCGGCGGTGCCACTCCTGAAGCGCGAGCACCATCTCCTGCCGCGCGAGGTGCGCGCCGAGGCAGTGGTGCGGGCCGGAGCCGAACGTCAGGTGCCGACCCTCGGAGGCGGGGCGGTCGAGGTCGACGCGGAGCGAGTCGGCGAACACCTTCGGGTCGCGACCGGCAGCGGCGAGGGGGAACAGCGCCATGTCGCCCTTGCGCACCTGCACACCGGCGAACTCGGCGTCCCGGGTCGCCTTGCGCGCGGTCTGCACGGACGGGTAGACCCGCAGCACCTCCTCGACCAGTACCGGCCAGAGTTCGGGGTTCGCGACGCAGCGCTCCCGGTCCGCCGGGTGCGTGGCGAGGTGGTGCAGGGCGAACGCGAGCTCGTTCGCGACGGTGTCGAGCCCAGCCATGAACAGCAGCAGCAGACAGTTCAGCAGGTCCGCGTCGTCGACGGGCCGGCCGTCGAACTCCCACGACAGCGCCGCACGGACGATGTCGGCCGCCTCGGCGTCGGCCTCGGCCCGCCGCTCGGCGAGGAGCTCGCGGAAGTACTTCTGGATCCGGCCCCCGGCCGCGTTGCGGCGCTCGTTGCCGGGGTCCTCGGCGGGGGTCAGGTGGAGCAGGTCGTGCTCCCACTCGTAGAACTGCCCGAGCATCGACTGCGGCATCCCCATCAGCGAGAGGAAGATCGTCGACGGGTAGACGCGAGCGAAGTCTGACACCACGTCACACCGGCCGCGGTCGGCGATCCCGGCGACCACGTCAACGGCCAGCCGGCGGTGCTCGTCGGCCATCGACTTCACCCGGCGCGGGGTGAACCAGGCGGCAAGCAGGTTGCGCCAGCGCACGTGCTCCGGGGCGTCGAGCATGACGGGGATCCAGAGCATCCGCGGCTCGGGGTCGGTCACCGTGATCACCTTCGACGACCACAGGTCGGTCTGCCGCAGCCCTTCGAGGATCGTCGTGTGGTCGGTGAAGATCCAGTAGCCCTGGGCGTCGGTGGACCACAGCACCGAGGAGTTGTGGTCGCGGTAGCCGTCGAAGCGCGCGAACAGACCGGGGAAGGGCGCGGGCTCCGGCTTGGTCTCGTCGTGGACCACCGGGCACCCGCGGGCGGCTGCCGTCGAGGACTCCGTCATGCCGTGACCTCCGTTCCGTCGGCCGCGGTCGCCGACTCGAGCATCGTCACCGTGCCGGCATCGGCGTCCACCTCGACCAGGGCACCGGTGACCAGTCGTTCGCTGGCCTCCTGCGTGTCGACGACGCAGGGGACGCCGTACTCGCGGGCGACCAGCGCCGCGTGCGACATCAGCCCGCCGAGGTCGGTGACGACCGCGGCGGCGTAGCCGAACAGGGCGGTGTAGCCGATGTCGGTGACGTGGGCGACGAGCACCTCGTCGGGCTCGAACTCCTCGACCGTGTCCGGGCCCACGACGCGGACCCGGCCGCGGACCTTGCCGCCCCCGATGCCGATGCCGGCGAGGCTCTCACCGGCCCCCAGCGGCGTGGTGACCGGCCGCGCGGCCCAGGTGCCGGCGAACACCGCGGGCATCCCGAGCGCGGCCAGCCGGTCGCGCTCGGCCCGCCGGGCCCGGACGCGTTCGATCGCGTCGGCGGGCGGGTCGGCGAGCTCGTCGCGCAGCAGGTAGAACACGTCCTCCGGGTCGGCGAGCCGGCCCGCGGCGGTCATGCGCGCGCCCTGGGCGAGGGCGAGCCGGCGCAGCGCCGACATCACACGGACCGTCAGATCGCGGTTGTCCTCGCGCAGGTGCAGCAGGTGGTCCGCGTACCGGCGCAGCGGCGAACGGCGTCCTGGGGTGGTGTGCGGCGCCTCTGCCGACACCGAGCGGGCCGCGCGGCCCACGGTCGCAAGCAGGCGGTCGACGTCGTCGCCGAAGCGGCGGGAGGAGAGCTCGGCCTCGCCCGGGCCGCGGTGGCCGAAGGCCTGCAGCGCGCGCGTGACCTCGGCCCAGAACGCCGGGAACTGCTGCCGCACGCGCTCGGCTCGGCCGGGAGAGACGTCGGTGAGGACATCGAGTAGTCCGGGCGTCCGGGCCGCGGTGCGCGCGAGCTCGGTGACGCCGCGCAGCGTCGCGGCGCTGGGCAGCTCGGCGCCGCCCGGCCCGTCCGCGGACCCGGCGCGGTCCAGGACGGCGCCGGAGACCAGGTTGAGCTGCCCCTGCACCGTCCACGCCCAGGCGAGGACGTCGGTGGCGAGCAACGTGCCCAGCGCGAGCCGCTCCGGGGGCAGGTCGTCCGCCCGGTCGGCGAGGGCGGTCAGCCGCGCGACCTGCCGGCGCAGTTCGGCGACGTCGCGCTGAACCGACGCGGCGAGCGCCAGCATCGCGACGCCGGCCCCGGCGACGGAGCGAACGCGCTGCAGCGCCCCGACCGCGGGTGCCTTCCAGGTGCCTGGGATCGCGGCCTTGCCGCCGGGCAGCGCGGCGACGTGCCGGCCCACCCACTGGTCGGCGAGCGCGTCGGGGGAGGTGCCGGGCATCTGCGCCGCGAGCTGCCAGGTGCCGCTGGCGTTGATGTAAAAGCAGTGGCCGTGCACGGCCTGCAGGCGCGCGCACGCCTCGGTCCGCAGCGGCTCGGGCAGGCCGAGCAACCGCGCGACGGCGGTCGTGGTGCCGCGCAGACCGCGGCCCTGGACGTCGATCGTCAGCGGCGTGCACGGGCCCGGCAGTGCCTCGGAGAGATTCGTCTGCGAGTAGACCGGGAAGCGGGGGTCGACGGGGGTGTCGAACTGACCCCGCGTCGCGTTGTCGGCGGCCCAGGCCAGCGGCGCACCGTCGGCGGGACCGACCGAGTCGGGGACGACCTGGTGGTCGTAGCCCGTCCGGCCCGGCAGGGCACGCACCCGGCCGCGGAAGGTCGAACGGCCCATCACGGCGAGGCGGGTGTCCTCCGCGGTCTCCGCGGACGACCACGCCGGGGTGAAGCCGAACTCCTCGGTCAGGCGGGTGGTGTCGAGCTGCGGCATGCCGAAGGCGAACTCCAGCTCACCGGCGGCGATCCGCACCCCGGGGAGCTTCGTCGCCTTCCGCAGCACCGACGTGGGCACCGGGACGGCCGGGCGGCCGAGGGCCGCGGCGAGGTCGCGCAGCGGGACGCCGTCCGGCGCGACGACGTTGACGACCCCGGTCGGCGCGCCCGGCTCGAGCGCGCCGACGAGGAACCGCGCGAGATCGTCGTGGTGGATCAGCTGCCACGGCAGGGCGCCCGGCGGCGCGACCTGCGCCGGGGCGGCGAGGGCCTCCTGCAACCGGTTGTCCGTCCCGCGTCCGAGGATGACGCCGGAGCGCACGGCGAGCGTCTCCAGCCCGCGCTCGGTCGCCTCCGCCAGCAGTTGCTCGCACCGGATCTTCTGGTGCGCGTAGGGGTGATCGGGGTGCGGGTGCGGCCCGTCGGCCTCGCGCAGCGTGCGCCGGTAGCGGTCCGGGTGCCCGCCGTACACCGTGGAGGACGACAGGAACACCACGCGGCGCGCGCCCGTGGCCTCCGCGGCCGCGAGGACGTTCGCGGTCCCGGTGAGGTTGACCGCCGTCATCGCGTCGGCCCCGGCCCGGTCGTCGAGCATGAACGCGCAGTGCAGGATCGCGTCGACGCCCGCGGCGGCCTCGCGCAGGCCGTCCGCGTCCCGGACGTCGAGCGAGCGGTGCCGCGCCCCGCGGGGGAGCTCGAGCGGCGCGGACCGGCTGACGCCGAGCACGTCGTGCCCCGCGCCGACGAGGCGCCGGGCCGTGGCGAGGCCGACGAGGCCACTGACCCCGGTGATCAGAATTCGCACGTCACTAGCTCCCGTTGCACTGGGCCTTGCTGCCCAGCCGGGCGTCGGCCACCAGGGCGGCGCCGGATCTCATCCGGCGAAGAGCGAGCTGCGTCACAGGAAGGAGTGTACCCAGAAATCTCACCTGGTTTACTAGGTTCACGGAGTAACGGTGACCAGGGCGATATCTCCACTACCCGGGTTTCGCGATGTACTCGGGCACACGTAGAAGGCGGTGGCATGGGACGCATCGAGGGCGGTTGGACGGTCGGGCCGCAGACCAACGTGGTGGACGTCGTCGCGAACGCCGCGCAGCGGTTCGGGAACCGCACGTGGCTGGAGCTCTCCGGGGTGGCGCACTCGTTCACCGAGGTCTGGGAGCGGTCGCTGCGCGTCGCGCGCGGGCTCCGCGAGCTCGGCGTCGGCCCCGGCGACACCGTCGCCGCGGTGCTCGACACCTCCGTCGACGCCGTCGCGGTCTGGTTCGGGGCCAACGCGCTCGGGGCGATCTGGGTCCCGGTCAACACCGCCTACAAGGGTGAGTACCTGCGCCACCAGCTCGCCGACAGCGGGGCCGGCGTCGTCGTCGCGGAGCCGGACCACGCCGATCGCGTCCTCGCCGTCGCCGACGAGCTGCCCGAGCTGCGCGTGCTCGTCCAACGGGGCGGGGAGATCCCGGCGGGGTCGTCCGTGCGGATCGAGCCGATCGAGGCGCTGACGCAGGCGGATGCGCTGCCCGCAGCGGAGGCGCTTCGTCCCGCCCCGGGTGACCTGGCGCTGTTGATCTACACCTCCGGGACGACGGGGCCGTCCAAAGGCTGCATGCTCAGCCACAACTACGTCTGCAACGTGGCGCGTGGGTCGATGCGCAACCGCGTCGCCAGCGACGTGCTCTGGTCCCCGCTGCCGCTGTTCCACCTCAACGCAGCGGCGACGACCGTGCTCGCCTCCGCGATGCTCGGCAACACCGCGGCGATCTTCCCGCGGTTCTCGCTGTCGAACTTCTGGCCCGAGATCCACCGCACCGGCGCGACCGTCGTGACGCTGCTCGGAATGATGATCCCGCTGATCGCCAAGATGGACGACACCCCGGAACTGCTGGCCTGCAAGGGGCAGATCCGCGTCGCGGGCGGGGCGCCGTACACCCCGGAGACCGCGCAGATCTGGCACGAGCGTTTCGGCGCGCAGCACGTCGGCAGCTCGGTGTTCGGCCTGACCGAGACCACGTTCCTGACCTGGACGCCCGAGGGCGTGAAGCACCCGTGGGGCTCGGCGGGCACGTACAACGACGACTTCGACGTCCGCATCTTCGACGACAACGACAACGAACTGCCCGTCGGTGAGGTGGGGGAGATCGTCGCGCGGCCGCTGCGGCCTTACGTCATGTTCTCCGGGTACTGGCGCCGGCCCGAGGCGACGCAGGCCGTCATGCGGAACATGTGGTTCCACACCGGCGACCTGGGTCGGTTCGACGAGAACGGGTGGTTGTGGTTCGTCGACCGCAAGAAGGACTACCTACGCCGCGGCGGGGAGAACATCTCCTCGATGGAGGTCGAGGGCACGTTCCGCAAGCACCCGGCGGTCGCGGACGTCGCCGCGCACGCGGTGCCGAGCGACCTGTCCGAGGACGAGCTGAAGATCACCGTCGTCCTGAGGGAGGGTCAGACCCTCGACCCGGCTGAGCTGTGCCGCTGGTCGCTGGACCAGCTGCCGTACTTCGCGGTCCCGCGGTACATCGAGTTCCGCGACGACCTCCCGCGCAACCCGACGAACAAGGTGCTCAAGTACCAGCTCCGCGACGAGGGCGTCACCGCGACGACCTGGGACCGGAACGCCTCCGACATCGTCCTGAGCAAGCGCTGATGAACCTCGAATCCCTGCGTTCCGCCGCCCGTTCGACGGCAGCTCCGGCACCACGGACCGGCGGCGGCTCGGCGTCATCTGGAACGACGCCGGCGTCGCCGCCGGTCTGCCGGCCTCGCTGTACGTCAAGAGCACGCCGCTCTCGGCGAAGAACCGCACGATGGTCGCCTCGCTCGACATGGCGGTCAACGAGGTGCACTTCTACCGCGAGGTGGCGCCGCAGCTCGGGGACCTGGTGCCGGCGGCGTACTGGACCTGGGCCGGCAACGGCGCGCGGCACCTGCTCGTGCTGGAGGACCTGACGGCTCGTCAGTGCGTTCCGATGGCGCTGGGGTCGGACTGCGACCTCGCCCACGCCGAGGCGATGATGGACTGCTTCGCCAAGCTCCACGCGACGCACTGGGCGGACCCGCGCCTCGGCACCGCGTGGCCCTGGGCCCGCACGTGGTCCCGGCGCCCCGGCTACGGGGTCCTCAAGACGTTCTACAAGCAGGGCCGCGCGGGCGCGCTGAAGAAGGGCGAGAACGTCACGCCCGCGGTGCGCCGTCTGGTCGACGTTCTGAACTCCAAGTCGACGCAGTACCGGGAGTTCGAGGTCGGCCCGCTGACGCTGCTGCACGGCGACTCGCACCTCGGCAACACGTTCCGCATGCCCGACGGCCGCGGCGGCCTGCTCGACTGGCAGGTCGTCTGGCAGGGCCCGGGCCTGCGCGAGGTCACGTACTTCTGCGTCACCGGGCTGGAGGCGGACCTGCGTTCGACCCACGAGCGCGCCCTGCTCGAGCGGTACCTCGAGGGCCTGCGCTCCCACGGCGTCCGGGACGTCGACTCCCTGGACCGCGCCTTCTCCCGCTACCGCCTCTTCGCCGGCGAGGCCTGGGACGCCGCCGCGATGACCGTCGCCTGGCCCGGACTCCAGGCCCCCGAGAACGTCAAGGCCAGCTGGCGCCGCTCCTCCGCCGCCGTCGAGGACCTCGACACCGCCGCCGCCGTCGCCCGCCTCTGACGACAAGAAAGGGTGACACCCCTTACTGACGAGTAAGGGGTGTCACCCTTTCTTTTCCACAGGCGGGGTCAGCGCAGGGTCCACGTGGGCTTGGTGAAGGTCGCGCGATCGACCTGGGCCGTGGCGATCGGGTTGCCGATCTGGGTGTAGGCGAGGCCGTGGGCCTGGGCGACGGAACGGGCGAGGTCGAGGGACTCCCACACCGCGCGGACGGTGCCCTGGACGGCGGCGGGGGGCTTGGCGGCGATCGCGGCGGCGAGGGCGTGCGCCCGCTCCCAGAGCTGCTCGCGCGGGACGACCTCGGTGACGAGCCCGATCTGCAGCGCCCGCTCGGCGGACATGCGCTCGTCGAGGCCGAGCAGCGCGATGCGCAGGGTGTCGCCGAGGTTGATCCGGCGGGCGAGGCCGATCGGCTCCAGCGCCGCGGTCAGCCCGTACGAGACGTGCGGATCGAAGAACTGCGTGTCCTCGGCGCACAGGATGAGATCCGCCTCGTTCAGCCAGTAGAAGGCGCCGCCGGCGGTCATCCCGTGGCAGGCCGCGATCACCGGTTTCCACACCAGGTTGGCCTTCGGCCCGAGCGCGGTACCGGGGTCGCGCTGGCTCCACGGGTTCTCCGGGAAGTCGAGGCCCTCCTGAACGTCGACGCCGGTGCAGAACGCGCGGTCGCCGGCCGCGCGCAGGACGACGGTGTGGATGTCGTCGTCGAGGCGCACGCGCTCCCATGCGGCGACGAAGTCCGCGAGCATCGCCTCGTTGAACGCGTTCAGCTTCTCCGGCCGGTTCAACGTGATCGTCGCGACGTGGTCGGTGCCGACGTCGAACAGGATCGTCTCGTAGCTCATGCGCAGTGTCCTTCGACTTTCTTCGACGTCAGCGTTCGCGGGTGAGGAGCAGGGCGCCGGCGAGCGGACCGCCACCGGCGGCGACGACGGCGACCTCGGCGGCGAAGACCTGCCGGTGGCCGGCCTCACCGCGGAGCTGCAGGCACGCCTCGTGCAGGTGGCCGAAGCCGTGGAGGCGGCCGGCCGAGAGCTGCCCGCCTGACGTGTTCACCGGTAGGTCACCGCCGACGTCGATGCGCGTCCCGCCCTCGACGAACGGGCCGGCCTCACCGCGCGGTACGAGGCCGAGAGCCTCCAGCCACATCAGCGTGAAGATCGTGAAGCCGTCGTAGAGCTGGGCGCAGTCGACGTCGGAGGGCTGCAGGTCGGTGCGGGTCCACAGGTCGCGGCCGACCTCGGTGGCCATCATCTCGGCGCCGTCGCCGTAGGAGAACCAGTCCGGCCGGCCGCCGAGTGCGCTGCTCAACGCCTCGATGCGGACGCCCGGCGCGTTCAGTCCTGACGTGGCGTCAGCCCGGGACACGATGAACGCGGTCGATCCGTCGACGGGGACGTCGCAGTCGTACAGCCCGAGGGGTTCGGCGATCGGGCGGGCCGCGAGGTAGTCCTCGAGCGTCAGCGGGTCGGTGTACACGGCCTTCGGGTTCAGGCCGGCGTACTGCCGCTGGATGACGGCGAGCCAACCGAGTTGCTCGCGGGTCGTCCCGAAGTCGTGCATGTGCCGGGTCGCGTACAGGGCGGCCCACGTCGCGGCGGACATCGCGCCGAACGGGACGAGGTAGGAGGTCCAGCCGCTGACGCGGGCCGAACCGGAACCGACGACCGACGCCCGCCGGCCCTGCGCCAGCGTCGTCGCCGTCGACTCCCACACGGTCCGGAAGACGAGGACGTGCCGCGCGAGCCCGGCCTCGACGGCGGCGACCGCGTTCATCACGGCCCCGAGCTGCCCCGCGGTCTCGGACCCGCCGGAGAACCAGCGCACGTTCAGGCCGAAGGCGTCGACGACGTCGAACACACCGGCGCCGGAGAAGCCCGGCGCGGGGGAGTGGGCCCCGGGCCAGGTGCTGACGCCGTCGATGTCGGCGCGGTCGAGCCCGGCGTCGGCGAGGGCCGCGAGGACGGCCTCGCTGGTCAGCGACATCCCCGAGCGGCCGAGCCGGCGGCCGACCTCCGACTGCCCGACACCGGTGAGAACGGCATTGGTCGTCATGCCGGCTCCTGCGGAGTGAAGAGCGGGAGCCACACGTCCTCGTGCTGGGAGAAGACGACCCGCACCGGCAGGCCGACCCGCACGTCGGCGGGCTCGACGCCGGTCAGCCGGGTCACGAGGCGCAGGCCGGGCTCGTCGTCGAGCTCGACGACGGCCACCACGAACGGCACCGCCATCCCCGGCATCCAGGGCTGGTGGTTGACCGTGAAGGAGAACACCGTGCCGGTGCCGGCCGCGACCGCGGGGACGACGTCGGTGGACAGGCAGTGTCGGCAGACCGGGACCGGCGGGTGCAGCCACCGGCGGCACCCGCCGCACCGGCTGATGCGGAGCTCGCCGGTCTCGCCGCCGGTCCAGAACGCTCGGTTGTCGAGTTCCAGCTCCGGCAGCGGGGGATGGCCGGGGCCGTCCGGCGGCGGGGAAGCCATGCCCAAGATGGTAGATGATTTTCGGAGATTGGCCGCTACGCTGGAGGCGCGGCCGCGCTGGGCGCCGTCAGGGAGGTGAGCGGTGAGTCAGGACTTCCCTGACCTCGGCGCCGACCCGATGCGTGTCCCCAAGGTAGCGGAGCTGGTCGCCCAGGACCTGCGCCGGCGCATTGCGTCGGGCGCGTTCGCCGAGTCCGGCGAGCTTCCGCCGGGCACCGTGCTCATGCAGGCCTACGGCGTCTCCCGCCCCACGCTGCGCGAGGCCTACCGGATCCTGGAGTCCGAGAACCTGGTCGAGGTCGGCCGCGGCGGGCACGACGCGTTCGTCCGCCAGCCGTCGATCAAGGTCGCCGGCCGGTATGCCGGCGTCCACCTGCAGATGCGCGGGACGACGCTGCTCGACGTCGAGCGGGCGCGCGCGGTCGTCGAGCCCCCGGCCGCGGGGATGCTCGCGGCCCGTGGTGGCGACCCCGAGGTCCGCAAGGCCCTGCAGGAGGCTCTGCAGCGCGAGCGCGACTCCCTCGACGACCCGGCCGCGTTCAGCCATGCGAGCTTCGCCTTCCACGACCTCGTCGTCGAGCTCTCGGGGAACGTGACGCTGCACGCCGTCTTCGGTGTCCTCGGTGACGTGGTGCAGCGGCACACCGACGTCCGCGTCGCGGAGGAGACCCAGGTCTCGCCGGCCGCGACCGACCGGGCCGCGCTGATGAAAGGTCACCGCGCGCACGTGCGGTTCGTCGAGCACGTCGAGGCCGAGGACGTCGCCGCCGCGACGGCGCTGTGGCGCACGCACGTCGAGGCGGTCAGTCACGCACTGGGCTCCGACACCGATCCGCGCGGCGTCGTGGACCTGTTCTGAGGGACCGTCAATGACTGAGATCGTCCCTCTGCACTCGACCGGCGCGGACCGGCTCGCCTCGCAGCTGCGCCGCCAGATCGTCACGGGCGAGCTGACCGTCGGCGAGCGCCTCCCGCCCGAGCCCGAACTCCGCGAGCGCTTCGGCGCTTCGCGCGCGACGCTGCGTGCGGCGCTCGTCGTGCTGGAGTCCGAGGGCCTGATCAAGGTGCACCGCGGCGCCCGCGGCGGCATCGAGGTGACCCAGCCCGACATCGGCACCGCCGCCCGCTACTTCGGCCTGATTCTCCAGTCGCGCTCGGCGTCGGTCGCGGACTACCAGGCCGCGCGTGTCGCGCTGGAGCCGCCGCTGGCCCGTATGGTCGCCGAGCGCGCGGCGAACGGCGCCGGCGTGGACGTCGTCGCCGCCCTCGAAGCCGCGATCGAGGCGGAGAAGGCCGACGGCGTTCTTGGCGCCCGTGCGGCGCTGACCTTCCACGCCGAGGTGGCCGCCCTCTCGGGCTCGACGTCCCTCGCCCTCGCGATGGACCTGCTCACCGGCGCGACCTCTCATCTGTACGAGGCCCAGCTCGCCGCCGAGCCCCGCCGCAACGGCCGCGCCCACCGGGCCCACGAGGAGCTGCTGGAGAAGGTCCGCGCCGGTGACGCCGACGGCGCGGAGGAGGTCTGGCGCGCCCACGTCGAGGAGATCGAGACCCGCCTCCTCAAGGGCGGCAAGGCCCGCACCGCGCCTCTCTTCGAGTAGCGGCCCGCCGGCCGCCCTGACACTCCGCTCATGCATGAGCGGAGTGTCGATTTTCGGGCGTCGGGTGTCCGATTTTCGACCTCCCGCTCATGCATGAGCAGGATGCGGCCGTGTCCGCTACTCATGCATGAGCGGGGTGTCGATTTTCGGGCGTCGGGTGTCCGATTTTCGACCTCCTGCTCATGCATGAGCAGCGGGCGCCGTCGCCGCCACGGGCGGGGGCGGGGGCGGGGGTGCTGCTACATCAGGACGTCGGTGAGGCGGCCGTTGTAGGTCTCCATGAGGGCCTCGGTGGCGACGGGGCGACGGGTCTCGCCCGCGCGGACGACCCAGCCCTGGATGCGGCGGTGGCCCTCGGGGAGGTCGGCGCGGATCGGGTCGCGGTAGCACTGAGGGTGGGCGGTCCAGATCCAGGTCTCGCCGCCGCCGGAGTAACGGACCTCGACCGGGTAGTCGTCGACGATGCGCACCGCCACGTCGATGTCGCGCAGCACGATCGGCTCCCCGTCGGTCCGGTGGATCAGGAGGATGTCGAAACCCTCGGTGCCCCAGACCAGATGCCCGGCGTGGACGGTGCCGTCCTCGAACTCGGTCGCGAACGCGACCCACGCGGCCTGCAGGTCGGTGATGTACGCGCTGCGGATGAAGTCCTGGTCCGCCGGCATGTGCATCGAGTCGTGGAAGAACAGCCCGCGCACCGGCTGGCCCTTGATCGTCCCGGTCCCGCGGAACAGTCGTGAGGTGTAGACGAGCGGCTCGGCGGCGTCCGGCATGAAGAACTGGATCGCGGGGCCGACGAGTTCACCGTGGACGTCGAGGAACCCGGGCTCGGTCCAGCGGAACTCCGGCCCGTTCGTCGCGAGGACGGGGGAGCCGTCCGCGCGCCAGGTCCCGGTCCAGCCGTCGCGCTTCTCGGTCTCGACCGGCCCGACGTCGCACGCCTCGCCCTCCGGCGCCCAGACGAAGTCCACCGCGTCGCGCGCTTCCGACAGGTGCATCCGCCGACTCACGGACTCGTACGCCCCGCGGATCGGCCACCAGTACGTGCCGTCCTCGGCGCGCAGGGTCCCGTACGCGTAGGCCATGTTCATCGGCAGGCCGAGGATCGGCCCCCACTGGCTGTGGCCGTCGGGCTCCACCATCCCGCCGACGGGCTGGAAGCCGAAACGGCCGCTCGGACGGACGGGGGAGTTCTGCCGGCCCATGGACAACGCCTCCGATGACGGATCGCCAGGTCAGTAATATACCTGCGGGTATATTAGAGAGCGGTCCCGACGACGGCAAGGGTGTGCAGATGGCGAGAGCGACTCCGCGCCGCACGGCAGGCCGGCCCGCGGGCGACGCCCCGTCCGCCCGCGCTGAGATCCTGCGCGTCGCCCGGCGCTGCTTCGCCGAGTCCGGTTACGCGGCCACCAACGTCGGTGATGTCGTCGCGGCCGCCGGGGTCACGAAACCCGCGCTGTACCACCACTTCGGCAACAAGGCTGGGCTCTACGCCGCAGCGGTCACCGCGGCGATCGACGAGATCGTGGCCGAGCTCGAACGCCGCGTACTGCCCGAACGCCGCGTGCTCGACCGCTTCGAGGCGACCATCGACGTCGGCATCGAGTTCATGCGCACCGACCCCACGCTGGCCCGCCTGGTCAGCGGGCTCGACGACGAGCTGGCCCATCACCCCGAGCTCGCCGACCTGGCCGACCAGGCTGCCCGGATCCCCGCCCTGTTCGCCTCGATGTGCGACGCCGACGACGACCTGGCCGCCCCGCAAGCGGACGTGGCGTTGATGTTCCAGGCGATCGTCTACGGTCAGATGCGCATGAGCGCCCGCGTCGACCCCGATCGCTACGAGCGGGCGGCGAACGCCTTGCGCCTGCTGGTCCGCGGGGAGCTGCGCCGGTCCTGACGCAGAGTCAGCGAGCCGGCCGCGAGCTCGCCTTCACGTAAGCGCCGGCGTCGACGGGGAGCTGGGCGCCGGTGATCCACCGCGCCTGCTCGGAGAGCAGGAACAGCACGGCGTCGCTGACGTCGCCGGGCTCCACCCAGGGCGTCGGCATCGCGTTCAGCGCGGGGAACGAGAGGCGGGCGTCCTCCGCGGTGGGGTTCTCCAGATCCGGGCGGAACGCCCGGTACATCGGCGGGCTCTGCAGCATCGGGGTGTCGGTGTTGGTCGGGTGCACCGCGTTGACGCGGATGCTCTTCGGCGCCAGCACCTTCGCCAGGTCGTGGACGTAGCTCGCGATCGTCACCTTCGACCAGCTGTAGCCGAGCCCGCCGCCGGCGTTGCGCGAGGTGCCGCCGGAGATCAGCCCGGCCAGCGAGCCGGTGCACACGATCGCGCTGCCGGCCTTCAGGTGCGGGATCGCCGCGCCGACGGTGTTGAGCACGCCACCGAGGTTGGTGTCGACCACATCGACGAACGCCTGCGGGTCCTCGTTGCCGAGCGGGCAGATGCCGGCCTGGGCGACGACGTGCGTGAGACCGCCGAGGTCGGCGACGCCTCGCGCGACGACGTCGCGCACCGCGTTGCGGTCGCGGGCGTCCGCCGGCACCAGCACCGCGCGCCGGTCGCGGGACTCGATGAGCTTGCGCGTCTCCTCGAGGTCGTCGAGCGTCGCCAGGGGGTACTCGTTGGTCGCGATGTCGGCGCAGATGTCGAAGCCGATGATGTCCGCGCCCTCGGCGGCGAGCCGGACGGCGTGACTGCGCCCCTGCCCGCGCGCGACGCCGGAGATCAGGACCACGGTTCCCGCGAAGCGATTCGTCATGGGCAGAACTGTAGATGATTTGCGCTTCTGCCGACCAGCGCCTACCGCGGCCGACAGGTCAGTCCCAGTCCGTCGGGCGCTCCGAACGGACCACCGTTGCGGGCCTCCATGACGAACCAGCAGCCGGAGTCCGGCGTTTTCTCACCCGCCGTCAGATTGATGGCGGGCACGAGTCCACCGAGGGTCTCGTTCCGAATCCCGTCCGCGGCCCGAAGCAGGACGGCCGAGGTGACGGACGGCGAGACCTTCGCGACCTCGTCGAGGAACCGCTCGAAGAGCACTCCCGACGTCCAGCCCAGCGGCACGGCCGGCCCGGGCGCGCGCAGGCCGCCGAAGCGCTCGAACGCCGTCAGGTAGCGCTGAAAGGCGGTGTTTTGCGCGTCCTTGCCGGTCAGGCAGCAGAACGGCATGGTCGGCATCTGCAGCCGGATGTTCCCGAGCCCCGGCTTCGTCGCGGTGTCCGAGTACACGCTCGCGTACAGCTGCACCCAGACCGGGTTGAACCCCTGTCGGGTGCAGGACTGGCCCATCCGCTGCAGACCGGACGGGTCGACGATCGCCGACACCACGGTCACGCCGGCGGCCTTCATCGCCGTGCACTCGCTGGTGAAGTCGAGCTGCGTCAGGCTGAACTGCTTGGCGTAGGCGAGCTCGAGGCCGTTCCGCTCGACGAACCGGTCGTCGACCATCCACTTGCGGCCGTTGGCGCACGCGGACGCCTCCTGGCAGTACAGGAAGGCGAACTTCTTGTTCGCCGTCCCCGCCTTCGCCGCCTCCTGGGCGATGGCCCAGACGCTGGTCTCCGGTGCCGCGCACTGGTTGAAGAACACCGGGGAGGAGTTGTACACGTACGTCCCGCAGTCGCCGCCGATCGACGGCACGCGTTTGCTCTCCAGGTAGGACCGGTAGCCCGCGGCGGTGAGCGTTGCCATCCCGCCGACCAGCGCGACGGCGCCGTCGTTCTCGACGCAGGCGCGCACGTGCGCCAGCGCGACGTTGGGATCCGAGTTGGAGTCGCGGACGATCAGCCGGATCCGGTGCCCGTGGACCCCGCCGCGGCTGTTCACGTCGCCCACCCAGGCCTGCAGGCCGTTCACGCCCTGGGCGATCGCCGCGCCCGCCGGGCCGCCCATCTCGGAGACCGAGCAGATGGTGATCGGCTGGTTGTCGGTCTTCGGTGCCGCCGACGCGGTTCGGTCGGACTTCTTCGCCCCGCCGGTCCCGGCCGTGGTGATTGGCGCCGCGCCCTCGCTCGGGCCGCCGGTCGGGGCCGCCGAATTCGCGGGGGCGGCACCACCCGGATCGACGGCCGGGACGGCCCCGGGCGAGGGGACCGGAGCGGCGACGACGTCCCCCGGGTCCGCGGCCGGCGCATCCGGGACGACGACAGTGGCGGTGCCGGCGTTCCGGGCGATCAGTTCGTCCTGGGACAGCCGGGAACCGCACCCGGCGAGCAGCGCCAGTGCCAGCACGGCCGGGAGGACGGGGTGCCGCCGCACCCCGGACGACGAGCGTGAACCGGCTTCACGACTCACAGCGCGACCGTAGCGCCACGCGGGCGTCGAACGGAAGAGAAACTGTAGATGATTTGCGCTCTTCTGGGCTACGGTACGCGGCATGGACACGCATCGGGTCGCGGTGTGGGGCACCGGGGACGTCGGGCACTTCGTCCTGCGGGGTGTCCTCCAGCGGCCCGACCTCGAGCTCGTCGGCCTGCGGGTCTGGAACCCGGAGAAGGCCGGCCGCGACGCCGGCGACTTTCTCGGTTGGGACGCGACCGGCGTCCGCGCGACCACGTCGACCGCGGAGATCCTCGCCGCCCGCGCGGACGTGCTGATCCACTGCGGACCCTCGCGCAACGTCGACGGGCTGCCGGAGTTCCTCGCAGCCGGCGTCGACGTCATCACGCTCGGATCGGCGCGCCTCGCGCACCCGGCCTCGGCGCCGCCGGAACTGCGCGACCCGCTCGCCGCGGCCTGCGCCGCCGGGGGATCGACGCTGTTCTACGGCGGCATCGACCCCGGCTTCGCGGCGCATACGTTGCCGATCACGTTGTCCGCGATCTGCGAGCGCATCGAGCTGCTGACGTCCTACGAGGTCCGCGACTACGACCCGCTGCCGCTGCATCAGCTCGACTACTTCAACTTCGGCCGCGAGACCACCGACGGCGCGCGCTTCTTCACCCCCGGCGGCATCCGCGGGACGTGGGAGGCGCCGCTGCGGCTGATCGCCGAGGCGCTCGGTCAGGAGCTCGACGGCATCGAGGAGTTCTCCGAGACCGCGCCGGCGCCGGAGGACTTCGAGGTCCCCGCGATGCCGATCCCGAAGGGCACGATCGCGGCGGTCCGGTTCGGTCTGCGCGGGATGATCGGCGGCGTCGAGCGGATCCGCATCGAGCACGTCAACCGGCTGCGGCGCGACCTCGCCCCGGAGTGGATGGTGCGGCAGGGGTACGGCGTCCACGTCGAGGGCTCGCCGCGCTACCACCTGCACCTCGACCTGGAGGACCCCGACGGTGTCCAGCCGCGTCCGGCGTTGTGGGGCACGGCGATGTACATGGTCAACGCCGTTCCCGCGGTCGCTGCCGCGGCGCCCGGCCTCGTGACCGTCCTCGACCTCCCGATTCTCCGCGGCGCCACCGTCGGTGGCGAGCACCGGCCGGCCGGCTGGGGCCTGAGCGAACGCATCCGCCGCGGCGAGACCCGAACGACTGGAGCGCACTGAATGGTCACCCTGGTTCCGCAGCGTCGCGGCGACTTCAATCACCAGACGGTGGTGTCCGCGATCGAGGTCAACTTCCGCGAGATGCTCCCGACGTGGACGTACGGGCCGCTGATCCAGGACGGGCTCTACCTGTACGGGTCGTTCCGCACCCCCGAGGGCAAGCTGCACACGCTGTTGCGCAAGGTCGCGAGTGAACTGTCCTACGGGCTCGTGCTCAACGTCAGCGACGGGACGGCGCTGCAGACCTCGCCGCGGCAGCCCGACGCCTTCCGCGGCGGGTCGGTGCGCTTCACCGCCGACGACGACCACTTCCGCATGCACGTCGGGATGGCCCGCTCGCCGGGGGAGCCGTTCCTGCTCGAGGTGAGGAAGGAACCGGCGCAGGATCAGGTCGTCTGGGACGAGGGCGACATCCTCCACCTGGAGGGCTTCATCGTCGGCAACGCCGGCGCGGCGATGTACGACCCGATGCGCGACGGCGGGAACCTCTACTGCTCCTACATGATCCGCGCGAGCGGTCACATCCTCGGCGAGCCCGTCGAGGGGTTCTTCGGCTTCGACCAGCAGCACCTGCGGCCGGGCACGATCTGGCGCACCGCGCCGTACTTCAACGAGCTCGAGATCGCCTGGCACACGATGACGACCGAGTACGACGACGGGACCATCGAGGTCGGTCAGATCTGCCACGGCGGCAAGGACTGGGGCTTCGCCGTGATGCTCAATTCGGACGGGCCGTTCAAGCTGACCACGGACGTCACGTCGAAGATCACCTTCGGCGACGACGAGTTCCCGCGGAAGGTCGAGTACCTGATCGACGGCGAGGAGTGGGACTGGGTCGCCTCGCCGGACGGGATCATGCCGTACTACGCGAAGGATCCGACCTACCGTCCGTGTGACGGCACGACCACCCGCCGCGGCGAGACCCGCAAGGTCGTCTGTTCCGCGGGCTTCCTCGACGCCTTCAACGACGGACGTTCGTAGTGAGCGATCTGCGCACCTGGATCCGCGACGCGGACGACCGCGCCTACAGCGAGCACCTCGCGAAGGCGGAGGAGGCCTCGCCGCGGGCGCAGGTGGCCGAGTTCCACCGGCCGATCGCGGAGGCCCGCGCGCGCTGCCCCGTGCAGCCGCACAGCCAGTCGACGCTCGTGGGTTTCGAGGACTACCGCAAGGCGATGTCGGTGTTCTCCGAGCGGCCGGTGTTCGCGCTGATCGGCCACGGCGAGACCAAGCGTGGGTTCATGGACACCGAGGTGTTCTCGTCCTCGATCCACAACGAGACCATCGCGCAGGTGTGGGGCGAGACGTTGCTCGGCATGGACGGTGAGCAGCACCGCAGGTACCGCAACACGATCGCGTCGGCGTTCCGCAAGTCGGTGCTCGACCGCTGGGAGCGCGACGCGGTCGTGCCGATCGTCGAAGGGCTGATCGACCGGTTCGCCGCCCGGGGCCGCGCCGACCTGATCGGCGAGTTCACGCTGCTGTTCCCGGTCTACGTCGTCGCGGAGATGCTCGGTCTCCCGCGCGCCGACGTCCCGAAGTTCACGTCGTGGGCGGCGGACACGATCACGATCTTCTTCGACCCGCGGACCGCGCTCGCCGCCTCCGCGGCGCTGCAGACCTACCTGGACGCGGCGATCTCCGAGCGCCGCACGGCCCCGGGCGACGACCTGATCAGCCTGCTGATCGAGGCCGAGATCGAGGGTCAGCGCCTGACCAATCAGGAGATCGTCAACTTCTGCCGGATCCTGCTGCCCGCCGGCGCGGAGACGACGGCGCGGTCGACCGGCAGCCTGCTCCTCGGTCTGCTCACGCACCCGGACCAGCTGGAGATGGTCCGCGCCGACGTCGCGGCCGGGTCGACGGCGGTGGCCGAGCGCGCGATCGAGGAGGCGCTGCGGTGGGAGCCGCCGCTGACGTCGGTCAACCGGATCAGCACGCAGGAGACCGAGGTCGCGGGGGTGCGGATCCCCGCGGGCGCGATCGTCGAGTGCAACATGAGCGGCGCGAACCGGGACCCCGCGGTGTGGCCGGACCCCGACCGCTTCGACATCACGCGACCGGCGGCGCAGCACCTTGCCTTCGCGGCCGGGCCGCACCACTGCCTCGGCGTGCACCTGGCCCGGGCCGAGTCGCGCGTCGCGCTGACGACGTTGCTGCGCCGGCTGCCGGGGCTGCGACTCGACCCCGACGCCGCCGTGCCCGAGGCGCTCGGCCTCGGGTTCCGGTCGCCGCGCACGTTGCCCGCTCTGTTCGAGGCGTCATGAGCGGCCTGCCGGTGCCCCCGCCGCTGGGGACCGCGATGCTCCCGGCGGGGACGTTCGCCGGGCAGGTTGTCGCGGTCACGGGCGGTGGGACCGGGCTGGGCAAGGCGATCGCGGTCGAGTTCGCGCGCCTCGGTGCCGCGGTCGCGGTGCTCTCCCGCAAGCCCGAGCACCATGCGAAGGGCGTCGCGGCGATCGAGGCGGTCGGGGCGAAAGCCGGCGCGTTCGCCGTCGACGTCCGCGACCCCGAGGCGATCGCCGCCGCGTTCGACGAGGTCGAGGCCGCGCTCGGACCCGTCGACGTGCTCGTGAACAACGCGGCCGGCAACTTCCCGCAGCCGGCGGAGGACATCAGCCCGCGCGGCTGGCGGGCCGTCACCGACATCGTGCTCGACGGGACGTTCTTCGCCAGTACGGAGTTCGCGCGCCGCTGCCAGACGTCGGCGCGGCCCGGCGCGATCCTGAACATCGCCGCGACCTACGCCTGGACCGGCGGGCCCGGCACCGCGCACTCCGCTGCCGCCAAGGCCGGCGTCGTGAATCTGACGCAGTCTCTGGCGGTCGAGTGGGCACCGGACGGGATCCGCGTCAACGGCCTCGCGCCCGGCCTGTTCCCGCACGAGGACGTGCCGCCGCAGATGCGGGCGGACACGCCGGAGGGCCTGGCGTCGCTGGCCCGGACGGTGCCGGCCGGTCGGGTCGGGCAGCCCCACGAACTCGGCTGGGCGGCGACGTTCTTGTGCTCGCCGTACGCCGCCTACCTGACCGGGCACACGCTCGTGCTCGACGGCGGGAACTGGCTCCGCCGCGGCCTTCGCATGCCCGACTTCCTGCCGGTGCGGGACCAGTTCCCGCCGCCGTCCGACGCGAAGGACCGCTCGTGAGCGAACGTCCGCCCCTGCCCGGCACGCCCCCGCAGCGGCTGTACCACGGCCGGCCGATCGAGCCCTACCGGCTCGGCGTGATCGTCGACCTGCCCGAGCACCCGGGTCTGTCCGACGCGTTCCCGGACATGGCCCAGTTCGCCCTCGACGAGGCGCACGCGCGCGGCATCGTCGAGCGGCCCGTCGAGCTCGTCGTCCGCGAGGTGTACGGCCAGCCGTGGACGAACTCCCACGCGCTGCGCCGCGTCTACCGCGAGCTCGCCGAGCAGGACGTCCTCGGCGTTCTCGGGCCGTTCACGACCGACAACTCGCTCGCGGTGCTCGACCTCACCGAGGAGCTGCGGCTGCCGACGATCTCGATCTGCGGCACGCTCCACTGGCGCGGGCCGTTCGCGTTCGTGATCGCCAACGGCGGCCTGGCCGACGAGCCGTACGTGATGGCGTCGTGGCTCGCGCAGCACTCCCACCGTCGGGTGGCCGTGCTCCGCGAGCGGACGCAGATTGGCGAGGAGTACGCCGAGCACTTCCGTCGGGCGATCGCGCAGTACGGCATCGCCGTGGTCGCCGAGCCGCCGGTGTACCCGTCGATCCACGTCGAGGAGCTCGCGACGGTGCTCGAGGAGTGCCGCGCCGCCGATCCCGATGCGCTCGTGTACCTCGGCCTCGGCGGCATCAACCAGACCGTCCGCCCGGCGCTGGAGAAGATCGGCTGGGATCCGCCGCGGATCCAGACCACCGCGTACGTGTCCGCCGGGTACAGCGAGGAGCGGGCGCGGCGCATCGAGGGCTGGGTCGGGGTCGACCAGTACTCCGAGGAGAACCAGGTCTACGCCGCCGTGCTCGACCGGTTCGAGGCGCGGTACGGCTACCGGCCGGCGAACAGCGGCGGGACGTGCGGGTACGACATCGGGCACTGCTTCGCGGTGGGCCTGGGGCGGATGCGGACGGCAAGTCCCTGGGGTCTGCGGGACGGTCTGGAGACGATCCGCCGCCTGCCGGC
Organism: Sporichthya polymorpha DSM 43042; assembly: GCF_000384115.1. NCBI lineage: Bacteria > Bacillati > Actinomycetota > Actinomycetes > Sporichthyales > Sporichthyaceae > Sporichthya > Sporichthya polymorpha. The sequence continues at coordinate 3,293,987 of NZ_KB913029.1, forward strand.
GTGCACCGGTGGGCCGGGGACGTCGATCACCTTCGGGCCCGAGGATCATCGCGGGCTCAAGGGCCCCGATTTTCTGATCCTTCGTCGGTCGGTTGACGGGCGGAGTGTCCTGGAGGGGACCGCGCCGGTGTCGGGCTGGAACCAGCCGTCATGAGAGTCCTCGTCACCGGGGCGACCGGCGCGTTCGGAGCGCCGTTGTGCGAGGCCCTCGTCGCCGGCGGGGTCGAGGTGCTCGGCATGGCCCGTCGCCGGCCGGCCAACTTCCCGGCGGGCGCCGAGTTCGTTCCCGGCGACATCCGGGACGCGAACGCCGTCGACGCCGCGGTCGCCAAGGCCGACCGCGTCGTGCACCTCGCGTGGTTCATGGGCGTGGCGAAGGACCGGGAGGCGGCCGAACGGATCAACCTGGACGGCACGCGCAACGTCATCGCCGCGGCGCGCCGGCACGGGACCGAGAAGCTGATCTTCTCCTCGTCGGTGACCGCCTACGGGGTGACGCCGGGTCACGGGCCGTACCGAGAGGACGACGAGCGCCGACCCGACCCGGAGCTGCAGTACGCCCACCACAAGATGGTCGTCGAGGACGAGTTGCTCGCCAGCGGTGTCCCGCTCGCGATGGTGCGGCCGAACATCGTGATCGGCCGCAGCGTGTCCTCGATGTCCGTGGCCGTCCTCGCGACGCCGGTGCTCGTCGGCGTCCGCGGCGAGGAGAACCCGTTCCAGTTCGTCCACCAGGACGACGTGATGCGCTTCCTGTACGCGGTGACGACAGGGGAGCGGACCGGGCTGGTCAACCTCGCCGACTCCGGGACCGCGAGCCTCGAACGCGTCGGCGAGATCCTCGGCCGGCGTGTGGTGCGATTCCCCGCCGGGATGCTCGGCCGCAGCATGGACGCAATGTTCCGGCTCGGCCTGTCCGACGTCGACAGCGTCGCGCTCGACATGCTTCAGGAGTTCCCGGTCGCGGACACCACCGCGCTGCGCGAGCAGTGGGGGTTCCGGACGACCTGGTCGATGGAGGACGCCCTGCGCGACACCCGGCGCGCGATCGCGGGCGTCAACGTGCTGGGGACGAAGTCGGTTCGCCGCCGCGACGCTCCGGTGCTGCCGCCGGTGGGTGGCGCCCTCGGCTCGGTGGCGAGTCTTGCGCCGGCGGTGGTGCGGACGGTCTCCGACATCCTGCCCGCCTCGCCGTTCCGCGACGACCTGCTGGCCCGCGCGGCCGGGGGCTGGGTCCAGCGGCGGAGTCACGACCGGCGGCACGTCGCGGTGTGGGCGCAGCGCGAGACCGCGTTGCTGCTCGGGCCGCGGCCGGGCGCGGACGACCCGCAGGTGGCGGTCGGCCGGGTTCATCAGCTCAGCGACCTGCTCGTCGATCTCGTCGCCCTGGCGACGGACGAACCGGCGGTGCTGCCGCAGGTCCGGACCGTCGCCGAGGCGCTGGAGCGGGCGGTGCCGCCGCTCGCGTCCGCGGTCGACCGTGAGCCGTGGGCGGCTCCGCTGGGCGAGCTCGTCTCCGCCGTCCGGACCGGGCCGACGGCGTGGCGGTGAGCACGGCAACGAGCATCGTGGAGGAGTTCGCCGCGTTGGTGGCGCAGGAGCTCCCAGCACACCGGCGCGAGCACCCCGACGAGTCGTGGGCCTCGCGGGTCGCGTGGCAACGACGGCTGCACGCGCACGGCTGGGCGGCGCCGGGGTGGCCGGTCGAGCACGGTGGCCGCGGTCTCGGGGCGGCGGAGCGGGTCGCCGTCGAGGCGGTCCTCGCGCGGGCCGGGGCGCCGATGGTCGCGGGCGTCCTCGGGATCAACAACGTCGCGCCCGCGCTGATGGCGTTCGGGACGCCGGAGCAGGTCGCGCACCTGCCGGCGATCCTCGACGCCGCCGAGATCTGGTGCCAAGGCTTCAGCGAGCCCGAGGCGGGGAGCGACCTCGCCTCGCTGCGCACCCGCGCCCGCCGCGACGGCGACGCATATGTGATTGACGGTCAGAAGGTCTGGACCTCGCAGGGCGTCGAGGCGACGCACTGTCAGCTACTGGTCCGCACCGACCCGGACGCGCCCGCGCACAGAGGGATCTCGGCGCTGCTGGTGCCGATGGACACCCCCGGCGTCACGGCCCGGCCGTTGCGCCAGGCCAACGGAGCGACCGAGTTCGCGGAGGTCTTCTTCGACGGCGTCCGCGTCCCGGCGTCGGCGCTGCTCGGTGCGGAGAACGACGGGTGGCGCGTCACGATGACGACGCTCGCCCACGAGCGTTCGGGCCAGGTCGCGCTCGCGCAGGCCGTCGAGGCGGATTTGCGCCGCGCGCTGGGCCTGCTGAACCGTCCGCTCGACCCGATCGAGCGCGACCTCGTCGGCCGCCGGCTCGCCGAGGCCCGCGTCGCCGGGCTGTTGGGGGAGCGGGCCCTGCTCGCCGAACGTCCCGGCCCGGCCCAGTCGGTGGTGAAGCTCGCGTGGAGCCTCGCCCGGCGGCGGATGACTGAGACGGTCCAGGACCTCTCCGGCCCCGCCGGCCTGCTCGCGAACCACGCGTCGTCCGAGTACCTCTACGGCCGCGCCGCCACCATCGCCGCCGGGACCACCGAGATCGTCAAGGACCTCCTCGCCGACCGCGTCCTCGGCCTCCCCCGCCGCTGACCCGCCTTCGATGCGAAGAAAGGGTGACACCCCTTACTGCGCAGTAAGGGGTGTCACCCTTTTTTCACAGGGGCGGCGAGGGTGGTCAGCCGGCGTGCCACTGGATCGTCTTCTGCTCGGTGAACTCGTCGAGGGCGCCCTCGCCGAGTTCGCGGCCGAGGCCGCTGCGGCGCCAGCCGCCGAAGGGGGCCCAGGGGCTCATGCCGCCGGTGCCGCCGTTGATCGAGACGTTGCCGGTCCGGAGGCGGCAGGCGAGGTCGTAGGCGTGGGCGGGGTCGCCGAAGACCGCCCCGGACAGGCCGTACTGCGAGTCGTTGGCGATCGCGACGGCCTCGTCGTCGGTGTCGAACGGGATCGCGAGGAGCACCGGGCCGAAGATCTCGTCCTGGGCGACGGGGCTGGAGTTGTCGAGGCCGGTGACGAGCGTCGGCCGGTAGTAGAAGCCGCGGTCGAGGCCCTCGGGGCGCGTGCCGCCGGCGACGACCTCGCCGCCGCCGGAGCGCGCGAGCTCGACGTAGGACTCGACCCGCGCGCGCTGGGACTCGCGGATCAGCGGGCCCATCACCGTCGACGGGTCGCGGGGGTCGCCGACGGTCACCTTGTCGAGCCCGCCGGCGAGCATGCCGACGTACTCGTCGAAGCGGCTGCGGTGGACGAGGTGCCGCGTCCACAACGCACAGCCCTGCCCGGAGAACGTCGCGGCCTGCGCGACGCCGCCGGCGACGGCCTGCGCGAGGTCGGCCTCCGGCAGCACGATCATCGCGGACTTGCCGCCGAGCTCCAGGAGCACGCGCTTCATCGTCGGCGCGGCCTGGACGAGGATCTGCTCGCCGACCGCATCCGATCCCGTGAACGTCACGGCGTCGACGCGGGGGTCGGTCGTCAGCTGCTGCGCGACCTCCAGCCCACCGGTGACGACGTTGAGCACACCGGGCGGAAGCTCGGCCTCCTCGGCGGCCCGCGCGATCAGCAGCGCCTCCAGCGGCGTGTACGGCGAGGGTTTGAGCACCAGCGTGCAGCCGGCAGCCAGCGCCGGCGCGAGCTTCATGACGTTGAGGAAGAACGGGGCGTTGAACGGCGTGATCGCGGAGACCACCCCGATCGGCTCGCGGCGCAGCACGCCGGATCCGAGGACGCGGCCGTGCCGGCCGGTGATGGTCGTCGCGGGGAGCGGGGTCTCCGGCCGCCAACCGTGCAGGTGCTCGACGAACCACTCGAGGTGCCGCAGCGGGGTGTCCACCTGCGCGCGCCGGGCGGTCATGGCCGAGGTGCCGACCTCGTCGATGACGACGTCGGCGATCGCGTCGGCCCAGTCGGTGAAGACGCCGAGCAGCCGCTCCAGCGCCGCGCCTCGCTGACGGGGCGTCAGCTGGGGCCACGGCCCGGTGTCGAAGGCGCGGCGGGCGGCGGCGAGGGCGAGGTCGGTCTCGACCGTACCGCCGACCGGAGCCGACGCGATGGCGGCCTCCGTCGCGGGGTTCAGCACCGGTTCGCTCGCCGCGGTGGGCACCCAGCGCCCGTCGACGTAGAGCCCGTCGAAGACGCGCAGGTCCGGGGCCGCAGCCGCCATCGGTCCTCCTCGAAGTCCGCTAATCATTTACACTGTAACCCGTGCCTGCACCTGCAGAACGACTCGTTGCGGTGATCGGTGCGGGCCCCGCGGGGCTGGCCGTTGTCGAGGCCCTGCTCGCCCGGGCGAACTCCGCACTCGCCGTCGAATGGCTCGAGCGGTCCCCGCGCCCCGACGCGATGCTCCGCCACGGTCCGGCCTCCGGCGCGGAGGTGCTCCGCGGCGTCGCCCGCCGCCTCGCGGCCGTCCTCGCCGACCCGCGCGTGCGCTTCCGCGGGAACGTCTCGGTCGGAACCGACCTCTCCTGGGACGAGGTGCGCGACCGCTGCACCGCTGTCGTCGCCGCCACCGGGGCCCCGGCCGACCGGGCGCTGCGCATCCCCGGCGCGGACGCGGTCGGCGTCGGGACGCTCACCTACCTGCGCGCCGCCCGCGCGGGGAGTGCGGACACGTACACGCCGGCGATCGACCCGGTCGTCGACGCCGCCGTCGCCCTCGAGCCCACGGCAGCGGACGTGACGGACCTGCTCGCCGGGGTCCCGCGCGTCGAGCTGCTTGCCGGCGTCGAGCTGGTCGGCATTGTCGGGCGCAACCGGGCCCGCGCGATCCGCGTCGCCGAGCGCGGCCCCGACGGCCGCCTGCGCATCCGCGACCACCGCGCCCAGCTGGTCCTGCGTCCCCACGACCCGCGCGCCGCCGACGCCCCGCCCGCCGACGTTCTCCGCGCCGGGTGGGTCGGCCGCGACCCGGTCGTCGGCGGCTCGCACCGGGAGGACGCCGGCGCGGTCGTCGAGGCGGTGATCGCCGCCACCACGCCGGCCACCGGGCTCCCCGAACTCGGCACCGGGCTCGGGGCCTGGGACCCGATCACCGAGGTGGAGACGCTGCTCGCCCGGTTCGCGGTGGAGGGGACGCGGCCGCTCGCCGACTACGACGCCCTGCTCGCGGATGCGGACGACGACTGATCCTCTGCACAAACTGCGCGAATCATTTACACTGTTGCGCATGCCTCTGCAGGACTGGATGAAGCTCGTGTCGGTCGACGACCACGCGATCGAGACCGCCGACGTCTGGACCTCGCGGGTCCCGGCGAAGTACGGGGACGCGATCCCGCACGTCGAGGAGGTTGAGGTCGACGCGGCCCGCCTCCAGCTCGGCGCCACGGCGCACGGGCGCGTGCAGACGTGGGTCTACGCGGGCAAGCAGTACCCGCAGATCGGGCTGAACGCCGTCGCGGGCAAGGACCCGCGGACCTGGGACGTCGAGCCCGCCCGCTACGACGACATGCGCCCCGGCTGCTACGACCCGGTCGCCCGGCTCGCGGACATGGACGCCGACGGCGTCTGGGCCCAGCTCTGCTTCCCGAGCTTCGCGCGGTTCGCCGGCACCCGCTTCCTCGAGGGCGACGACCGCGCCCTCGCGCTCGACTGCATCCGCGCCTGGAACGACTGGATGCTGGAGTACTGGTGCGGCGCCGCCCCGGACCGCTACGTGCCGGTCTGCGTCCTGCCGCTGTGGGACGTCGACGCGTGCGTCACCGAGCTCCGCCGCGCGATCGACCTCGGGGCGCGCTGCATCTCGTTCCCGGAGAACTGCTCGCCGCTCGGCCTCCCGTCGTTCCACACCGACCACTGGGACCCGGTTTTCGCCCGCGCCGAGGAGGCCGGGATGCCGCTGATGATGCACTTCGGCACCTCGGGCCGGACGCCGTTCGTCAGCCCGGACGCGCCCACGCCCGTGACGATCACTCAGATGGGCCTGAACAGCATGTCGGCGATGGCGGATCTGCTGCTGTCGCGGACGTTCCACCAGTTCCCGGCGCTCAAGGTCGCCTTCGCCGAGGGCGGCACGGGCTGGATCCCCTACATGCTCGAGCGCATCGACTCGGTCTGGGAGCGCCACCGCTGGTACTCCGGTGTGGACGTCGAGACCCGGCCCTCAACCCTGTTCGCCCGCAACGTCTGGGGCTGCTTCATCTCCGACCAGGCCGGCATCGACTTCCGCCACCGCATCGGCGTCGACCGCATCACCTACGAGAGCGACTACCCGCACTCGGACAGCCTGTGGCCGCACTCGCGCAAGCACCTGGCCGAGGCGCTGATCGACGTCCCCGACGAGGAGGCGCACCGCATCGTCGAGCTCAACGCGTGTGAGCTCCTCGGCTGGCGGCCCTGGGCCGAGTCGGCATGACGCCGGCGGCGCCGGTCGCGCTGTTGTGCGACTACGCCGGTGTCCTGACGACCTCGATGTACGGCGCCGCCCAGCAGGTCTGCCGGGAGTTCGGCGTCGACTACCCGCACTTCCGTGCGACCCTGCGTGCGCTGCGCGACGTCGACGACCCCGTCGAGCGCATCGAGTGCGGTGAGGTCGTCCGTACCGAGTTCCTGGAGCAGTTCCACGTCCAGCTGACCGAGTCGCTCGGCGGCCTCGACGGCGAGCGGTTCCTCGACCGGATGGCCGAGCTGATCCAGCCCGAGCCGGGCATGAACGCGGCCGTCGAGCGGCTCCGCGCCGCGGGGATCCCGACGGCACTCGTCAGCAACAGCTGGGACAACGCCTACCCGCCGGAGGTGCTGGCGCGCTTCGACGTCGTGGTCCTCTCCGGCGAGGTCGGGTTGCGCAAGCCCGACGCGGACATCTTCGAGCTCACCGCGAAGCAACTCGGCGTCGAACCGGATCAGTGTGTCCTCGTCGACGACTTCGAGGTGAACACCGCCGGGGCCTCGGCCCTCGGGATCCGCACGATCCTTCACACCGACGTCGATGCGACGCTCCGTCAGCTCTCCGCCTGGTTCGGCGTCTCCCTCGCGCTCTGACGCCGAGGTACGGTAGGAACGGCCGATCGGCTCACCGAGGAGCGGTCCCATGCCGCTGCAGGACTTCATGAAGCTGGTCTCCGTCGACGACCACGCGATCGAGACCGCGGACGTCTGGACCTCCCGCGTCCCCGCGAAGTACGGGGACGCGATCCCGCACGTGGAGGAGGTGGAGGTCGACACCGTCCGGCTGCAACTGAACGCGACGGCGCACGGCCGGGTGCAGACGTGGGTCTACGCCGGGAAGACCTATCCCTCGATCGGGCTGAACGCGGTCGCGGGCAAGGACCCGCGAACCTGGGACGTCGAGCCGGCCCGGTTCGACGACATGCGGCCGGGTTGCTACGACCCGGTCGCGCGGCTCGCGGACATGGACGCCGACGGGGTGTGGGCCCAGCTGTGCTTCCCGAGCTTCCCGCGCTTCGCCGGGACGCGTTTCCTCGAAGGTGAGGACCGCGCCCTGGCGCTCGACTGCATCCGCGCCTGGAACGACTGGATGCTGGAGTACTGGTGCGGCGTCGCGCCGGACCGGTACATCCCCGTCTGCGTGCTGCCGCTGTGGGATCTCGACGCGTGCGTGACCGAACTGCGGCGCGCGATCGACCTCGGGGCGCGCTGCATCTCGTTCCCGGAGAACTGCTCGCCGCTCGGGCTGCCGTCCTTCCACACCGACCACTGGGACCCGGTTTTCGCCCGCGCCGAGGAGGCCGGGATGCCGCTGATGATGCACTTCGGCACCTCGGGCCGGACGCCCTTCGTCAGCCCTGACGCCCCGGCCCCGGTCGTGGTGTCGCAGATGGGCTTGAACAGCATGTCGGCGACGGCCGACCTTCTTCTCTCGCCCACGTTCCACAAGTTTCCCCGGCTTCAGGTCGCCCTCGCGGAGGGCGGGACGGGCTGGATCCCGTACCTGCTCGAGCGCATCGACTCGGTGTGGGAGCGCCACCGCTGGTACTCCGGCGTCGACGTCGAGACCCGGCCCTCCACCCTGTTCGCCCGGAACATGTGGGGCTGCTTCATCACCGACCAGGCCGGCATCGACCTCCGCCACCGCATCGGCGTCGACCGCCTGCTGTACGAGAGCGACTACCCGCACTCCGACAGCCTGTGGCCACACTCGCGCAAGCACCTCGCCGAGGCGCTGACCGACGTCCCCGACGACGAGGCCCACCGGATCGCCGAGCTCAACGCCTGCGAGCTGCTGCGCTGGCGGCCCTGGGTCTAGCGCCTCAGGGCTGGACCGCGGGCGGCATCCGGAGCCGGACCGGGGGAGCGGGAGTCGTGCGGCGGGCGGCGTCGAGGCGGGCCAGCAGCGGGATCATCACCCCGAGGTCGACGACGAGCATCAGCAGGCCGGCGAGGCGCTGGTCGGCGACGACGGAGAGCCCGCCGAGTCCGTCCGTGCCGCCGTGCATCGGGTCGGTCGTGAGGAGCAGCGCGAGGCCGAGGAGCGCGTTCGCCTGTCCGGCGAGGACGAGCGCGATCTGCCGTGCGGCCGGTGGAGCGACGCGGTGCCCGGTCCCGAGAACGCATCGCCAGAACAGGTAGCCGGTCGCGAGGACGCTGATCGCGCGCACGATCTCCCACGTCGTCTCCTCGACCGCGCCGTGGACGTCGGGCAGGTGCCAGAACCACATCACCGCGGGAGCGGCGAGGGTGGCGGCGAACAGCAGCCGCCGAGCGCCGGGACGCGGCCGCGGATCGTTCGCCGGCAGCGTCAGCGCGAGCACCAAAGGCACCAGGACGCCGAGCGCGACGAGTTGCGTCATCAGCACGAGGTGCGAGCCGGTGCCGTCGTGCTGATGCCCCGTCACGGGAGCGGTCAGGCTCCGCGCGATCGCCCACGCCGTCCCGAGCTCCACGACGGCGACGCCGAGCAGCAGGCCGAGACTCGGCCCCCGCGACCGCGCGCCGTCGCCCAGCCCGAGCAGCCGCCGCAACCGGGCGATCATCATCGCCACGAGCAGGCAGCAGGCCACGGTGGCCCTACCCGGCCCGCAGGTCGAGGGTGGTCGGGCCGGTCAGCCGCACGCGGTGCTGCGCGCGCCCGTCCGCGTCGGCGGCGAAGGACTCGCCCGCGAGCCGGTACGTCGCACCGGGGCGCAGCCGGTCGAACGCGAGGTCGGTGTCGGTCGCCTGGCCCGCGACGTCGAGGACGAACGACGCCCCGTCCGGGGTCGGGTACGCGGCCCGCAGCACGACGTCCGAGCGCGACACCGCCGCCAGGCGCGGCCCGTCGTACCGGCTGCGGCCGGTCAGGGCGGCGTGCAGCCCACCGGGAACGCCGAGGCGGCCCATCGCCGTCATGTTCCGCGTCATGCTGGACAGCCCCGCGCGGTTCCCGGCGGCGTCGGCCGGCCAGGTGCGATCGATGGTTCGGATCGCGTCGTCGGCGATGTCGACGTCACCCATCTCGCGGGCCGCGGCGGCCAGCACCGAGTGCGCGGCGGCGGTGTTGCGGCGGTAGTTGCCGGGGTCGAGGTTGTCGAGCGGCGTCGTCGTGAGGCGGACGAGGCCGTCGTCCCCGATCCGGACGAACTGATGCCGGTAGATCGCCCACTGCCGCGCGGCGATGTCGGGGTAGAGGCCGTGGAGCAGAAACGTCACGTACAGGTCCGAGGCCCGCGCGGTGCCGGGGAGGAAGGCACCGAGGTGTTTGCTCCGCACGACCTTGAGTGAGCCGTCCCGCAGCGTGAACTCGCGCTCGAGCGTCTCGCGGAAGCGAGGGCGCAGGTCCGCGCTGTACTGCGTGCCGGTCGCGGAATCGTGGGCGGTGAGACCGGAGAGCGCGATGACGTTGCAGATCAGGTACGTCCAGTTCGGCTCGCACGGGTACGCGCAGACGTAGGACTCGGCCATCTGGCGCGCGACCTGCTCGGCGATCGTGTCCGCGTCGTAGGCGTACCGGTGCCGGCCGTCGTCGAAGGTGAGCGCGCCGGGGGAGCGGAATCGCTGGTCGCCGGTCGCGGCCTCGTAGAGCCCGATCGACAGCAGGAGATACCCGCTGAGCATGACGTTCTCGCGGTGGATGGGATCGGGGTCCCAGCGCAGGTTGCCGACGAGGTTCTCGTACCGCCAGTACGTCCACACCTTCGGCGCGAGGTGCTTGACGATGAGGTTCCGCTGCGCCTCGCCGAGCCACCCGTCGAACGCGGGGTACCGGCCGGCGTGGGCGAGCGAGAGTGCCCACCCTGCGGTCGTGAGCTGGTACCGCCAGGCGGCTTCGCGGAACTGGTCGATGGTCGTGAAGCCCTCGAAGCTGTCCAGCGGCTGCAGCGCGAGATCGGTCAGCGGGCGCAGCGCGTCGAGGTCGGCGTCGGTGAACGGCTCCGGGGCCGGCGGCGTGGGGACGGCCCACGAACGGTTCGTCAGGACCTCGTTGAGTTCGCGCCCGCGGCGCCGGGCCACGCTCTGCTTCGCCCGGTCCGCCACCGCGGCGAGGGCGACCAGCAGGACCACGGTGACCGGGACCGCGAAGCGCGTCTCGTCCGCACGGCCGTCCGCGGCGACGGCGCCGAGCAGGGCGGCCGTCGCCCAGACCAACGGGGGACCGAGCACGATTCCGACGAGCAGCCAGCCGAACAGCGCGGCGAGGAACAACCCGGCCGCGACGGGGGCGAGCCACCAGAGCTCGCCCATCAGCAGCCCTGCGCCGGGGAGGGCCAGGCCGGCGCCGATCGCGGCGACGCGGTCGTTGCCGAGCGCGATCAGGGCCAGCGCGAGACCTTCGAGGGCGAGGAAGGACAGCAGCGCCCGGCGGACGATCCGCGCCGTGTTCGGTCCCCGCGCCGGGGCTTCCGGGTCCAGCAGGGGCAGGGGACGTTCGGCGACAGCCGTCATGTCAGTCCACGAGGTCGGCGAGGCGGGTGTTCTGGACCTTGCGCATGATGGCCGGGCTGATCCGTTCCGCGATCGCGCCGCCCTTCGCGACGGCGCCCGGCACGATCATCAGCTTCTTGCGTGCGAGGCCCTTCTCGATCCCGGCGACGATCTTCTCCGGCGTCGTGGCCATCGAGCGCTTGCGCTTCTTGGGGTCGGCGAAGAAGTCCTTCGCCATGGGTGTCGCGACCGCGGCCGGGCAGACGATGCCGATCGTCACGCCCTGGTGGCCGTGCTCGTGGTGCAGGCTGACGAGGTAGTTGATGACGGCGGCCTTCGTCGCGCCGTAGGCGGCCATCTTCTTCGGCGGGACGAGGCCGGTCGCGGAGGCGAGGATCGCGAACTCGCCACGGCCGCGCGCGAGCATCAGCGGGAACACGGTGTCGACGAGGTTCACGACGCCGAAGAAGTTCACCCGCACCATGAGTTCGACGTCGGCCTGGGAAACCTCGAGCGTCGGACCGACGCGCGCGATGCCGGCGCTGCCCAGGACGTGCTCGATCGGCCCGACCGCCTCGATCTGACGGACCGTCTCGGCGAGGGCGGCCCGGTCGCCGACGTCGGTGTTCCAGGGCATCACGGCGGTCCCGAACTGCTCGACGACCGCGTCGAGGTTCTGCTTCGCGACGTCGATGACCGCGACCCGGTACCCGCGCTGGACGAGTCGGCGCGTGGCCGCGAGGCCGATCCCGCTGGCGCCGCCCGTCACGAGAGCGATCGGCTGAGCCATCTGGACCTCCATCTGGTACCGGCTGGTTCCAGATCAATCGTAGGTGCTGGGCGGGTGTTTCACCAGGCCCGAGCGGCGGGTCCGTCGAGGACCGCGGCGCGCACGTCGGCGGCGTCACCCAGCCGGGCCCGCAGTCCGTGCGCCCGCCGGAGCCGCAGGTGCGCGTCGACCTCCCAGGTGAAGCCCATGCCGCCGTGGTTCTGGATGTCGTCGCGGGCGTTCGTCACCGCCGCGTCGCTCGCGACCAGCAGCGCGCTCGCCGCCAGCTGCCCCGCACCCCCAGGGGGTGTCACCCTTTCGTCGGGGTTTTCCACAGCGGCGAGCGCGGCGAGGAGGGCCAGCTGGGTCGCGGCGTCGGCGCGGGTGGCCATGTCGGCGCAGCGTTGCTGGACCATCTGGAACGACCCGATCGGGCGGCCGAACTGCTCGCGGACCGCGGTGTGAGCGACGCTGGCCGCGACCGAGGCCTGGGCGAGGCCGGCCAGGTAGGCGGCGACGAGGACGGTCGCGAGCGTCCAGGCCGCCGGGCCCTCGGCGTACCGGGCCGCGGCGTCGACGGCGACCCGGGCCGGGCGGGCGCCGGGGTCCATCGAGTCGGGCGTCGGCTCGACCGTCACGGCCGCCTCGACGAGCGCCGCCCCGGTGGGGGAGAGGACGAGCCAGGCCGCGGCGTCCTCGCGGTCGTCGGTGCGGAAGGTCCCGGTGACGCGGGGACCAAGTGCTGACGGTGCGTCAGCAACCCCGTCGGCAACGAGGACGCCGACGGGCAGGCCGCCGATCAGCTCGGCGGACGGGAACAGGGTCGCGGCGACCGTGGTCCCGAGATAGGGCCCCGCGGTCAGGGTGCGGCCGAGCTCGCGGTGGAGCAGGGCGAGCTCCCCGGCGCCGAGGCCGAGACCGCCCGCCTCCTCGGGAACGGCGAGGCCGAACCAGCCCTGGGCGGCGGCCTTCTCCCAGACGCCGGCGTCGCGAACGGGGCCGTCGGCGCGGGCGCGGAGGGCCGCGGCGGCTGCCGCCGGGTCGAGCAGGTCGACGGCGGCGTCGACGATCGCGCGCTGCACGTCGTCGGGGACGAGGTCGAGAGGCATCGGCTCACCGCCCCCGGGGCAGACCGAGGACGCGTTCGGCGACGATGCCGCGCTGGACGTCCTTGGTGCCGGCCGCGATCGTCGTCGCGAACAGGTAGAGGTAGTCGTGGACCCACGGGCTGCCCTCGGCCAGGCCCTCGAGCCCGCGCAGGTCGACGGCGAGTGCCGCGACCCGCTGCTGCAGTTGCGAGAAGAGCAGCCGGACCATCGACGCCTCCGGCCCCGGCTGCGAGCTGCGGGCGTTGCGGCTGATGACGGCGAGGGTCATCGCCAGCACCGCGTGCGCCTCGGCGCGGGCGGTGGCGAGACGCTCGGCGAGACCGGAGTCCTCGATCAGCGCCCGGCCGGCGCGGTCGGTCCGGGTCCGGGCGAGGTCGACGAGCTCGTCCACCCGGGCGACCAGCTCGACCTGCTCGGGGAGGAAGCCGGTGCCGCGCTCGAAGGAGAGCGTCGACATCGCGACGCGCCACCCGTCGTCGACGGCGCCGACGACGTTGGTCAGCGGGATGCGGACGTCGTCGTAGAAGACCTCGCAGAAGTCGTCGTGCCCGGTGATCGTGCGGATCGGGCGGACCTCGATGCCGGGGGTGTCCATCGGGCACACGACCCAGGTGATCCCGTCCTGGCGGCGCGCGCCGGTGGACGTGCGCACGAGCAGTTCCTGCTGCTGGGCGTGGTGGGCGTAGGACGTCCAGATCTTCTGGCCGTTGACGACGAGGTGGTCGCCGTCGATCACCGCGCGCGTCGAGAGGCCGGCGAGGTCGCTGCCCGCGCCGGGCTCGCTGAAGCCCTGGCACCAGATCTCCTCGCCGGAGAGGATCCGCGGCAGGTGACGCTGCTTCAGTTCCTCGTCGGCGCAGGCGATCAGCGTCGGGCCGGCGTGCGCGTTGCCGACGAAGCAGACCCCGGTCTCGGTCGGCGCCCCCGCGCGGGCGTACTCGGAGTACCAGATCACCTGCTGCACGAGCGAGAGCCCGCGGCCGCCGTACTCGGCCGGCCAGGAGATGCCGGCCCACCCCGCGTCGAACTGCCGGCGCTGCCAGGCGACGTCGAACTCGACCATCGCCGGACCGGCCGGTGGGCGGCGCTCGCGGGGCGCGTTCTCGGCGAGCCAGGTCGCGACCTCGTCGCGGAAGGCGCGCTCGGAGGCGTTGAGGGTGAGATCCACGGCGCTCCGGTCGGGGTGCGGCGTCGGCGGAGGATCGCCAACTGTGAAGATGATTTTATCTGTTCGGGTACCCTAGCGCCATGGTTGACCTGGCGGGGCGAGACGACGCGGAGGCGGAGACCGAGCTGCGCGCGCGCCTGCGCGACCTGGTGGCCTCGCACCTGCCGCCCCGGCCGAAGGACAAGGCCGAGCGGCTCGCCTGGGCCCGACGCTTCCAGGCGGCGCTGTACGACGCGGGGCTCGCCGCCCCGTCGTGGCCGGTCGAAGCGGGCGGCATGGGCCTGACCGTCCGGATGCAGCTCGTCCACCACGACGAGCTCGCGAAGGCGGGCGCGCCGTCGCACCCCGCGCCGATCGGGTTCATCGTCGGGCCGACGCTGGTCGCGGTCGGAACCGAGGCCCAGCGCGAACGCTTCCTCCGTCCCCTGCTGCGCGCGGACGAGCTGTGGTGCCAGGGCTTCAGCGAACCGGGCGCCGGCAGCGACCTCACCGCGCTCACGACCAGGGCCGTCCGCGACGGGGACGACTACGTCCTCACCGGGCAGAAGGTCTGGACGACCGGTGCCCAGCAGGCCGACTGGATGTTCGCGCTCGTGCGCACCGGCCCGGCCGGCCCGAACGGGGCGGGCATCACCTACCTGCTGCTGCCGATGGACTCCCCGGGCCTGCAGGTCCGGCCGTTGCGCGACATCACCGGGACCGCGCACTTCGCCGAGGTGTTCCTCGACGAGGTCCGCGTCCCGGTCGCCAACCGCGTCGGCGCCGAGGGGGAGGGGTGGCAGGTCGCGCGCACCAGCCTCGGCTTCGAGCGCTCGACCGCGTTCGCCGCGGGGGAGATGAAGAGCCGCGCGCTGCTCGAGCGGATCGTCGGCGTCGCCGCCCGGACCGGTGCGCTCACCGACCCGCTGATCCGGCAGGAGATCGCCCGCGCCGAGGCCGACGTCCGCATCTCCGGTCAGCACAACGCCCGTGCCCTCGCCGACGCGCTCGCCGGCCGCGCCCCCGGGCCGCTCTCGAGCCTGAACCGGCTCGGCCGCGCCGAGTCCGAGCAGCGCCTGCACGAGCTCGCGCTGCGGATCCTCGGCCCCGACGCCCTCCTCGGCACCGGCCCCGACGCCCCCGACCGCGGCGCCTGGGCCTACGGCTACCTGATGACCCGGGCCTCCACCATCGGCGCCGGGACCTCCCAGATCCAGCGCAACACCCTCGCCGAGAAGGTCCTCGGCCTCCCCCGCGACTGACCGCCATGGAGATGACATCTCTTGTGCACGTGCACTGAAGATGTCATCTCCAGTGCAGGGGCGGGCGACGAGGCAGGGGCGAGGGGTCAGGAGGCAGCGGCGGCGACCTGGCGTTCGAGGACGGAGACGGCGCGTTCGCGCCAGTAGGACGGAGAGCCGAAGAGGACCTCGTCGGCCTTCGCGCGCCGGAGGTAGAGGTGGCAGACGTGCTCCCAGGTGAAGCCGATGCCGCCGTGGACCTGGAGGCAGTCCTGGGCGACCTTGACGGCGGCGTCGGCGCAGTGGCCCGCGGTCGTGGCGCAGACGAGCTCGGCCTCGTCGTCGGTCGGGTCGGCACCGCGGCCGTCGTCGAGGATCCCGGTGGCGCTCCACAGCAGGCTGCGTGAGCCCTCGACGGCGAGGAGCATGTCCGCGCACAGGTGCTTGATCGCCTGGAACGACCCGATCGGCTTGCCGAACTGGACGCGGACCTTCGCGTACTCGACGGCGAGGTCGAGGCACGCCTGCGCGAGGCCGACCTGCTCGGCGGCGAGGAGGACGGCCGCGGTCCGCGACCAGGTCAGCAACGCCTCGGCGGCGGGGACGCCCTCGAGCAACAGGGTCGCGGGCGCGGAGGACAGGGTCACGGTCCCGACCGGACGCAGCAGGTCGAGGCCGCCGTGGACCTCGACGGTGGCGACGCCGGGCTCCACCACGAACAGCCCCGGCCCGTCGGGGGTCGTCGCGCTGACGACCAGCCGCGCGCCCACCGGGTCGGTCACGTAGCACTTGACGCCGGTGAGCTCCCACCCGTCGCCGGCCGGGACCGCGCTCGTCTCGGGGGCTGCGAGCCAGCCCGCGGAGCCCTCCGCGAGCGCGACCGTGACGACCGATCCCGCGGCCGCGTCGGCGAGCAGCGCCGGAACCGACGGGGCACCGGTGGCCGCGAGCAACGAGACCGCGACACCCACCGACAGCAACGGCGACGGCGCGAGGGCGACACCGCACTCCTCGAGCGCGGCCGCGAGGTCACCGGGCGATCCACCCTGACCGCCGAGTTCCTCGCCGACGTGCAGCGTCGGCAGCCCGACCTTCACCAACGCGGACCACAGCGCCTCGGACGGGCCGGAGTCCAGCGCCGCCCGCACCTGCTCGGGGCTCGCGTGGTCGGCCAGCACGTCGCGCACGGCCTCGCGCAGCGCGGTGCGGTCCTCGTTCTCGCCCTCCACAGCGGGCATCAGTTCTCCCCGTCGGGTCGGGCGCCGATCTCAAGTCCGTCGCTCAGCACGGTAACCCGGCCGGTGCTGCCGTCCACCTCGACGGTCTGCCCGGTCCGGAGCCGGCGGCTCGCCGCCGGCACCGAGACGACGCAGGGAATCCCGCACTCCCGCGCGACGACCGCCGCGTGCGACATCTGCC
Source organism: Sporichthya polymorpha DSM 43042 (assembly GCF_000384115.1). Classification (NCBI taxonomy): domain Bacteria; kingdom Bacillati; phylum Actinomycetota; class Actinomycetes; order Sporichthyales; family Sporichthyaceae; genus Sporichthya; species Sporichthya polymorpha. Next base: position 3,310,513 of record NZ_KB913029.1, read on the forward strand.
CACCGGTGTCGGTGATGACGGCGGCCGCGAGACCGAAGTACGGCGTCCAGCCGGCGTCGGTGTAGGCCGCGACGAGGATCTCGTCGGGCTCCAGATCCTCGAGGGCGTCGGCGTCGAGCACCCGGACCGTCCCGCGCACGACCCCGGGAGAGACGCCGATCCCCGTCGCCGTGTCGCCGGCGTGCAGGGACTCGTCGGCGGCCTCGGGCTCCCACGTCCTCGAGAAGAACGTCGGGACGCGGATGCTCTTCAGCCGCTCCCGCTCGGCCCGCCGTCGCGCGACCACCGCGCGCGCGTCCGCCGGGGGTGCGAGCAACTGATCGAACGTCAGGTAGAACGCGTCGTCGGGACCGTCGAGGACACCGGCGGTCATCAGCCGCCGGCCCCGTTCCAACGCGGCGAGCCGATAACCGTGGGTGCCCCGGACCCAGGCGTCGCGCCCGAGCTCGCGGTCGTGCTGCAGCCGGTGGCACCAGGCGGCGAGCGGCCGCAGGTGGGCCGGGACCGCGGGCGGAGGCGTCAGCGCGCGGGGCGGGTGCTGCGCCAGCTTCGCGATCACCTCCAGGAACCGGTGCGGGGCGACGGCGAAGACGTCGCTCGCGAGCTCCAGCTCCCGCGGGCCCCGGTGCCCGTGCTCGGCCAGCGCGGCGCGGACCCGCTCGGCGAAAGCCGGATGCGTCCGGGCCAGCACGGCCGGGGCGGCCGGGCCGTCGGCCAGCGCGGCGGTCACGGCCGCGGGGAGAGTGCCGTCGGCGCGGACCTCGTCGGCCAGCCGGCCCGCGGCCCGCAGCGCCGCGGCGCTCGCGAGGTCGGTGTCGTCCGCCCGTCCGGTGATGAGCACGTCGAGGCCGCGCTGCTCCAGCGCACTTGCGACCGCCGCCACGAACGCGGCCGCGTTCGAGGACACCGTCGACGCGTCGATCGTGACGTCGTGCAGCAGCCCGAGCCGGGCGATCAGCTGCTCGTCGGTCAGTTCGCGCAGTGCACCGGGGTCGAGCACCACGCCGCGCACCTCCCGGTCCACACGCTCCGACTCCCGCCGGACCGCCGCGATCGCGCGCACGGCGGCGGCACCGATGCGGGCCTTGTCCCGCACGCTCAGAGCGAAGTGAGGCGCCGTCACCTTGGCGTCGCCGAACAGCGACTCCCACCCGGCGTCCTCGCTCGCGCCGGGCATCGCGTTGGACAGGGCGACGATCACCGACATGTTGGCGAACACGCCGTGGCCGAACGACGCGGTCGAGCGGTCCGCGACCAGTTCCGCGATCTCGTGGGGGAGTTGAACCAGATCGCCCATCGCGGCCCCCGCGGTGCGCATGCAGTTCAACGAGAGCTCGAGGGCCAGCGGCGTCATCGGCCCCGGCATCGCCTCGGAGGTGTTCGCCGAGGAGTAGTCCGGCAGCGCCGGGTCGACGAGGGAGTCGAACTCGCCGTTGAGCCCCTCCGGACCGGCCGGATACATCGACTCCGTGACCGGCGCCGCCGGCCGGACGTGCCCCCGGTACCCGAACGGCGAGCGGGCCGGCAGCGCGCGGCCGAGGATGTGGGTCCGCCCCGCCGCTGCCCGCGCGAAGTCCTCGACGCACTCGCGCGAGGTCCACGCGCAACGGAAGCCCAGTTCGTCCAAGCGCGCGGGGTCGACGATCGGGAACCACAGCAGGCCCCGGAAGCTGCCCGGGTCGAGTTCGCCCACCCCGGCCCGCCACAATCCGGCGACCAGCTTCTCCAGCGCGGACCGCGAGAGCTCCACGTACCGGCGTCCGAGGATCGACGCGATCTCACGCATCGTCAGGGTGTCGGGGGCGGCGAGGTTCACCGGCCCCGCCCAGCGCTCCCCGACCGCCTGGGCGAAGAACCGCCCGACGTCCTCGGGGTGCACGAACTGCATCGTGTTCGTGTAACCCTTCACCCCCGGGAGCACCGGCGTCGCGAAGTTCGACGCGATGATGTTGTCCGCCGAACGCCCGATCACGGTCCCGGCGCGCACCATCAGCGCGTCCAGCCCGGCCTCGACGATCATCCGCTCCGCGTCGACCTTGTGGAGCGAGTAGAAGCTCTCCGGATCCGGCCGCTGCGGGGAGGTCTCGCTCAGTCGTGGCGGGTTGTCCGGGTGGCACCCGTAGGACATCACGCTGGACGCGAATACCAGTCGCTTCACGCCGTGCGCGTTCATGGCGTCGACGACGTTGCGCGTCCCGCCGAGGTCGATGCTGCGGGTGATCGAGACGTCCTTGTTCGGCACCAGGTTCCACGCGAGGTGGACGACCGCGTCCATGCCCTCGACGGCGCGCCGGACCCCGTCGGCGTCGCGGATGTCCGCGGCGCGGTAGTCGGCCATGCCCGCCGGCAGCCGTTCGGGCCGCGACCGAGACAGGCCGACGACCTCGTGCCCGTGCAGCGCGAGGCGCCGGACGACGTCCCGGCCGAACACCCCGGACGCCCCGGTGACGAGGACCCTCACGCACCCACCCCCATGTACTCGGCGAAGATCGCCGAGCTGTCCAGTTCGCCGGGCTCGCCGCGGAAGGCGACGCGCCCGTGGTTGAGCAGGAAGACGTAGTCCGCGATCTCCAGCGCCCGCGTCACGTACTGCTCGACGAGCAGCAGTGCGACGCCCTCGGAGGCGAGCCGGCGCAGGAACTCGAAGATCTCGTCGACGACCTTGGGCGCGAGCCCCATCGACACCTCGTCGAGCAGGACGTAGGCGGGGGACGAGACGTAGGACTTCGCGAGCGCGAGCATCTGCTGCTCACCGCCGCTCATCGTCCCGGCGAGCTGGGACAGCCGCTGCCCGAGCCGCGGGAACGCGGCGGTGGCCTTCTCGATCCCGTCGCCGACGTTCTTGCCCCGCGCCTGCACCAGCAGGTTCTCGCGCACCGTCAGCGACGGGAACACCCCACGACCCTCGGGGACGTGGCAGACCCCGGCCCGCGAGACCGCGTCGGCCCCGCGCGGGAACGGCCGGCCGTCGACGGTGATCCGCCCGCTGCTCGGCCGCAGCAGTCCGCTCGCGACCCGCAACGTCGTGGTCTTCCCGGCCCCGTTCGGCCCGAGCAGCGCGACGACGCTGCCGCGCGGCACCCACAACGACAGGTCGCGCAGCACGGTGACGCCGCCGTACCCGGCGCGGACGTCGGTCAGTTCGAGCACGTCACGCCCCCCGCGCCGCAGTGACGCGAGCCCGCACCGGCCCACCCCGGGCCCGGAGCGACTCCCGGGTGCTGGCGAGCGCCTCGCCGCCGCCGACGCGGCCGGTCGGACGCCCCGTCAGCAGAACGGCGGCGATCGCGGCGAGGCCGAAGCCGGGGAGGAACAGTTTGGTGACGTCGGGGTCGCTGACGTACCCGTAGGGCAGCGTCAGCAGCGCCGCGGCGAAGATCGGCGCGGTCACCGCGCCGCGCCCACTGATCGCGAGCACCGAGAGCCAGAGCAGGGACGTGATCGGGAAGAACGCCTGGCTGGACGTCGACAGCCCCTGTGCGCCGAGCAGCGCCCCGGCGATCGCGGCCATCCACGCCGAGATGCAGAACACCAGCACCTTGGTGACGTTGACGCTCGTCCCGGCCGTCGCCAGGGCCAGCGGGCTGTCGGACATCGCCTGCAGCAGGCGCCCGAGCCGCCCCGCGTTGATCGCCGCCACGAGGGCCAGCGCGACCACCGCCGCCACGAGCAGCACGTAGTAGAAGGACCGGTCGGAGGTGAACCCGCTCGGTCTCGCGACCGGCTGATTGTTCAGCGCCCCGAACATGAAGTCGGTCGTGAACAGCAACTGCTGGATGAGCACCCCGAAGCCGAGTGTCGCCAGCGCGAGGTAGATGCCGGTGAGCCGGATGGCGGGCAGCGCCACGAGCGCGCCGGCCGGGACCGCGACGAGCCCGACCCCGAACAGCGCGAGCAGCCACGGCACCCCCGCGTCCTGCAGGTGGTGGAAGGTCGTACCGCCGAGTGCCGCGAACGCCGCGTGGCACAGCGAGATCTGACCCGACGTCCGCACGAGCAGGTTGAGGGAGGCGAACAGGACGACGAACGCCGCGGCGGTCGCGTACAGCGGCAGCCGGGCGCCGACCAGGTCGGGGACCAGCACCGCCCCGACGAGGGCGAGCACCAGCAGCGGCGCCTTCGCCGGGCCGGGGATGATCTGCAGCGGCGGGGCCAGACGGCGGTCCGCGCCGGCGGCGCCGAGCCGCGACGACCGCACCGTCACCAGGACGACCACCAGCACGAGGAACGGCACGGCGGTCGGCAGACCGGACAGCGACTGGTACTGCGCGACCTCCTTGCCGACCAGCGCCTGCGCGACGCCGATCCCGAGTCCGCCGAGCAAGGTCAGCGGCAGGCTGCGGAACAGCCCGACCGCGGCGGCGCCGAACGCCTGCAGGACCAGCAGTGAGAGGAACAGCGCGTCGAGCCCGGAGGTCGGCGCGATGAGGATGCCCGACAGCGCCGCGAACACCGATCCCGTCACCCACGCCGTCCGGCGCACCCACGCGGTGCTGGTGCCCGCGAGCGCCAGCAGGTCCGGGTTGTCGACGACCGCGCGCATCTGCGTGCCGAGCGCCGAGAACCGGAAGAACACCACCAACGCGCCGACCGCGCCGAGCGCGATGAGGAAGGTCGCGAGCTGGTCGTAGCCGACGACGATGCCGGCGAGCGGGAACCCATCGGTCGGCAGGAAGCCGGGGAACACGAGCGGGGTCGCGCCGTAGTGCGCAATCAGCAGACCGACGATGCCGATCTGCAGCCCGATCACCGCCACGACCTTGTACGCCACGGTGGTCTCGGCCAGGCGACGCGCGAGCAACTCGAGCAGCAGCCCGAACAACGGCGCCACGACCCCGAGCACGAGCAGCAGCGACAACCACGCCGGCAGCCCCTGCTTCGCCCGGAACTCGTAGTAGGCGTACGCCCCGAGCGCGCCGGTCGACCCGTGGGCGAGGTTGAACACGCCGCTGGTGACGTAGGTGAGCGTCAGGCCGGTCGCGGTCAGCGCGTAGATCGCGCCCGACGCGAGCCCGACGACGAGGACGGCGAGATAGGCGTCCATCAGCCGCAGATCCCGCACGCCGGCGCCCCGGCCGGGGCGGGGGAGGTCGGCTTCCCGGAGACCAGCGGGCACTCCGGCCGGTGGGCCCGGGTCATGCCGGCGGCGACGACCAGTCCGTCGCCGACGGGAGCAGACGGGACGTCAGAACTCAGCCACGACCGCGAGCCCAGCGCCGCGAACTGAGCCGACCGCCGCTCGGCGACCCGTCGCCGGGCCCGGGACAGGGTCCGGCCGGCGAGGATCCAGTAGCCGAGGACCGCCGCGGTGCCGAGGTTCAGCCACGGCAACTGCTCGCCGGGATCGCCCTCGCCCGAGGCCTGCCACCAGCACAGGACCAGGGCGGCGATCGCGAGCACACCGACGACCCCGACCCACCACGTCTCGCGGGGGAGCCAGGGCACGGCGGGTGCCGCGGAGGGGGAGGTCACCGGGGCCGTCACTCTCAAGCGTGCTCGCGCGCCGGGGACGGGATGTCGTGGGCGTTGCGCTCGGCCGGGGCCGTGGCCGGCAGCGCCCCGGGCGCCAGGTTGCGCAGGATCTCGTTCTGCTCGAGGACGGCGGCCTCGACGGCGTCCATCTTCCGCCACTCGTCGCGGAGGTCGGCCGACAGCCACAGCGTGGTCGCGGTCGCGAGCGCGAACAGACCACCGAGCCCGCAGGAGATCAGGTAGGGGATCTGACCCGCGACGATGCCCTGGTCGCTGACGCCGAACCAGCCGACGACCAGCAGGACCACGCCGACCACCGCGGCCAGCACCGCGGCCGCGCGGTCGGGCTGGGAGCGGACGAACGTCACCGGGTCCACGGGACGACCTTTCGCAACGGGGAGACGAGACCGCTCGAGACGAGCAACGCCAGCCCGGCCAGGCCGAGGACGGCGTAGAACGACAGCACCGACCCGGAGGAGAACCACCCGGTGCGGATCACCTGCGTCGCCGGCGAGGCGAGGTTGACGGTGGGCGCGGTGCCCGGGACGACGCCGGTGCTCGGCACCAGACCCGGCGCCCCGGCCGCGTCGACCCCGGGCACGGGTGCGGCGGGCACGGCGCCGGGCGAGGTGGCCGCGTCGACCGGGGACGTCGCCGGCCCGGCGGCGGTGTCGAAGCTCTGCGCGTCGGCGCTGGCGGTGACCTGCCCGAACACCCAGCGGGTGATGACCGGCAGCCCGCTCTGCGGGTCCTGCTGCGTCATCGTGATCTGCAGGCCGGCCGAGGTGATGCTCGTCTTCGTGCGCGTCTCCGTGATCCAGGTCAGCTCGATGCCCGCGTTCTTCAGGATCGCGTTGATCGCGCTGACGTCCACCGGCGTGCTGTTCGCGGGGCTGGTGAAGCCCTTGGGTCCGAAGCTGACCGGCGTCCCCGCGACCGAGATCGTCCCGATGCCGAAGGTGCTGTCCGGGTTGAACGTTCCGCTCGGGTTCACCGTCGCGGCGGCGGTGGCGGTCAGGCCCGAGAGCTGCAGCAGCCCACCGGCGACGTTGATGCCCGTCGCCTCCGACGTCCCGACCGCCGACGTCAGACCGTCGGCGTCCTGCGCGGCCCGGGCGATCGCGGCGACGTGACCCACCGTCAGCCCGACCCCGCCCTGGACGCTGGAACTCCCTGAACTCGCCTTCGCCTCCGCGCTGCTCGGGCCGCAGGTCGAGGTCATCGTGTAGGGGAGTGAGCCCGGCAGGCCGGCCCCCTCGGTGTCGGGGACCTTCGTGGTCCGGTTGTCGTCGGTGCACCGGGAGTTGGCGACCATCGGGTAGCCGGGCACCGCGAACGGCAACGGGTACCCCTGATCGGCGGCGAGACCACCGATGAGCCCGGGTGCCGCCGCGGCCAGGCTGCCCGGGTACGGATAGCTGGCGAATGCCTGCTGCTCGACCGACGACGAGGACGCCTGCGCCATCGGCGCGGTCACGTCGATCGGGCTCTGCTCCACCGGGAACGCCTCGGAGGAGATCGTGAACCGCAACCCCTGGGCCGCGGCGCTCGCCTGGTAGCTCCCGGCGGCGGTCGCGCTGCCGGTCGTCGTCGCGATCGCGCCGGCCGCCCCCGTCGCGAGCAGGACGACCGCGAGCCCGGCGCGCACCGCACGCCGTCTCCCGGTCCGGGGCTCCGTCACTTCCGGCATGTCTGCTTCAGTCCGTTCGGGGCCGTGAACGCACCGCCGTCGCGGGCGACCTGCAGGAACCAGCACTTGGAGTCGGGGGTCTTCTCCCCGGTCGTGAAGTTCGCAGGCGCGATGGCGCCGCCGAGGGTCTCCTTCTTGATGCCGCTCGCGGCCTGCAGCAGGGCGGCCGACGTGACGGACGGACTCTTCTGGGCGACCTCGGTGACGAAGCGCTCGAACAGCAGCCCGGCGGTGAAGCCGATGACCGCGGACGGGCCCGGCGGCTTGCCGTCGCCATAGCGCTGATACGCCGTCAGGTACCGCTGATAGGTGGGGTTCTGGGCGTCCTTGCCGGTGATGCCGTCGAACGGCATGACCGGCATGCTCAGGACGATGTTGCCGAGTCCGGCCTTCTTGGGTGTGTCCGGGTAGACGCTGGCGTAGGGCTGCGACCAGACCGGGTTGTAACCCTGGCGGGCGCACGACTGGCCCATGCGCTGCAACCCGGACGGGTCGACGACCGCCATCACGACCGTCACCCCGGCGGACTTCATCGCGGAGCACTCGCTGGTGAAGTCCAGCTGGGTGAGGCTGAACTGCTTGCTGTACGCGAGCTCGAGACCGTTCTTCTGCGGGAACTGGTTGTCGATCCACCACTTCTTGCCCTCGGCGCAGGTCTGCGCCTCTTGGCAGTAGAGAAATCCGAGCTTCTTGTTCTCCGTTCCCGCGCGGGCCGCCTCGTAGGCGAGCATCCAGTAGTTGGACTCCACCGACGGGCACTGGTTGAAGAACACCGGCGAGTCGTTCCAGGTGCTGGAGCCGCAGTCACCGCCGATCGACGGCACACCCTTGGACTCCAGGTACTTCTGCATGCCGCGGTTGCTCAGCGGCGACAGGGAGCCGACGAGCGCGACCGCGCCCTCGTTCTCCACACACGTGCGCGCGTGCGCGAGCGCGACGTTCGGGTCGGAGTTCGAGTCCTTCACGACCACGCGGATCTTGTGGCCGGCCACCCCGCCCCGGGAGTTCACGTCTCCGACCCACGACTGCAGGCCGGCGATGCCCTGGGCGAACGCGGCGCCGGCCGGACCCCCGAGCTCGGACACCGAACACACCGTCAGGGGCTTGTTGTCGGTCTTCAGGGCGGCGGTCGCGGGGCCGCTCTTCCTCCCACCGCCCGAGCCGCCGGTCCCGGGCGCCGTCGTCGCGGTGGTCGTTCCGGGCCGGGCGGCGGTGCCGCCGGCGGCGGGGGTCGCTCCCGGCTGCGCGCCGGGGGCCGCGGCGTTCGGGTCGACCGCCGGGGCGCCGGGATCGGCCGGGACGGCGCCGGGGACGCCCCCGGAGATGTCCGACGGCGCACCGCCGGGCTCGCTGCCCGGGACCGCCGTGACCGTCCCGCCGTTCATCGCGACGAGCTCGTCCTGGGTCAGTCGCGTCCCGCACCCGGCCAGCAGGACCAGCGCCAGCGCCGATGCCAGCGCCGGCGCGACGACGGTGGGGAAGGCGCGGATTCGGGGGCCGGACATGCATCTCCCGGGCGTGCGGAAACGGGACGTCTGCTGAAGCAGGACGATACGTGCCGCACGTCACTTCGGGAAGCGAAGAGTGAAGATAATTTGTAGAGTTGTCGCCATGACCGACGAGACGGCACCGGTTCGCGTGCAGGTCGCCGACGGTGTGGCGACGCTGTCGCTGAACCGGCCGCACCGGCACAACGCCATCGACGACGCGCTCCACGAGCAGCTGGTCGAGGCGTGGGACGCCGTCGTCGCGGATCCGGACGTCCGCGTCATCCTGCTCCGCGGCGAGGGGCGCTCGTTCTGCTCCGGCCGCGACACCGCCCAGCTGGGGGAGCGGCCGGCGGGGGAGAGCGACCGTGCGTTCATCCGCCGTCACCAGGAGTTCCGCGAGCGGCAGCTGAGCGCGCCCAAGCCGGTCGTCGCCGCGCTGCGCGGTGCGACGTTCGGGGGCGGGCTGGAGCTGGCGCTGGCCGCGGACCTGCGGGTCGCCGCCACCGACGTCCAGCTGGCGTTCCCGGAGATTCGGTTCGGCCTGATGGTCGACACCGGCGGGACGCCGCTGACGACGATGCTCGCCGGGCCCTCGCGCGCGAAGTGGATGCTGATGACCGGTCGCACCGTCGGCGCCGAGCAGGCGCTGGCGTGGGGGCTGGTCGACGAGGTCGTCGAGCCCGAGCGGCTCGACGAGGTCGCGGCGACGCTCGCGGCCGAGCTCGCGGACAAGCCGTCCGACGCCCTCGCGCTGATCAAGAGCACCGTCGACGGCATCTGGGACGGCGCGGTCCGCGCCGCCCTGCGCGCCGAGCTCGCCGGCCAGGTCGCGCTGTTCGCGGGGGAGGACTACCGCGCCCGCAAGCAGGCCCGCCTACGTCGTCCTGACCTGAGCTAAAATCGATACAGGATTTTTCGCCCGCCATCTTTCCCCTGAGCAGTGAGGATCTTCCATGGTTGACGCAGTGATCGTCGAGGCCGTCCGGACCCCGGTCGGTAAGCGGAACGGAGGCCTCGCCGGCGTCCACCCCGTCGACCTCTCGGCGCTCGTGCTGAACGAGCTCGTCCGCCGCGCGGGCGTCGACCCGGCCGAGGTCGAGGACGTCGTCTGGGGCGTCGTGGGCCAGTTCGGCGAGCAGACCTACGACACCGCGCGCATGGCGGTGCTCGCGGCCGGCTGGCCGGAGGAGATCCCCGGCGTCACCGTCGACCGCCAGTGCGGTTCGTCGCAGCAGGCGATCCACTTCGCCGCGCAGGCCGTGATGTCTGGCGCAGCCGACGTCATCGTCGCCGGTGGTGTCGAGTCGATGACGCGCATCCCCATGGGCGCGACGATCTCGGCCGACTCCAACCCGTACACCGCGAAGGGCTGGATGGACCGCTACGGCGAGGTCCCGAACCAGGGCATCGGCGCCGAGATGATCGCCGAGCGTTGGGGCCTGACGCGCACTCAGCTCGACGAGTTCAGCCTCCGTAGCCACGAGCGCGCCGCGGCTGCGCAGGACCGCGGGGCCTTCGAGGCCGAGATCGTTGCCGTGCCGACGGACGAGGGCGACTTCAGCGTCGACCAGGGCATTCGGCGCGGCGGTTCGGTCGAGAAGCTCGCCGGCCTGCAGCCGGCCTTCAAACCGGACGGCGTCATCCACGCCGGCAACTCCTCGCAGATCTCCGACGGCGCGGCCGCACTGCTCGTGATGAGCAGCGAGAAGGCGAAGGCGCTCGGCCTGACGCCGATCGCGCGCTACCACACCGGCGTGCTTGCCGGGGCCGACCCGATGATCATGCTGACCGCCCCGATCCCGGCGACGGAGAAGGCCCTCAAGCGCAGCGGCCTGTCGATCGGCGACATCGGCGCGTACGAGGTCAACGAGGCGTTCGCCCCGGTCCCGATGGCGTGGGCCAAGGACCTCGGCGCCGACGACGAGCGCCTGAACCCCAACGGCGGCGCGATCGCGATCGGTCACCCGCTCGGTGGCTCCGGCGCCCGCATCGCCACCACGCTGCTGCACCACATGCGGCGCGAGGGCATCCGCTACGGCCTCCAGACCATGTGCGAGGGCGGCGGCCAGGCGAACGCGACGATCTTCGAGCTGCTCGGCTGATGGAGATCACCGGGAAGTCGGCACTCGTCACCGGCGGCGCCGGCGGCCTCGGTGAGGCGACGGTCCGCCGGTTGGTGGCCGAGGGCGCGAAGGTCGTCATCGCCGACCTCGCCGACGACAAGGGCGCGAAGCTGGCGGCCGACCTCGGCGGGTCCGCGGTGTACGTCCGCACGGACGTCACCGACGAGGCGTCGGTTCACGCGGCCCTCGACGCGGCGGCCGAGCTCGGTGAGCTCCGCGTCGCGGTGAACAGCCACGGCGGGCCGGTCGCGGGGATGCGCGTGCTGAACCGCGACGGCTCGCCGATGCCGCAGGAGCTGTTCGACCGGACGGTGTCGCTGTACCTGTCGGGGACCTTTCAGGTCCTGCGGCTCCCGGCGGCCCGGATGGCGGCGCTCGAGCCGCTGGAGTCCGGCGTCCGCGGGCTGGTCGTCAATACCGCGAGCATCGCGGCGTTCGAGGGGCAGGTCGGGCAGAGCGACTACAGCGCGGCGAAGGCCGGCGTCCACGGGCTGACGCTCGTCGCGGCGCGCGACCTGTCGGCCGTCGGGATCCGCGTCGTCACCATCGCGCCGGGGACCTTCTTCACCCCGGCGTTCCGGATGGAGGAGGACCAGGCGCAGGAGCTCTGGGGCAAGTCCGTGCCGTTCCCCAAGCGGATGGGCCGCGCCTCCGAGTACGCCGATCTCGTCGCGTTCCTCGCCCGCAACGACTACGTCAACGGCGAGACGATCCGCATCGACGGCGCGCAGCGCTTCGGTCTGAAGTAACGCATCCTCACCGTGCACCCCGGGACCTTCGCGGCATCACGGCCGGATCATCCGGCCGTGGTGCTGCACCCGGGCGGGGGTGTCCAGACCTACGCCGAGCTCGACGCCGCCGCGAACCGGTTCGCGCACGCCCTGCGGCGGCTCGGGCTGCGGCCGGGCGACCGGATCGCGATCCTGCTCCCGAACGGCCTGCGCTACCTGGAGATCGCGTGGGCGGCCCAGCGCAGCGGGCTGTACTACGTCCCGGTCAATCACCACCTGAAGCCGGCGGAGACCGAGTACATCGTCCGCGACTGCGGGGCGAAGCTGCTGGTGGGTTCGTCGGAGCTCGTGGCCGGCGTCGCCTTCGACGGCCCCGTCGTCACGGTCGACGGCAACTACGACGAGCTCTGTGCGGTCGAGCCGCCGACGCTGCCGGACGACGCGGCCGAGGGCGTCTGGATGTTCTACTCGTCCGGCACGACCGGCCGGCCGAAGGGGATCGTGCCCGACGCCGTCGGCGACCCGCTCGGGACGTTGAAGCCGTTCGACCACATCGTCCGCCACCACTTCGGGTACGACGAGAACCTGCGCTACCTCGTCCCCGCACCGCTGTACCACGCGGCTCCGCTGGGGTGGTCGATCGCGGCGCACCGCGTGGGCGGCACCGTCGTCGTCCTGGAGCGCTTCGACGCGGAGGAGTGTCTCGCCGCGATCGAGCGGTACCGGATCACCCACGCGCAGTTCGTCCCGACGCACTTCGTGCGGATGCTCAAGCTCCCGCCCGAGGTCCGGGCCCGCTACGACCTGTCCAGCCTGCGGGTCGTCATCCATGCCGCCGCGCCGTGCCCGGTCGACGTCAAGGAAGCGATGATCGACTGGCTCGGCCCGATCGTGACGGAGTTCTACTCCGGCAGCGAGGGCGTCGGGTTCTGCATGATCTCCAGCGAGGAGTGGCTGGCCCACCGTGGATCGGTCGGCCGCCCGGCCCTCGGCGTCCCGCACATCCTCGACGACGACGGCAACGAGCTGACGACGGGTCAGATCGGGCAGATCTGGTTCGACACCCCGAACACGTTCGACTACCACAACGATCCCGACCGCACCGCGCAGTCGTGGAACGACCGCGGCTGGGCGACCTTCGGCGACCTGGGGTACCTCGACGCCGAGGGCTACCTCTACCTCGCCGACCGCCGCGCGGACCTCGTCATCAGCGGGGGAGTGAATCTCTATCCCCGCGAGGCCGAGGACGTGCTCGTGCTGTACCCCGGCGTCGCCGACGTCGCCTGCGTCGGTGTCCCCGACCCGGAGCTGGGGCAGGTCCTCGTCGCCGCCGTCCAGCCGGCCGCCGGAGCCGACGCTGCGGCCCTACCCACCGAGCTCGATGCGTTCGCCCGCGACCGACTCTCCGGCTTCAAGTGCCCCCGCCGCTACGTCGTCGTCGACGAGGTCCCCCGCCTCCCGACCGGCAAGCTCCTCCGCCGCGACCTCCTCACCCGCCTCTTTCAATAAGGGGTGTCACCCCCAGTGTTGATGGTGGGGTCAGCGGGACGCGACGGCGATCGCGGCGAGGCAGAGTTGGACGGAGGTCTCGACGACCTCGTCCCGGGAGAGGTCGGCCGGGTCGCCGCGAAGCCAGTGGGTCAGGGCCTCGGTGACGCCGCTGACGAGGGCGTAGAGCGCGAAGCGGGTCGACGGGACCTCCGGGTCGAGGTCGGCGACAGCGCCGAAGAGTCCGGTGAACCGGTCGAACGCGGCGGTCCGGAGCTCCAGCAGGGCGGGCTCGGACTCGGCCTCGGCGTAGAGGCGGGCCGTCCCGGGTTCGGCCTCCAGGGTCGCGAGCAGCGAGCGGACCGCGTGGCGCAGCCGGCCTTCCAGCTCGGTGGGGACGTCGACGATCTCGCTCGTCGTCCGGGCGTAGAAGTCGTCGAAGAAGGCGGTGAGCAGGTCGACGAGCAGAGCGTCGCGGGTCGCCCAGCTCTCGTAGAAGTAGCGCTTGTTGAGCCCGGCCGCGGCGCAGACGGAGTTGACGGTCGCGGCGGTCGTGCCGCCGGCCGCGATCAGCTCGAGGGCCGCCTCCCGCAGCGCCGCCCGGCGCGCGGCCTGACGCTCGCCGGCGCCGAGGCCGCCATAGGTCTTCTCGGGCGACGTGGTCATGGCGAAAGGTTGACACCCCTGCGACGGCGGAAGAGTCTGGTACCGCACGGTACCAGTTGATGCCCACTCGCCCGAGAGGAACCGGTGGCGTGACGACCCTGGCCCACCCGAACGCCGAAGCAGACCTCCTGATCAGTCCGCGGACCGGGGGAGGTCCGGTCGCCAAGGTGCGCCGCCGGCGCAGCGTCGCCGTCTGGATCGTGCTCTGCGTCCTCGGCGCGTTCCCGAGCCTGCTCGACGCGGGCGCCGGCCGGCAGGCCGCCGGGCTCGGCCTGTTCTTCCCCGGTGCCGGGTTCCTCGCCGCCGAGGGCTGGATGGTCGTCCTCGTCCTGCCGTGCCTGCTCCTGATGGGCCTCGCCTGGGTCGCGTGGTTCGGCGCGGGCATGGTCGTCGCCCCGGTGATCGTCTGGCTCGGCTCCGCCGCGGCCGCCGGTGCCCTCGTCGGCGACACGACCGACGCGGGCCTGCCGATCGTCGCCGCCGTCACCGTCGTGGGTCTGCTCGGCGGTGCCGTCGCCTCCCGTGCCCAGCAACGCAAGGCCGTCGCCCGACGGGAGGAGCGCAACACCGTGCTGCCCGCGCAGCTCGACGAGGTGAACGCGATCCGCGCCCGGGCGATCGCGGCACCCAAGGCGCCCGAGATGAGCGCCGAGCAACTCAAGGGGATCCGGTACGCGCTCGACCTCGCGATGCAGCCGAAGGACGACTGGAGCGGCTTCAACCGCGTCGACCAGTTCCAGACCTCGGCGCTGCGCTACCAGATCAACCAGCTCGGCTGGATGCTGGCGCTCGCGCAGAGCCGTTACGCCCCGAGCCACCACGGTGAGCTGAGTGAGGGTCAGATCCGGCTGGTCGACCGGTACCTGCAGAAGGACGTCTGCAGCTACTGGCGATACGAGCGGGCCTGGGGACACCTGCGTCTCGACGCCGACCCGATCGTTCGCGACAACATCATGCTGACCGGCTACGTCGGCCTCAACCTCGCGCTCTACGAGGGCAATACCGGCGACTTCCGCTGGGACGCCCCCGACGCGCTGCCCTTCGCCGTCAGCAAGCGGCGCGTGTACCCGCACAGCTCGCTGGACGTCCGCGACTCGTTGCTGGCGAACTACGCTCGACACACCGACGACTACTGCTTGTTCCCGTGCGAGCCGAACTGGATCTACCCGGCCTGCAACTTCCGCGGCGCCGTGACGCTCGCCGGCTACGACCGCGCCCGCGGCACCGACCACTGGCCGCGCCTGCGCGATGCCTTCCGCGCCAAGCTCGAGGCCGAGTTCATGCGCCCCGACGGGACCTGTATCTCCCTGCGCTCCGAGCACACGGGCTTCGCCGTCCCGTTCCCGATGCCGGACTCCGTCCTCGCGAAGGAGCTCAACGCCGTCCTGCCCGAGCTGGCCCACCGCTACTGGGCGCTGGTCCGCTCCGAGCTCCTGCCGGTGATCGACGGCGAGCGCCGGATTCTCCTCGACAAGGCCAACGTCGACTTCGGCAACTACACCCTCTCCGACGCGTTCGCGCTCGCCTGCTACCACGGCTCCGCGCGCGAGATGGGGGACTACGAGGTCGCCGACCTCGCGATGGCCCGCCTGCTCGACGTGCTGGAGTGGGACGAGACCGAGACCTATTTCCCGGGCCGCTCGACGCTGGTGAACGCCACGATCGCGACCGACCGGCTGCTCGAGGTCGACGCCTGGCGGACGGCGGTCAACGTCCCGACCGACCCGAAGATCCGGTCCGGACCGGTCCTCGGCCGCGCCGGGTTCCCGGAGGTCCTCGTCGCCGCGGCCCGCTCCGACGGCGCCGCGCTCGACCTCGTCCTCTCCGCCCGGACGCCGGGGGAGTACGAGCTGCATTTCGAGCGGCTCCGCCCGACCGTGCGCTATCGAGTGAGCAGCGGGACTGTCGGCACCGCCGTCGAGGTCATCGCCGACGCCACCGGCACCGCCCGCGCGACCGCCGCCCTCGACGCCCGGACCGAACTCCGCCTCACCCCGGCCCGTAGCTCGGCGACCGACCTCGCGGCCGCCTCCCTGTCAAAAAAAGGGTGACACCCCTTACTGCGCAGTAAGGGGTGTCACCCTTTTTTGACAACGGGGCGGCGCCGGCGCGAACCAGGGGGTCAGGCGCGGTCGAAGAGGAGGTCGAGGCGGGAGACGCCGCGGAGGATGTAGCTCGGGATCCGCTCGGGGGTCCGGCCGGCGGGGTCGAGGCGGAGGTTGGTGGTCCGGGTCAGGAGGGCCTCGAGGGCGATGCGGCTTTCGGCCTTGGACAGGTTGCTGCCGAGGCAGAAGTGGGGGCCCTGGCCGAAGGCGAGGTGGGCCCCCTCGCCGCTGCGGTCGAACTTGATCGTCTCGGGGTCGGCGTACTGCTCCGGGTCCCGGTTTCCCGAGCTGTAGCAGAGCAGCAGGTGCGCGCCGGCGGGGACGGCGACGCCGGCGATCTCGGTGTCGACGAGCGCGGTCCGGTAGAGCCCGGTGATCGGGGACTCGACGCGGAGGGACTCCTCGATCAGCTTCGGCGCCAGGGACAGGTCCGCCCGGACCTGCGCCATCAGCTGCGGCTGCTCGAGCAGGAGCATGACGGTGGCCGTGATGTGGGTGGTCGTGGTCTCGTTACCCGCGATGAGGAACTGCGTGAGCATCGTCAGCAGTTCGTCCTGGCTGAGCGACTCGCCGTCGACCCGGGCGTGGACGAGGTCGCTGATCGAGGAGCCGATCGACCTGCGCATCGACGACAACGAGATGACGTGGGAGGAGGGCTCGCTGCTCTCGCTCAGCGGCCCGCGTCCGACCCTCGGTGGTCAGTTCCTGTCGACGATGCGCGACGAGCCGCTCGCCTACGCGAGCCAGCCCTACTGGCTGACCGGCACGATCCTCGGCGAGCGGGTCGAGGGCCCGATCTTCTTCGACCAGGTCTACTTCCGCCACGGCAGTGAGTGGAAGGAGTACCCGTACTACACCGACGTCCAGATCGTCTGGAACATCTTCGCGAACAAGTACGCCGACGGGACGATCGAGTTCGGCAACATCACCAAGGGCCGCCGCCGCTGGGGCGCGGGCATCGTCGCGGAGGGCAACAAAGCGATCGCCGAGGCGAACTACGTCGGCGCCGAGTTCGAGGTCGACGCCGACGGCTACGTCACCGGCGCGAGCTACGACCTCGGCCCGGCCGGCGTCTGGGACTTCGTCGGCGACCCGGCCCAGCAGCTCTCCGGCTTCAACAAGGCCCGCTGGGGCGGCTACCGCGCCCAGGGCGGCATGACCCGTCGCCGCGGCGACACCCGCGAGGTCGTCTCCGGCTGGACCTGGGTCGAGGCCTTCAGCGACCGCATGAAGGAAGAAGAGCTCCTCCGGCACTGACCCGCTCGTACGTCCGAGGATGTGGCTGCAATTGCAGCCGCATCTTCGGACGCAACGTCAGTCGCGGACGGCGATGATCGCGGTCGCGCCGAGGTTGTGACGCAGCCGGTGCATGACGCGCCAGAGGTGCGCGACGCGGCGGGTGACGACGGGGCGGCGGAGGATGTTGCCGACCAGCCGGGCCGTGCCGGCGACGCCCTCGTCGCGGACGACGGTGGCGGGGGAGAGCAGCAGCATCGGGGACGGCGCAAACACCGTCACCTGGAAGCCGTGCTCGGCGAGGAGGTCGGTCCACTCCGCGCGGGTCAGGGGCCGGGCGCCGACGCGGACGGCCTGGCTGATCTGGATGCCGACCTCCCGCTTCCGCTCCGCGGGCAGGTCGTCCGGGGTGAGCAGCAGCTCGTGCAGGCCGAGGCGGCCGCCGGGGCGAAGGAGCCGCGCCGCCTCGGTGAGGATCGCGGCCTTGCTGGAGTTCGTCTCCAGGCTCAGGCACGCCTCGCCGTAGAGAACACTGGCCGAACCTGTTGGCAGGCCCGTGTCGGACGGGTGCGCGACCACGCAGGTGTAGGGCACCGCGCTGACCTGACGGCGGGAGCGCTCCGCCTCCACCTCGGTGCGGTCGAGGCCGTGGAAGCTCCGCGGGCGCAGCGCCTCCACGCGGCGGACGGTGGTGCCGAGGCCGGGCGCGAGGTCGACGACGTCGTCCTCGGGACCGATCCCGAGGCCGCGGAGCATGACGTCGCTGACGTCGCCGCCACCGGGCCGCATCACGGTCTTGCCCATCTGGGCCAGCAGCCAGTGGGCGGGCATCGTCGCCGGGTCGAGGCCCGCTCCCGGGTCCGGCAGCACGCGCTCGGTGGCCATTCTCACGCTCCGATATCGGGCCGTTTCTGGTCAGAGGATACATAACTTAGCTTAGGCTCGCCTCACCCGATTGCCTGTTTCCAACCCCTGCCGGAGGGCCCCCGTGACGTACCCCCGCGCGCTGGTCGCCGTCCTCGCGGCCTCGCTGCTGGCTGCCGGATGTTCCGGCTCGGACGACGACACCACCGCGGCGCCGGACGCGGTCGCGACCGTCGAGAGCCGGCCCGAGACCCCGGTCCTCGACACCGGTGCCGACACCGTCGACCCCGCGCTCCCGGGCACCGACCCGAGCGCCGCGCCGACGGGTTCGCCCGACCCGGGAAACCCGGCCGCCGGGACCACCCCCGCCCCCGAGGCGTCCGCGGCGACCGACGCTGTCGGCAGGGCCAAGGACAACGTCGCCGCCGTCACCGGCGGGAAGCAGCCCGCAGCCGGGCCGGCCGTCGTCAAGCTCGGCGGGGTGTTCCCGCTCTCGGGCCCGCTGGGCTCGGTGGGCACC
Source organism: Sporichthya polymorpha DSM 43042 (assembly GCF_000384115.1). Taxonomy (NCBI): domain Bacteria; kingdom Bacillati; phylum Actinomycetota; class Actinomycetes; order Sporichthyales; family Sporichthyaceae; genus Sporichthya; species Sporichthya polymorpha. The sequence goes on from NZ_KB913029.1 coordinate 3,328,898, forward strand.
GCGATGATGGAGAGCGTCCAGGCCGTCATCGCCCAGACCAACGCCGCCGGCGGCGTCCGCGGCACCAAGTTCGAGCTCGTCGTCGAGGACGACCAGTTCGACCCCGTCCGCGGCAAGGCCGTTGTCCAGAAGCTCATCGAGCAGGACAAGGTCTTCGCCTTCGCCGGGATCTTCTCGCCGTTCACGACGCAGGCCGCGCTGCCGGTCATCCGCGCCGCGAAGGTGCCGGTGTTCCCATCCGGCTCGGACGACCGTGAGTTCGGCGAGCCGATGCTCTTCCCGGTCACGAACCCGTGCGGCCGCCAGATGGCGGGCAACGTCCAGCACTTGGTGTCCGAGCGCAAGCTCGCCAAGCTGGCGGTCGTCTACGTCAACGTCGAGGCCGTCTCGAACTGCGCCAAGTACTTCACCGCCGTCGCGAAGAAGCTCGGCGCGGACGTCGTCTTCAACGGTGCCACCGCGCCCGGTGCGCCCGACTGCGCGAGCCGCATGGTCGCCGCCCGCGCGTCCGGCGCCGAGGCGCTGATCGTCATCACCGAGAACCTCGGCACCGTGAAGTGCCTGCAGGCCAAGGACCAGCTCGGCTGGGACGTGCCGGTGTCGATCTCGTACAACAACACCGACGACCCGGTGATTCTGCGCGGTGCCGGCAAGGCGGGCGAGGGGATGCTTTCCTCCAGCCCGTTCACCGGCGCCTCCAGCGCGGCGTTCGCCGAGCAGTGCGGCGCGATCAAGAAGTTCTACCCGGAGTCGCGGCTGCAGTTCTTCTCGATCGTGGGATGCCTCGGGACGAAGCTGCTCATCGAGGGCGTCAAGATCGGCGGGTTCGAGCGCACCGGCCTGATCTCGGCGCTGGAGTCCGGCCGGACGTTCTCCTTCGGTGACCTGGTCCCGCCGCTGAGCTACGCCAATGACCAGCACCTGCCCTACGACCTGACCGCGACGGTCGAGGTGAAGGACGGCACGTGGGTCCGCGTGGGCAAGCTCTACACCCCGGCCGGTGTCGAATGACGGCCCGTTGGACCCGCCCGGTGTTCGCTCCGGCGCTCGCCGCGGTGCTCGCCGTCGGTGTCCCCGCGGCGCTGGCGACGCCGGCTGAGGCCGTGACGCAGCTGTGCGGCGCCACGTCGCTGTCGGTCGCGCCGGAGGCCGGCCCCGCGAAGACCCTGCGCGCCGGCAAGGCCGTCGCCCGCGGGCTGTTCGTGACCTACAGCGACAACGACACCGTGCTCGACGGCGGCACCATCGCGCCCCCGGACGTGAGCTCGCCGCTGGCCGAGGCCTCGGTCGACCGCACCGGGTTCGGCCAGGCGATCGCCTCGCCGTTCTACAGCCCGTACAGCGACGCGGCCGGTCTGCCGAACGCCTTCACCGGCGCGGAGCTGCCGACCGGTGCGATCAGCGAGCCGAGCCGCGCCAAGGTCGCCGGCCGTCCCCCGCAGGACTCTCAGCTCGCCGTCGGCGGGCCGGGAGGCACCTCGTGCGTCCGGATCACCGACGGCCCGCTGGCCGAGGCCGCGGCCGTCGTCGCCGACCTCGCGCCGGGTGTGACCGCCCGCGTGGGTGACGTTCGTGCGCTCGCCGGTCCCGCGGCCACCGGATCGCTGTCGACCTCGAAGGTCGTCCTGCTCGACGTCCTCCTCGGCACCCTGCACATCGAGCAGATCGTGCTCGACGCGCGCGCCGTCGCGGACGGGGCCGCGGGCGAGGGCGCGGCGACGAGCCTGGTCTCGGGTCTCACCGTCGGTGGGCAGGCGTTCCGCCTGACGCCGAAGGGTTTCGAGCCGGGGCCGGGGACGCCGGACCTGTCCGCGCTGAAGGCCGCCGGCATCGAGCTGGTGCTGCCGGGCAGCGCGACGCACACGGCCGCGGGTGACCGCTCGCTGGCGCGGGCGACCGGCCCGACGCTCCGCCTGACGACGCCGGACGGCCGGGTGCTCACGGTCGTGCTGGGTGAGGCGATCGCCGACGCCCAGCTCGACCGCATCGGCTGACCTGCCTGATCTGACGGAGCCTCAGACGTGCTGGACCTGGCCCTCACCGGCCTGCCGCTCGGGGCGATGTACGGGCTGGCCGCCCTCGGTCTGCTCGTCGTGCACCGGACGACGGGGAACGTCGACCTCTCCCTCGGGGGAGTCGCGGCGGTGGCGGCCTACGTCTACCACCACGCCAGCACGGGGGGCGGGCAGCCACGAGCGGTCGCGTTCGTGGCTGCCCTCGCGGTGGCGGCGGCCTGCGGTGGGGTGAGCGCGGCCGCCGCGCGCGGAATTGGGCCCGACCGCCCGATCACCGCCGCGGTCGCGAGTTTGGCCTGGGGCGGCGTGCTCACCGCGAGCTGCGTCCTGTTCTTCGGGCGGGACGTCCAGTTCGTCGCGCCCTGGATGGGCGGGCATCGCTTCGACGTCGCCGGCACGACGCTGTCGGCCCATCAGATCCTCGTCATCGCCGTCGCCTTGGCCGCGGTCGCCGCGGGGGCGGCCGTGCTCCGGTTTTCCGCGGCCGGCCTCGCCTGGCGGGCCTGCGCGGACAACGCGCTCGGCGCGGTCCTCATCGGTCTGCGGCGCGGTCGCATCGAGGCGGGCTGCTACGTCCTCGCCGCGCTGCTCGCCGGCCTGGCCGGGGTGCTGCTCGTCCCGCTGCTCTACCTCGACGCCACCGCGCTCACGCTGTTCTTCCTGCTCAAGCCGGCCGCGGCGGCGGTCGCGGGCCTGCTGGTCAGCCTGCCGATCGCGTTCGGCGCCGCGGTCGCGATCGGGGTGGGCGAGAGCATGGCGGTCAGGTACCAGGACATCCCGGGTCTGGGGGAGAGCGTTCCGTTCGCGGTCGCGGGTCTTGCGCTGCTGGCCCGGCGGGCGCGTCGTGCCCGGGAGTCGCGGGACACCGCCCTCGCCACCGGCCCGACGCACCCGCCGGGCACCGGACGGCTCGCCCCGGCGGCGGTCGTGCTGGTGTTCGCCCTCGCCGGCACCCCGTTGCTGACGGCCTATCAGGCCACGATCGCCGAGCTCGCGGCCATCACCGCCCTGCTCGCCGCCACCCACGTGGTCCTCACCGGGTGGGGCGGTCGGCTCTGCCTCGCCCAGCCCGCGTTCGCCGGGATCGGCGGCATCGTCGCGGCCCGGTGCGCGGCCGAGGCGGGATGGCCGTTCCTGCTCGCCCTGGTCGCCGGCGCGTGCGCGGCCGCCGTGGCCGCCGCGGTGCTCGGAGTCTTCGTCGCCCGCGGCGTCACCGGCCTCCCGTTCGCGCTGCTGACCGTCGCGTTCGGCGCCGCCGTCCACGGCACGCTGTTCACCTGGCCCACGTTCGCCGGCACCGCCGAGGACCGGACGCTGTCGGCCGCCTCGATCGCGGGCATCGGCCTGGGTGGGCACCGCTTCACGGCCACCGTTCTCGTGGTCACCGCACTCGCGTTCCTGGGCCTGCGCACCTTCGCCCGGTCCCGCCTCGGAGCGGCGCTGGTCGCCGGCCGCGAGCACGATCGCGCCGCCGCCGGGCTGGCCGTGCCGGTCGTGCGTGCGCAGATCGCGGCGCTCGTCGTCGCGGGCGCCCTGGCCGGTCTCGCCGGAGCCCTGACGGCGTATCAGCTCGGCACGGTCGCGCCGGAGCAGTCCCACCCGCTGACCGCGCTGCCGATCCTGTCGGCCGCCGCGCTGGGTGGCCTGGAGTCCCCGTGGGGTGCGCTGCTGGGGGCGGTGCTGCTCACGGTGGCGCCGGAACTCCTGCGCCAGGCCGACGCCCCCGACCTTGCCGCGCTGGTCTCGCCGGTCGTCCTGCTCGCGGTCGTGCTGCTCCGGCCCGGTGGGCTGGTGAGCCTCCGCCGCCCGGTGCGGCGCCCGGTGCGGCGCCCGGCGTTGCGCGGCATGACGCAGCCGACCTCGGGGGCGCTCACCGTCCGCGGCCTGACGGTCCGTTACGGGTCGCGGACAGCCGTCGACGGCGTGGACCTGACGGTCGAGCCGGGGGAGGTCGTTGCCCTCGTCGGGGCGAACGGCGCCGGCAAGACGAGCCTGCTCGACGCGGTGGCCGGGGCGGTGCGGCCCGCGGCGGGGACGGTCCGCGTCGCCGGCCGTCGCGACGGCCTGATCGTGCGGACCCTGCAGTCCGGCGGCCTGTTCGGCCGGCTCACGGTCCGGGAGAACCTCGCCCTGGCCGCGCGCTGGCACGGCCGGGCCGAGCCGGAACTGCCCGCCGATCTCGCCGACCTGGCGGACCGGGACGCGGGTTCCCTCGCGCACGGCACCGCGCGCCTGGTCGAGATCGCCCGCGCCGCGTCGCTGCGGCCGGCCGTCCTGCTGCTCGACGAACCCGCGGCCGGTCTGAGCCGGTCCGAGGCCGACCGGATGCTGCGCCTGGTCCGCGAGCTCGCTCCCGACGCCGCGGTGCTGCTCGTCGAGCACGCGCGGCACGTCGTCGACGCCGCCGACCAGGTCGTCGTCCTCGACGCCGGTGCCGTCCTCGCCGAGGGTCCGCCGGCGGAGGTGCTCGCCGACCCCGTCGTCCGGGAGGTCTACCTCGGCGTGCCCGCCTCCGGCGAGGTCGCAGCCGAGCCCGAGGCCGTTCGGTCAGGGCAGGCGTAGCTCCTGGTTGTTCGGCCACCCGAGCAGCCGGGCGCCGACGACCGCCACGTTGAGCGTGAACCGGTCGTGGGACTCGCTGACGGCGAACCCGGTCAAGGCGGCGACCCGCTCCAACCGGTAGTCGACGGCCCGGACCGAGAGGTGCAGCCGGCGCGCGGCCTCGGTGACGTTGCCGCCGACGGCGAAGTACGTCTCGAGCGTCCGCAGCAGTGGCTCGGGCCCGCCGCGGGCAGCGAGCAGCGGGGTGAAGACGGCGTGGACGAGGTCCGCGATCGCGGCGTGGTCGCGGGCCACGACGCGGTAGACGAGCAGGTCGCGGGCCCGCAGGACGTTGGTGTCCAGCGGTAGTCGCCGCATCAGCGCGAGGGCCTCGCGGGCCTCCTCGTAGGATCGGGCGATGCCGTAGGCGCCACTGTGCGGGCGACCGACGCCGATGCCCCACGTTCCGCCGTGATGCTTCGTCAGTTCCTTGTGCAGCAGGTCGCCCACGTCACCGCGGGGGTCGGGTTCGGTCTCGGGAACCAGCACGACGACGACGTCGTCCTTGTCGGCGACGAGCACCTCGCGGTCGCCGAACCGGTCGACGACGCTGCGCTCGAGTGTCGTCGCCGCGCCCTCGGCCGCCGCCCCGCCGCGGAGCGGGAACGCGAGCGCGATCTGGTGCGGCCGCGCGAGGTCGAGTCCGAACGGCTCGGCGCGTTCGACGAGCGCGGCCACGTCGGCGTCGCCGCGGAGCAGGTCGTCGACGAACCGGCGGCGCTGGCGCTCCTCCTCGTACGCGGCCTCCCGACGGCGGGCCTGGTGGCCGGCGACCAGGGCCGCGACCGCGTCGTCGACGACGCGCAGGACAGCCTCGCCGGCGGAGCGTACGGTCGCCGGGTCGGCGGGGTCGGTGCCGATCGGGAGCTCGCGCCAGAGCCGCCAGGCCGCGGCCAGGTAGAGCCGGACGGCCGCCTCGGCCGAGATGCCCTCGTCGGCGGCGCGCGCACCGAGGTGCCGGATCGCCTCGAGGTCGACCTCGGAGGCATGCTCGCCCGAACGCCCCGCCTGCTCCAGCAGCGCGAGGTACTCACCGAGCAACTCCGGGGGAGCCCCGGAGGCGTCGCCGGCGGCGTCCAGGACCGCCCGGACCGCCGGTGAGGGGGCGCTGGTGACCACCGTGACCTCCTGGCTCGGCGACGCGGATGTTTGCCGGAATCCCGCAATCAGCTTAGCGGGAGTCGTCCGGCTTCGCCCCTGGCTCCACCGCGGAAACGGACCGATAGTGGAGGGAGAGCCGTCCGCCGGGGCGGCCTGAGCCGTCTTCGGCGCCTGCTTCGCCGATTGCGGGTTTTCTGAAAGGGGACACCCATGTCCGCTGTCTCACTGCAGACCGACTCGGCCGGGTCCGGCGAGACCCTGCCGGACTACCGCGAGCTGCTCGTGGCCCAGTGGCGCACGCAGCTCGACGACGTCACGCGGCTGTCGATCGACGTGGAGTCCTCCCGCGACGCGGACGGCCAGGCCGTCGGGGGCGCGCGGACCGAGGAGTCCCGCCTGGCGGCCCGCCTGCTGGCCGCGGCCCGCCGTCAGCTCGAGGAGACCGAGGCGGCGCTCAAGCGGCTCGACGAAGGCAAGTACGGCATCTGCGACGGCTGCCGGCTGCCGATCCCGCCGGCGCGCCTGGAGGCGCTGCCCGCGGCGCGGCTGTGCGTCTCGTGTCAGAGCACCTTCCGCGCGTCCGCGGGGGACCGCGACTGACCGCCCCGGGCCCCGCCACCCAGGCGGGTGCGCGCGGCTGCCGACCCGACGACGGCGACCGGGCACTGCGCCGCCGGCAGCAATCGCTGCCCGACCGAGCGCAGGTCCCACGGCCGGCGGGGGCTCCGCCCGGCGGAGCCGAGCACGAGCAGTGCCGCTCCCGCCGACTCGCGGAGGAGCACGGTCGCGGCGTCGCCCACGGGACCCGCGACGGAGACGTCGAGGTCGGGGAACTGCTGCTGCCCCGCGGTGATGGCGGCCCGGATCTCCGGGTCCCGCACGGCGGCCTCGCCCGTGGTGGCGGGGCTCCCGTGCGGGACGCCCGCCAGGGCGTTGAGCGTCGCGTCCTCGGGCGTGACGTGGACGAGCGCGAGCGGGACCCCGCGCTGCGCGGCCGCGGTGAACCCGAACTCGACGGCCGCGAGGCCGGCCGGGCCGGGCGTCACGCCGACGACGACGCGGGGTGGGGCCGGCATCGGCACGAGCTCGCGGTGCCGGACCACGACGACGGGGCAGGGCGTCCGCGCGGCCAGACGGCCGGCGACGGACGGGGAGAGCAGGCGGCGCGTCGCCGAGCGGTTGCGGCGGCCGACGACGAGCAGCGGCGCGGAGAGCGCGGCCTCGCTCAGCGTCCGGATCGCAGGGCCGCGGAGCAGGGCGGCGTCCACCGGAAGGTCGGAGTCGACGAGCCGGGCTCGGTCCATCGCGCTCTCCAGGACCTCGACGGCGACGGCGGCCGCGGTGCGGAGCCGCGCGTAGGTGTCGAAGCCGGAGGGGTCGAGGCTCGGCGTCGGGCGCAGGACGTGGACGATCCGCAGGCCGAGGCCGCGTGCGCCCGCCTCGGCGGCGGCCCACTCGACGGCGTCCGTCGCGCTCGCGGCCGCGTCCACGGCGACGAGCACTCGCGTCGATGTGTCGGCCACGGTTCCTCCTGGCGGTGCTTTCTATCGTAACACGATATTTACCGCCGGACGGGCGTGATCGGAGGGCCGGCCGGGGACGCCCGTGATGAGATAGGGCCGTGGCAGGACGGCGCCGGGATGTGGGCTCGCAGACCCTGACCACCTCGGAACCGCTGACCAAGTCCGACTTCGAGGCCCTGGCCCGGTTCCGCTTCGGCATCCGGCGCTACCTGCGCTTCAGTGAGGACATCGTCCGCACCCTCGGACTGACCCCGCAGCAGTACCAGTTGCTCCTCGCGATCAAGGGCTTCCCCGACCGCGACTGGGCACTCGTCCACGAGCTCGCCGACCGGCTCCAGCTGCGGCACCACAGCGTCGTCGAGCTGATCAACCGCGCGCAGGCGCAGGACCTCGTCGTGCGGCAGCCCCACCCGGACGACAACCGCGCCGTCCGCGTCGTCCTGACTCCGCACGGGGAGCAGGTCCTGAGCCGCCTCGCCTCCCTCCATCGCGATCAGCTCAAGCGCATGGGGGATGCTCTGGCCCTGCCGATCTGGCACGACGAATGACAACCGGAGGACGTTCGATGGAGAGTCCGTCGCTGACCGCCCTCGCACCGTCCGCATGAACGCCGGCGACGAGTCGTGGACCGGCTCCGCCGGCGACCACCTCGCGATCCCGCCCCGCCGCCACGACCTCCACGCCGACACCGACGCCGTCGTCCTCCTCACCGTCGCGACCCGCGCCTCGTGACCCCCTGATCGAGCGTTGTCGAAAAAGGGTGACACCCCTTACTGACGAGTAAGGGGTGTCACCCTTTCTTGACGGCGGCGGCCGCCGCCTCGAACAAGGGGTGTCACCCCTTATCGAACAGCGGACTGACGTTACGTCAGAAACTGCCGCCCCCGTCGAAGCTGCCGCCGTCGAAGCCGCCGCCCCAGCTGTGGCCCTCGGAGGGGCCGGACCAGTCGATGCCTCCCTCCTGGGCGGCGTCCATCTCCGAGCCGGTGGGGTCGCCGGACATCGCGGCGGCGATCGACGTGCCGACGTAAGCCCCGGCGATGCCGGCGAGGAGGGAGCCGGCCATCAGGCCGCCGGTCCCCAGGCCGCCGGTGCCGAGGCCGCCGAAGGTGCGCTCGAGGGTGCCGGGCTGGCGCATCTCGGCGCGGGTGGCGGCGCGGGCGAGGGTGTCGGGGTCGTCGGAGGTCGGACGCTCGTGTTCCGGCGTGACGGTGGTGAGCTCGGCGAGGACCTGACGGCGCTGATCCGGCGTCAGGGCGGCGAAGGCCTCGGCGTGGGCGTCCTCGACGGTCTCGGGTGGAGCGGTCCGCAGCAGGTAGCGGTAGCGCTCGATCGCCTGATCGTCCGCGGAGGTCGACCCGGACCGTTGCGCAGGCACGTCCGGCTCCAGACCGAGCAGTCGCTTGAGCAGGCCCATGACAACCTCCGGTGACCGCGGGTCGACGCGCTCGACGATCCCCTTCCCCGCGCCGAGCGGTTCGAAGCCCGCGCGGCTTGATCATCCCCGCGCCGGGTAGGAGGACCGACTGCGACGAAGGGGACGACGTGGAGCGAGCAGTACAGCTGGGCCGGACCGCGGCGGACGCGGGCAGTACGGCACTCGCGGCGGTGTTCGGGACGGTGGCGAAGGTTCGCCCAGCGCCCAAACCCCTGCACCCGGCCGGGACGCAGGTGCCCGGGACTCTCCGGCGGTGGGGCTCCCGCCGCGCCTGGGGTGTGCCGTGGGTCGACGAGGCCGGGGAGGACCGCGTCCTCGTCCGCTTCTCGCGCGCGACCGGCCTGCCCGACCCGCTGCCGGACATCCTCGGCCTGACGATCCGGGTGCAGCGTCCCGACGGGCCCGCCGACCTGTTGCTCGCGACGACGGGCACGGGCGTCCTGACGAAGTTCACGCTGCTGCCGCGCCGCGACCCCGGCGCGGACTACGGGACGCTGATGGCCTACCGCACTCCGACCGGTCCGCTGTGGCTGTTCGCGCGCGGTGACGGCCGCGGCCCGTTCCCGCGGCGGATCACGCTCTCGGCCGCCGACGCGCGCGGCGGGGTGGCGCCGTTCGGCGAGATCGTCCTCGACGCCGAACCCGATCCGACCGACCCGGTCATCTCCTTCGACCCCGTCGAGAATCCCTTGCCGGGACTGGAGTTCTACCCCTGGGAGCAGCGCCTGCGTGAGGGTGCTTACGCCGCGGCGCGATCCGTGCGTGGCCGGGAGAGGTCCGGGTAGCGCCCTCGGTGAGACCGAACGACACGGGGAGATCTACATGTCGATGACGGCGCGGGAACGGGCCATCCTCGATGCGACTGCCGCGGACCTGTTGGAGACTGCGCCGGCGCTCGCCGGGTTCCTCGCCGAAGGGCCGCACCTGCTGCGGATTCAGGGCGTCCCACCGAAGGAGATCGACGGGTTGGTGCCGGACTGGCAGCCGCCGTCGCGGCGCACGCGGATGAAGCGCAGGCTGGGCTTCGGCAAGCCACGACTGATGCGACCACCGGAGCTCTGATCACCCGTTCGTAGGCTGGCCGCGTGGCAGACGCGTTCTACGAACCCCTCGGTGACGAGACCTACCGCTCGACCGAACACACCGTCGGGCCCTGGGGCCCCGACTCGCAGCACGCCGGACCGCCTTCGGCGCTCCTCGGTCGCGCACTCGAGCGGATGGAGACTTCCTGGCCCGGGACGCTGACGCGGATCAGCCTCGACATCCTCGGCGCTGTGCCGGTCGCCGACCTGCAGGTGCGGACTCAAGTGCTGCGTCCCGGCCGCAACGTCGAACTCGTCCAGGGCGAACTCCTCGCCGGGAACCGCGCCGTGCTGCGGGCCCAGGCGTGGCGGATGCGTACCTCGGCGATCGACCTCCCGCCGGTGCCGGCGGGCGGCCCCGTCGACCCCGTCCCGGAGTTTCCCGAGGAAAATCAACCCTTCTTCGAGTGGGGCGGCGGCTACCTGCGCGCGATGCAGTGGCGGCCGGTGCCCGGGACTCGGCGCGGCGTCGGTCAGGCCGCGGTGTGGGCGCGGATGGGCGTCCCGCTCGTCGCCGGCGAGGAGCCGACGGCTCTGCAGCGGGTCCTCGCCCTCGCGGACTCCGGCAATGGCGTCTCCCACCGCCTCGACCCCGAGGAGTGGCTGTTCATCAACACCGACCTGACGGTCCACCTCGTCGCGCCCCCGGCCGGGGAGTGGATCTGCCTCGACGCCGTCACCCGCCTCGACAACACGGGGTTCGGTCTCGCGTCGTCCCGCATCTACGACCGGGACCGTCTCGTCGGCCTCGGTGCCCAGTCGCTCTTCGTCGCGCCACGTTCCTGACCGTCGTCACCTACCGTGGAGATGACATCTCCAACGAGGGCAGGGGACGGGATGACGCTGATCGCGGAGGACGTCCTGCTGCTGCTGCTCGACGACGAGTCGGGGGCGTTCGCGGCCGGGAGTGACCAGCGCGGCCCGGTGCTGGCCGGCGCGGTGCTCGCGGAGCTGGCGCTCGCCGGGGCCGTCGAGATCGAGACCGAGACCGGGTTCTGGAAGCGGACCCGCGTCACGGTGGAGGACCGCGGCGCCGTGAGCGACCCCGTGCTGCTCGCGGCGCTCGACGAGATCGACCAGAAGCCGCGCTCTCCGCAGGACCTCGTCGGCCGGCTCGGCAAGCGGCTGCCCGACGAACTGTGCGACCGCCTCGTCGAGCGCGGCCTCCTGCGCCGCGAGGAGTCGAAGGTGCTCGGGCTGTTCCCGCGCAAGCGCTGGCCCGCCGCGGACTCCCGTCACGAGGAGGAGCTCCGTGCCGACCTCCGCCGCGTCCTGCTCGACGGCGGCGACGCGGAGGAGCGGACGGGCACCGTGATCGCCCTCCTCTCCGCCGTCGACCTCGTGGCCAAGGTCGTCGACCGCGGCCCGCTCTCCGCCCGCGACCTCAAGAAGCGCGCGAAGGAGGTCGCCGACGCGAGCTGGGCCAGCGACGCCGTCCGCCAGGCCGTTCAGGCGAGCCAGGCCGCGATCCTCGCCGCCGTCGCCGCGGCCGGTGCCGTGGCGAGCAGCGGTTCCTAGCCGCTCCGGTGGAGATGTCATCTCCAGGAGTGGGGTTTCGTTTCGCCTCGATTCGAGTAAGGTAAGCCTTACTTGACTCTGGGTGAGCCCGGCGACACGGGGCGCCCCTGCCTTCCTGAGGACCGACGTGCGCTTCCCCGATCCCACGGCTCCTGACCTCGCCGCTTGGCTGAGCGGTGAGTTCCGCGCGCTCACGGCGACCACGTCCACCGACCCGACGCGACCGTTGAGCCGGGCGCAGGTGCTGGTCGACGACGCGGCCGTGCTCCGCGAGGCGCACCGGCGCCTGCAGGGCCGGGACGTCACGCCGCAGGCCGGCGCGACCTACATCTCCGGCTGGTTCGCCGGCGAGCTCGGGCGGATCGTCGGGCTCGGGCTCGCCTCCGCGGGGGCCGGCCTGGTGCTCGACGGCGGGACGCTGATCTTCGACGTCGTGGAGGAGGGCTGGCCCGAGCGCGTCCGGCCAGGTCGCGTCCGCGCGATCGTGGCGCCGGACCACCCGTGGGCCGGGAGCGCGGACGTCGAGGTCGTGCCCGCCGACGAGGTCCTGCCGCGGACGATGGCGGCGCTCGTCGAGGTGGCGGCCCCGCTGATCGAGGCCTGCCGGGGCCTCGCGAAGGTCAGCGTCTCCGGGCTCTGGGACGAGGTCGCCGACGGGGTCGTCAGCGAGCTCGCCTACTGCGACAAGCTCGACGTGACACCGCTGGCGGAGGAGATCGTCACCGCCGCGGTCGCCGTGCCCGGCATGCCGTGGAAGGCCCGTCCGAAGCTGGTGTGGGCCGAGTCCGACGTCCTCGGCCGCGTGCTCATCGCCCAGAAGGGCGGCTGCTGCCTCGCGTTCACCTGCCGTCGCGAGCCGGCGCCCGAGTCAGAGCTGACGGGCCCTCAGCTGGCGTACCGTCAGCGCTTCGGGCTCGACCCGGTCGGCAAGCGCTACTGCGGGACGTGCCGGTTCCGCGACCTCGACGACGTCGTCGAGCGTCGCGTCGCCTGGGCCGAGCTCAACCGCCGTCAGGCCAGCTGAGTCAGGCGCCGACGAGCCAGGGCCAGAGTTCGCCGTTCGTCTCGGCCACGGCGCGCTCGGCGAGGTGGCGGCCCCAGGTCGCCTCGTTGCCCCACTCGTCCCGCCATGACCACAGCGGACGGGTGAGCCGGTGGAGCGCGTGCTCCTGGCTGACCCCCAGCGCGCCGTGCAGCTGGTGGGCGATGCGGGCCCCGGTCCCGGCGGCGACGCTGGACCGCGCCTTCGCCGCCGCGGTCAGCAGTGACGCGCGCGGGGTGCCGGTCGACGCCACCGCGACGTCGGTGATCGCCCGCGCCGCCGAGGCCTCGGCCGCGAGCTCGGCCAGCGACTGCTGCACCGCCTGGAACTGCACGAGCGCCCGCCCGAACTGGACCCGGTCGTGAAGGTGGGTCGCCGTCAGCGGGACCAGCCGCGCCAGCGCCGCCGCGATCTGGACGCTGCGGGTGAGAGCGCCGGTCCGTTCGACCTCCGCGAGGACGTCCGCGATCGACCGATCCACCGACGCGGTCGCGAGCGGGACGGCGTCGACGGCCACCGCGTCCCGTGGCTCATCGGCGGCGTTGCGGCCCGCCGTGATCGTGGCGTCCGCCGCCCGGACGAGGGCGACGGTCGTGCCGGCGCCGTCGGCGACCGGCACCAGCAGGTGCGACGCCCAGCTCGCCCACGCCACCCGGGACGCGGTCGCGGTGACCCGGCCGCCGGACAGCGTCGCGTCCGCCGCCGGGACGACCACCACCACCTCGGCGTCGTCGGGCAGCGCGAGCCCCGCCGCGGCGAGCAGCGAGGCGGCCCCGATCAGCGTGTCCGCCAGCGGCGAGGGCGACCCGACCAGGGCGGCGGCGACGTCCGCGGCGTCGCGGAGCTCACCCCCGTGCCCCCCGAGCTCCTCGGGCAGGCCGACGCGGTGCCAGCCGTCGTCGAGCATCCGCTTGAGCAGGGCGCGGCTGCGCTCGGGCGCCCAGACCCCGGAAGGCTCGAACACCTCGGTTCCGGCGCACATCGCGGCCACCGCCGCCCCGGCCTCGCTGGCGGGCTTGACGGGGTCGGTGGTGAGGGACTTGGCGACGATCCCGCGCAGGATCTCGTTGGTCCCGCCGCGGAGCGTGAACCCGGGGGAGTGGGTGACCGAGTGCGCCAGGTGCCGCGTCAGATCGTCGGCGGAGTCGGGGTCGGCCTCGCGCGGGTGCAGCCGGCGGGCCAGGTCGATGACCCGCCCTTCGAACCGTGTCCCGAGGTCCTTCACGAGCGCGGCCTCGACTGCCGGCGCTTCCCCGCGGCCGAGGGCCTCGGCCACCGCGGCGGACATCGCGCGCAGCGTCGTCAGCTCGGCCAGCGCGATTCCGAACTCGGCTGACGAGGCGTCAGCAGCGGCGGCGAGCAGGGGAAAGGTCGAGAGGAAGCGCTCGGGTCCGGACCGCTCGTAGGCGAGCTCGGAGGTGACCTGCTTCCAGCCGTCGCCCTCGGCGCCGAGCAGGTCCGCGTCGGTGAGGCGGACGTCGCTGAGCACGACCTCGTTGAAGTGGTGCCCGCCGTCGAGCGACACGATCGGGTTGATCGTCACGCCGGGTGCACGCAGGGGGACGAGGAACTGGCTCAGGCCGGCGTGCCGCGCCTTCGGGTCCAGGGGCGAGGTGCGCACCAGCGCGATCATGTAGTGCGCCTCGTGGGCGCCGCTGGTCCAGACCTTGGTGCCGTTGAGGACCCAGTGCTCCCCGTCGCGGCGGGCGGTCGTGCGCACCGACGCGAGGTCGGAGCCGCTGTCCGGCTCGGACATCCCGATCGCGAAGAAGCACTCGCCGCGGGCCATGGCGGGTAGCAAGCGCTGCTTCTGCTCCTCGGTCCCGTGCTTGAGGATCGACGGACCGGACTGCCGGTCCCCGATCCAGTGGGCCGCGACCGGCGCCCCGGCGGCGAGGAGCTCCTCGTTGACGATCAGACGCTCGCGCTCGGTCCGCGCGTGGCCGCCGTACTCGGTCGGCCAGGTCATGCCGAGCCAACCGCGCGCGGCCTGGGCCCGGCTGAACGCGGGGGAGCAGCCCGAGAGCCAGGCATCGCATTCCAGGCGGATGCCGAGCTCGGCGACCTGCTCGGCGACGAACGCCCGAACCTCGCGCCGCAGTGCTGCTTCGTCCATGGGCTGCTCCTAGGTCTCGCCGCACCGTAGCGGGCCGGTCCGGGCCCTGCCGAGACTGGCTCACTCATTTTAGAGATAGCAAATCTCATTTTGTTGAGTGGAACCGCCACCGGTGCGCCGAGCCTGAACCAAGCCCTCGGGGGTAGGGCCCGGGCATGACCAAGCCGCGGGGCGCGACCCCGGAGCAGGCCACGCCCGAGCGTGCGCTCAGTGACCGCCTCGACGCGTGGCTGGGGGACGACCAGCCGAAGACGCTCGGCGGACTGCTCACGCACTTCGGGCAGCAGGCGTTCGCGGTCGCGTTCGTCCTGCTGATGATGCCCTCGGCGCTGCCGATCCCGACGGCGGGCGTGACGCACGTCCTGGAGGCCGCGACGCTGCTGATCGCGCTGCAGCTGGTCGTCGGCCGGGACGAGCCGTGGCTCCCGCGTCGCGTGCGGGACAAGGAACTGAAGTCGCTGCAGTCGGCGAAGGCCCGGCGGCGCCTGGTCACTCCGTTGCAGAAGGTGGAGAAGGTTGCCCGGCCGCGCTTCGCGCGCACGGTGCAGAGCAACCCGGGGCGGATCGTCTTTGGCCTGGTCGTTGTGGTCTTCGTGATCGGCGCGCTGGCCGCGCCCCCGTTCAGCGGCCTGGACACCCTCCCGTCGGCCGGCATCGTGCTGGTCAGCCTCGGCGTGCTCTTCGGGGACGCGATTCTCGTCGGCGTCGGTCTGCTCGTCGGGGCCGGCGGCATCGGGCTGATGATCGCCCTCGCCGGGACCGTCGCCTCCGCGATGGGCAGCATGGTCTGAGCACTTCCGGCCGCGTCGTCTAATAGGTTTAGATAACGCGGACCGGAAGGAGCGTTCATGGAGATCGGCGTGCTGTTCGGCCTCGCCTACGGGGCGGGTCGGCCGGAGTTCCTCGACCACCTCGCGGTCGCGGTGGAGGAGCGCGGCATCGCGTCGGTGTGGGTCGCGGAGCACGTCGTGCTGTTCGACTCCTACGACAGCCCGTACCCGTACAGCCGCGACGGCAAGGCCCCGCTGCCTGCGGACGCCGGGCTGCTCGAGCCGTTCGTCGCGCTCAGCTATCTCGCCGCGCGGACGACGACGGTCCGCCTCGGCACCGGCATCTGCATCGTCGGCCAGCGCAACCCGCTCTACACCGCGAAGCAGGTGGCGGACCTCGACGTCCTCTCCCGCGGCCGCGTCGACTTCGGCGTCGGCATCGGCTGGTTGCGCGAGGAGTACGAGGCCCTCGGCGTGCCGTGGGCGAATCGCGGCCCGCGCACCGACGACCACCTCGCCGTGATGCGCGCGCTGTGGACCGACGAAGTGTCGTCCTACTCGGGCCGGTACTACGAGCTGCCGCCGAGCCGCCTGTACCCGAAGCCGGTGCAGACGCCGCACCCGCCGATCCACGTCGGGGGCGGGAGTGACGCCGCCCTGCGCCGCGCCGCCCGCTTCGGCCAGGGCTACTACGGCATGAACATCCCGCCGGAGGAGCTGCCGGCCGTGCTGACCCGCCTCGACGCCGAGCTGGAGAACGAGGGCCGTTCCCGCGAAGGTTTCCAGATCTCCATCGCCCCCGCGTTCGGCAGCTTCGGCCCCGGCCTCGCCGACCGCTACCGCGACCTCGGCGTCGACCGCCTCATCGTCCCCCTCGCCGCCTTCGGCCCCGAGGACCTCGACCGCGCCCTCGACGCCCTCACCGCCGCCGGCGTCTGACCCGCTGATCCGTCCGACCCCACTCGAAGGAGACGGACAGGATCCGGCGCGTTAGCCGAAGTGGGAGCCGGGCACGTCCTCGGTATGGACGCACGGATCGCAGAACCCTGGGGCGCACGGACTCCCTACGGGCCGGGGGAGACCTGGCCGGAGCGGGTCGACAGTTTCCTCGCGGACGGGGTGAGCGAGGCCGACGTCGAGCGGTGGGTGCCGACGGCGAGCATCCTGCACTCCAACGGGGACGCGCTGGACGTCGCGGTGGCCGGGGGGCGGATCGTCGGGGTGCGCGGCCGCGCGCACGACCGCGTCAACCACGGCCGGCTCGGGCCGAAGGACCTCTACGGCTGGCAGGCGAACAATTCGACCGACCGGCTCACGCGTCCGCTGATCCGGCGCAACGGACACCTGGTCGAGACCGACTGGGACACGGCGATGGACGCGATCGTCCGCCGCACGCGTGAACTCCTCGACGAGCACGGGCCGTCCGCGATCGGCTTCTACACCTCCGGCCAGCTGTTCCTGGAGGAGTACTACACGCTCGGCGTCCTCGCGCACGGCGGGCTGCGCACCAATCACGTCGACGGCAACACCCGGCTGTGCACCGCGACCTCGGCCGAGGCGCTGAAGCAGAGCTTCGGGTGTGACGGCCAGCCCGGCTCGTACACCGACGTCGACCACGCGGACGTGATCGCGCTCTTCGGTCACAACATGGCGGCCACGCAGACCGTGCTGTGGTCGCGGATCCTCGACCGCCTCGCCGGGCCGAACCCGCCGCAGGTCATCTGCGTCGACCCGCGGCGGACGCCGGTGGCCGAGCACGCCACCGTGCACCTCGCGCCGCTGCCCGGGACCAACCTCGCGCTGATGAACGCTTTGCTGCACGAGGTGATCGTGAACGGCTGGACGGACGAGGACTACATCGCCGCCCACACCGTCGGCTACGACGAACTCGCGAAGCAGGTGAAGCCCTGCACCCCCGAGTGGGCCGCGGAGATCTGCCGCGTGCCGGCGGCGGACATCCGCGCGGCCGCCCGGGTGGTGGGGAGCGCACAGCGGCTGCTGTCCACCGTCCTGCAGGGCTTCTACCAGTCGCACCAGGCGACCGCCGCCGCCGTGCAGGTCAACAACCTCAACCTCCTGCGCGGGATGCTGGGCAAGCCGGGCTGCGGGATCCTGCAGATGAACGGCCAGCCCACCGCGGAGAACACCCGCGAGTGCGGCGCCGACGGCGACCTCGCGGGCTTCCGCAACTGGTCCTCCGACGCGCAGCTCGCGGACCTGGCGCGTGTATGGGGCCTCGACATGCACGACATTCCGCACTACAGCCCGCCGACCCACGTGATGCAGCAGCTGCGCTACATCGAGGAGGGGTCGATCCGCATGTGGTGGGTCTCGGCGACCAACCCGGCGGTGTCGCTGCCGGAGCTCGCGCGGATCCGGTCGATCCTCGCGCAGGAACGGCTGTTCCTGGTCGTCCAGGACATCTTCCCGACCGAGACCACGGAGCTCGCCGACGTCGTCCTCCCCGCCGCCACGTGGGCCGAGAAGGAGGGCACGTTCACCAACGCCGACCGCACCGTGCACTACTCAGGTCGGGCGGTCGACCCTCCGGGTGACGCTCGGTCAGATCTCGACATCTTCCTCGACTACGCCCGGCGCCTCGACCTCCGCAACCGGTCCGGGGGGCCGCTCATCCACTGGACCGACCCGGCGAGTACGTTCGCGGCCTGGCAGGAGTGCAGCCGCGGCCGCCCCTGCGACTACACGGGGCTGAGCTACGCGATGCTGCGTGAGCGCGGCGGCGTCCAGTGGCCGTGCAACGCCGAGAACCCCGACGGGACCGAGCGCCTCTACGTCGACGGAAAGTTCTTCGCCGCCCCGGACTACTGCGAGACCTACGGCCGCGACCTGCTCACCGGCGCCCCGATGGAGCCCACGGAGTACCGCGCGCTCAACCCGGACGGCAAGGCGATGTTCAAGGCCGCCGAGTACACGCCGCCGCCGGAGACCCCGAGCGACGATCAGCCGTTCGTCCTGACGACCGGCCGGACGCTCTACCACTTCCACACCCGCACCAAGACGGCCCGCGCCCCGCAACTCGACGCGGCCGCGCCGGAGGTGTGGGTGGAGGTGGCGGCCGTGGACGCCGAGCGGCTCGGCGCCGACGAAGGCGACGTGCTCGAGATCCGCTCCCCTCGCGGGTGCGTGCGGGCCCCGGCGCGAATCGGCGGGATCCGCGAGGGCGTGGTGTTCCTGCCGTTCCACTACGGCTACTGGGACACCAAGACCGAGGACGACGGCCACGAGCGCGCCGCCAACGAGCTCACGATCACGGCCTGGGACCCGGCGTCGCGCCAGCCGTTGTTCAAGACCGCCGCGGTGTCGGTGCGGAACCTGACGAAGGACGGTGGGCAGCGATGAAGCTCGGCCTGGCCCTGCGGGAGCTGCACCGTTCCGAGACCGAGCTCGCCCAACGGCTGCTGCACGCCGGGGAGCGGCACGAGGCGGACCAGGACGTCTACCACCTGTCCCGCACCCTCGCGGCCTGGTCGACCGAGCACGTCCGCGCGATCGCGGAGCAGGCCCGCCGCTACGACGAGGACCTCGACCCCGAGCCGCGACTGGAGACGCGCCTGGTCGAACGGATCCGGGAGCGCGCGGCCGAGGTCCTCGGCCGGGAACCCGAGGCCGGGTTGCTCCTGCTCCTCGACCTGCGGGAGATCTACCTGGCCGCCGCGGGCGTCTCGGTCGATTGGGAGCTGATCGCCCAGGGAGCCCAGGGCGTCCAGGACCTCCCGCTGATCGAACTCGCCCAGCGCTGCCACGCCGAGAACCTCCGCCAGATGCGCTGGGCGAACGCGAAACTCAAGGAGTCCGCGACCCAGGTCCTGCTCACCTGAGGCGGGCGCGACTGGCAGTCGGTCAGACGAAGATCAGGTCCGCGACCTTGCAGCAGGTCGACCTCTCGGCGAGCGTGTCGGCGAGGCCGCGAAGCATGGCACTGCCGTCGCCGGTGAACGAGGAGCCGTGCATCAGGGCGAGGGTGCGGGGTTCCAGGTCGGCGAGGCGGTGCAGAACGGCCCGGGTGTTCGGGGCCATCGTCATCGCCTGGAACATCTCCTCGGCCTCGACGGCCGGGCAGACGATGTCGCCGTGCACCAGCGCCGGCCCGTTGCCGACGTGGGTGAACAGGTCGCCGCAGAGCAGCGTGCCGGTGGTCTCCTCGAACAGGACCCGCGCCTCCCACCCGTGAGGGACGTGCGGGGTGTCGAGGTGCCGGACGCGCTTGCCGCCGAGGTCCAGCACCTCGCCGTCAGCGAGCGGCACCGGCGGGCGGTCGAGCAGGTCGGCGAGCTGGACGTCGCAGCCGAGCGCCCCGTGCGCGACCTGCGCCTCCGGGGCCGCGCCCAGCCAGTGGTTCACCGCGCCGGACTCGTCCGCCTCGACGTGCCCGAACGCGATCCACCGCAGGTCCCGCGTCGGCCGGATCCGGTTCACCGCCTCGGCCAGCTGCGGGAACATCCGCCGGTGGCCGGTGTGGAACAGCAGCGGTTGCTCGGCGTCGAGAAGGAACTGGTTGAACGTGAACCCCGCCGGCGGGGCGATCTCCGGCACCCAGGTCGACAGGCGGTAGATCCCGTCGGCGATCTCGTCGATCCTCGTCTCCATCGCTGCACCTCCGTCGCGGTCAAGTCGGTGCGCAGACGATGGCAACGGATACGGGTCCCGGGCATCGGGGAAACCCCCCCCCATCACCCCCCTAGGTGCGGCCCAGGTGCGCGGCGGCGAAGGCGGCGGCCTCGGCGCGGGAGCGGACGCCGAGTTTGGCGAGGAGCCGGCCGACGTGGTGCTCGGCGGTCTTGGCGGAGATGAAGAGCCGGGCCCCGATCTCGGCGTTGGTGAGGCCGGAGCGGAGCAGTTCCAGCACCTCCCGCTCACGGGCCGTCAGGTGGGGGAGGACGGCGTCGGGGGAACGGCCGGCGGCGCGGGTGGGGGTGCCGAGCGTCCGGAGCAGGGCCGCGGCGCGGTCGGAGCACAGCCGGGCTCCGACGCGGTCGAAGACGGCCAGCGCGTCCTGCGCCTCGACGACCGCGGCCGCGGTGTCGCCGGCGTCGGCGAGAACCTGCGCAACCTCGAGGCAGACGGCAGCCGAGCGCACCGGCCGCTCGCCGCCGAGGTGCTCCAGCGCGGCGCGAAAGTACGTCAGCGCGGCGGGATCTCCCTCGGCCACCGCCACGCGCCCCACGGCGAGCGCGGCCTCGGCCCGCAGGATCTGATCATCCGTCAGCGCCGTCAGTTCGGTCAGTCGCGCGGCTGCCGCGCGGGCCTCGTCGAGGGCCTGCTGCACGACCGCGGCCTCGACCAGGAGCCCGAGCAGCGCGCCGGTCCGCATCCGGTCACCGGGGACGGCGTCGACCTCCCGCCGCAGCAGCCCGACGGCGAGGTCCGGCCGACCCGTCGCCAGGTGCAGCCGGGCCAGCGGCTCGGCGGCCGACGGCCGGGAGCGCGCCGCCGCGAGCAGTTCCGCCGCCTCGGCGAACTTGCCCTGCAGCAGCCGCAGCTCGGCGAGCCGGGTCGCGGCGTCGTGGCGCTGGCCGGGGGTGGCGCCGGGCTCGTCGAGGACGTCCCGCATCGCCGTCTCACCCTCGGGCCAACGCCCGACCGTGCACAGCACCGACCCGTACGCGAGCCGGCAGTGCGCGTACAGCACGCGCGGCCGACGCTCGGGCGGCAGCGCGGTCACGATGCGCTGCAGCTCCTCCGCACGGGCGGCGTCCCCGGCCCGGTCGTAGGCGGTGAGGATCGCGCAGTACGAGGTCGCGGCGAGGGAGACGTCGGCGAGCTCGCCGGTGGACAGTGCCGCCATCGCCTCGTCGAGCCGCGCGAACCCCTCGGTCAGCCGGCCGTGGAGCACGAGCCCGTAGCCGCTGTCGGCGAGCGCGCGCACCTCCAGGTCCGGGTCACCGAACTCGATCGCGAGCTCGAGCGCGGCGTCCGCGGCGGTGAGCAGCCGCTCGATGTCGGTGAGCTCGCACGCCGTGATCGCGAGCTCCAGGTACCCGAGCTCGACGCACCGCCCGACCGGTTCGAGCTGCCGTCGGCCGCGGTGCACCCACCCCTGCCCGGCCGCGGGGTTGCCGAGGAACGTGCCGTGGACGTCGGCGAGCGTCGCGGCGATCCGGGCCGCGTGGCGCGGTTCGCGGGCCGCCCGCCAGTGCCGGAACGCGGCCTCCAGATGGCCGCGCGCACCGTGCAGGTCGGCGTCCCGGAACGCCTGCCAGGCGAGTTCCTGGCTCCGGGTGGCCTCCTCGACGTGGCTCACGCCAGCGACGATAGGCGCTGCCCTGACGTGAGGTCAGCCCTGCGCCGCGGGGCGGGGGAGCGGGATCACCGGGGCGATCCGGGGCTCACCGCCGCACCGGCCGCCGCGGGCGCGCCAGCCGTAGAGCCAGTGCTTGACGAGGAAGCTCTCGTCCTCGTCGTCGGAGTCGGCGGGGTAGGGGCACGCCTCGGGGGACTGTCCGGCCTCCGCCGCGCAGGCCCCGCGGCCGACCGCCGTCAGGACCGCCTCGTGGTCCTCCCAGCCCCGGACCCAGGCGGAGGCGAGAACGCGGGCGTCGGGCTCCTCGGGGTCGAGAAACGCCCACGGGTCGCACGGCTGCCGCCGGTGCCGGGCCAGCGCCCCGCGCCGCCGCTGCTGGGCGCACGCGTAGATCAGCACCAGCGCCGCCCGTCGCTCCTCGGCGTCGAGCACCTCGACCGGGTCGGGCGACCCGACCAGTCGCAGAACCTGCCCCATGGCTGCCCCCTCCCGGTTCTCGTGTGTCTCAGGTGTACCGGCTGCCTCTGACAACTCTGGTCCGCTTCGTCCTCCGAACCTTGCCGACACGCCAGAAACGCCTTACCGGTCCCGTAACGACTCCGTGCCCCCGGCGGCCATTACGGGGCCTGCTGATCTTGCGAAGGATCTCGGGGGTCGGAAGTCGTCGCGGTGCGATGGAGGGGGCCGGCTTGGAACAGCTGCGTCGTGGGAGATGGCGGATCCGGGGAATCGCGAGTGCGGTGACCGTCGCTGCGGGGGTGGCGCTCGCCGGGCCGGGTTTCGCGGCCGGGGCGGAGGACCCGCCGGAGGAGGGGCGGATCTCGGCGATCAACAACGCCGACGAGGTCCGCGCGATGGAGGCGAAGGCCGCGGCGAGTCCGCAGGTCCAGCAGGCCGAGGCGAAGGCTCAGGCCGCCCAGGCGCGGGCGCGCAAGGCGGTCAGTGCCGCCACCCGGGCGAAGAAGAAGGCGGCGGCGTCCGCGGCTCGGGCCAAGCAGCTCGGCTCCCCGGGGGCCAGGCGGTCCGCCGCCAAGGCCAAGGCGGCGGCCAAGAAGGCCAACGCCAAGGCGAAGGCCGCGAAGCAGGCCGCGGCGCGGGCGGCGGCCCACGCCGAGGAGGTCCGGCGCAGTGTGATGCGCGGGGAGAGCTCGAGCAAGAACGCGTTCCTGGCCGACTCCTCGCAGGGCGCGACGACGACCGACGACAGTCGCCGGTCGGTCGTCCTCGACCTCGCCAACCAGGCCCGGTCCGCGGCGGGCTGCAGGCCGCTGACCTACCACTCGCTGCTCGAGCGCTCGGCCCAGGGCCACGCCGAGGACATGGCTCGCTACAACTACATGGGCCACGTCTCCAAGGACGGGCGTACGTTCGACCAGCGCATCCGCGCCGCCGGCTTCGACGGCGACCGGATCGGCGAGAACGTGGGCGCCGGCTTCAGCACCGCCAGCGGCGTCGTCGACGCATGGATGCGCTCGCCGGCGCACCGCGCCAACATCCTCGACTGCCGCTACCACTACCTCGGCGTCGGTTACGTCGTCGGCGGCGGCTACTGGGTGCAGAACTTCGGTAGCTGACCCCAGCCGGCGGCCGAGGAGTAACACCCCCTGGTCAACGCCCGGTGGCCCCGGTGGGAAGGGTCACCGGGCGTTGCCGTGCCTCGGGCCCCCCGACCACGACGAATCGTCGTGCCGAAGAATCGAGGGCATGACGACGATGTCAGCTCCGGGTACGCCCGGACTCACCGACCGCGTGATCGACCTCCGGGCCCGCATGCTCGAGTTCATCGACGGCGAGGTCTGTCCGCTGGAGAAGACGGTCGACGCCGGTGGTCCCGAGGCGAAGGCCGCGCTCGACGGGTTGCGGGCCGAGGCGAAACGGCGCGGGCTGTGGGCGCTGGGACATCCCGAGGACCTCGGCGGCCAGGGCCTCTCGTTCCTCGAGTTCGTGCACCTCAACGAGATCATCGGCCGGTCCGAGATCGGCATGTGGGCCGTCGGGTCGATGACGCAGCACGACACGATCATGTGGCGCCGCTACGGCACCGAGGCGCAGCAGCGGCGCTGGCTCGACCCGCTGGTCTCCGGCGAGTACGAGTGGATCGGCATCGGCCTGACCGAGCCCGAGGTCGCGGGCTCGGACCCGACGCAGATGCAGACCTCGGCCGTGCTCGACGGCGATGGCGACGACGCCCACTGGGTGATCAACGGCCACAAGTGGTTCACGTCGTGGGCCAGCGCGTCGCCCGCGGTGCTGGTGTGGGCGAAGACCGACCCCGACGCCCCGCCGCACCGGAAGTTCTCGGCGATCATCGTCCCGGTCGACACCCCCGGCTTCACGCACGTGCGCGACATCCGGACGATGGGCAGCGTCACCGGCCGTCACGGCGAGATCCGGCTGGAGAACGTCCGGGTGCCGGCGTCGAACCTGTTCGGCGAGCGGGGGCAGGCGTTCGCGATCGCGCAGACGCGGCTGGGGCCCGGGCGCATCTTCCACTGCATGCGGTGGCTCGGGCAGATGCAGCGCGCGTTCGAGCTGATGTGCGACCGGGCGCGGACGCGGTACGCGCACGGTTCGCTGCTGGCGGAGAAGGGCGAGATCCGTCGCTACATCGCCGAGTCCGCCGCCGACATCCAGGCGCACCGGCTGATGACGCTCGACGCGGCCCGCGCCGTCGACGCGGGCAGCGAGGACGCCCGTGTGCAAATCAGCCTGATCAAGTTCCGCGGCGCGGAGTACCTGCACAACGTCATCGACCGCGCGATCCAGGTGTACGGCGCGGCCGGCGTCACCGAGGACTTCCCGCTTGAGTCCATGTACCGGCACGCGCGGTACGCCCGCATCTACGACGGACCCGACGAGGTGCACCGGATGGTCGTCGCCCGGACGCTGGTGAAGGACGGCGCGGTCGCGCCGTGGCAGCGGTGACGGGGGAGCTGGCCGGGCGGGTCGCGTTGGTGACGGGCGGGACGCGCGGGCTCGGGTACGAGATCGCGCGGGCCTACGCCGCGGCGGGGGCGGACGTTGTCGTCGCGAGCCGCAAGCCCGACGCGTGTGCCGCGATCGCGGCCCGGCTGTGGGAGCAGACCGGCCGGCGGGTGCTCGGGATCCCGACCCATGTCGGGCGCTGGGACGAGTGCGACCGGCTTGTCGAGGCCGTGTACTCCGAGTTCGGCCGCTGCGACGTCCTGGTGAACAACGCGGGGATGTCGCCGCTCTACGACTCGGTCGACACGATCAGCGAGGACCTGTTCGACAAGGTCCTCGCCGTGAACCTCAAGGGCCCGTTCCGTCTCGCGAGCCGGATCGGGGCGCGGATGGTCGAGGCCGGGCGCGGGTCGATCATCAACGTCAGCAGCGTCGCGGCCGTGCAACCGAGCGCGGCCGAGGTGCCCTACGCGATGGCGAAGGCCGGGCTGAACAACATGACCACGGCGCTGGCGCGCGTGTTCGCCCCCGCGGTGCGGGTCAACACGATCATGCCGGGCATGTTCCTGACCGACATCTCCAAGGCCTGGGATCCGGCGGAAACCGCGAAGCGCTTCGCCGAGGACGTCCCCGCCCGTCGTGGTGGCCGGCCGGACGAGATCGTGGGGGCGGCGCTGTACCTCGCGAGCGACGCGTCCGGCTACACCACCGGGTCCGTGCTGAAGATCGACGGCGGCTACGCCTGGGCGGCGGGCTGACGTGGCGTCAGACACTTCTTCGGGCCACGCATCCGACATCGAGGGCGTCGACCTCGCCGCCCTCGCGGCGTGGATGGACTCGGCGGGGCTGGGGTCGGGGCCGATCACCGACACCGAGTTGCTCGTCGGCGGGACGCAGAACATCCTGCTGCGCTTCACCCGCGACGGCCGGGACTACGTGCTGCGCCGCCCGCCCGTGCACAAGCGCGCCAACAGCGACGAGACGATGCGCCGCGAGATGCGCGTGCTCGGGGCGTTGGCCGGCAGCGACGTCCCGCACCCGGGGCTGATCGCGGCATGCCCGACCGAGGACGTCCTCGGTGCCGCGTTCTACCTGATGGAGCCGGTCGCGGGCGTCAACCCCTCCGAGGACCTGCCCGAGCGGTACCGCACCGACCCGGAGTGGCGAGAGGGGCTGGGCTTCTCGATGGTCGACGGGATCGCCGCG
Organism: Sporichthya polymorpha DSM 43042; assembly: GCF_000384115.1. Classification (NCBI taxonomy): domain Bacteria; kingdom Bacillati; phylum Actinomycetota; class Actinomycetes; order Sporichthyales; family Sporichthyaceae; genus Sporichthya; species Sporichthya polymorpha. The sequence goes on from NZ_KB913029.1 coordinate 3,354,497, forward strand.
CTCAGTCGCGTCGACCACGTCGCGCGCGGGCTCGCCGACTTCGGCCGCTCCGAGAACTGGATCGCGCGGCAGGTCGGGCGCTGGCGCAAACAGCTCGACTCCTACGCCGATGTCCCGAAATACCCGGGGCCGTCGCTGCCGCACGTCGAGGAGGTCAGCGCCTGGCTGACGGAGCATCAGCCGACCGAGTGTCGCCTCGGCCTGGTGCACGGGGACGCGCACATCGCGAACGTCCTCGTCAGTCGTGACGAGCCCCGGGTCGCCGCGTTCGTCGACTGGGAGCTCGCCACGATCGGCGACGTCCGCCTCGACCTCGGCCACATGATCGCGACCTGGCCCGGCCGGCCGGGAACGGTCGCGAAGGTCGAGATCCCTGGCCTGCCGGAGCCGGACGCGCTGGTGGCGCGGTACGCCGAGTCGGCCGGCCGCGAGGTTCACGACATCGAGTGGTTCGTCGTGCTCGCCTGCTACCGGCTGGGGATCATCCTTGAGGGCTCCTGGGCCCGCATGCTCGCCGGTCAGACCACGGCGGAGGTCGGCGAACGCCTCGGTGCCATGGGCCGGGCCCTGTTCGAGCAGGCGCACGAGATCACGGGGTAGCCTCCGCCCCCCGCCCCGCCGCTCCCACGAAAGCGCAGATCCGTACGCCCGATTGGCGATTTCCGCGTACGCAACTGCGCTTTCGTGGTGCACAGGTGGGGGTAGCTACGCTCGACCGAGCATCGCTTCTAGCAATGGGTGGGCAATGAGCGACAAGGTTCTCGTCGAGCAGCGCGGTCACGTTCTCCTGGTGACCATCAACCGGCCGGAGGCGCGCAACGCGGTCGACCTCGACGTGTGCGTCGGCGTCGGGGACGCGGTCGAGCAGGCCGAGGCCGACCCGGAGATCCGCGCGCTGGTCCTCACCGGGGCGGGGGAGCAGGCCTTCTGCGCCGGCGCGGACCTGAAGGCGATCGCGCGCGGCGAGCCGATCCTGCCCCCGGGCAAGGAGCACTGGAGCTTCGCCGGGTTCGTCAACCACTTCACGCGCAAGCCGACGATCGCCGCGGTCAACGGCAACGCCCTGGGCGGCGGCACCGAGCTGGCGCTGGCGTGCGATCTCGTCGTCGCCGTCGAGACCGCCAACTTCGGGCTCCCCGAGGTCAAGCGCGGCCTGGTCGCCGCCGCCGGTGGTGCCTTCCGCATCACCCGGCAGCTGCCGACACGCGTGGGCCTCGAGCTGCTGCTGACCGGCCGCCCGATGCCGGCCGAGGAGGCCCTGCGCTGGGGCCTGGTCAACCGGATCGTTCCCTCGGGCGAGGCCCTGTCCGCGGCCCTGGAGCTCGCGGAGACCATCGCCGCGAACGCACCCCTCGCGGTGCAGGCGTCCAAGCGCATCGCCTACGGCGTCGCCGAGGGCGAGCGCGCCGATGAGGAAGCTCTCTGGAAGCTCAACAACGGGATCATTCCCGAGATCATGCGCAGCGCGGACGCGAAGGAGGGCCCCACCGCCTTCGCCGAGAAGCGCGCCCCGGTCTGGACCGCCCGCTAGCCCTTCCGTCGGCACCTGCGCCACTCAATCCGGTGCACTTTTAGGCGTTTCACCCCCATGCGCCGCGTCTCCCCTGCGGGATGACGTCCCGCAGGGTGCCCGTGTCAGCCCGGAGGAGGGCTGACACCCCACGACTGCGGGACGTCATCCCGCCGGAGGAGCGGGCGCGGAATCGGACACGGGGGGCCACGAACGGCCACGTTCCGCAACCCTTTACCGGCTAATCGATACATGATAAATCTATATCGATCAGCCAGCCGGCGGAGGGACGCGCATGCGCAAGCTGGGGTCGTCGTGCTCGCCGCGCGCGAGGCGGCACACCGGGCACCGCAGTACCGGGAACCGGGCCGTGGGGCGATCGGTCGGAGCCGCCATCTGTCTGGCGCTCGTGCTCTCGGGGTGCGGGACGCAGATCGAGCGCGCGGACATCGCGCGGGCCGCCGGCGAGGTCGTCCCCGACACCGGGGCGAACCCCGGGACAGGGACCGGCACCGACCCGGCAGTGGCCGGCGGCGGTGAGGTCGCCGCGCCCGGCAGCGTTCCGGTGGCGCCGGGGTCGAGTCCGGTCGTGCCCGGCGCGACGCCCGTGCCGGGGACGCCGGCCACGGCCGCGCCCGGTGGCGGGAGGACCAACCCGACGACGCCGAACACCACCAAACCCGGGGCCGGTGCCCCGCAGGTGGCGACGAAGTCCGAGATCAAGCTCGGCCACATCGGCACGTACTCCGGCGTCCTCGGCGCGATCTTCAACGGCGGACGCGAGATGACCGCGGTGTGGGCGAACTGGGTCAACCTCAAGGGCGGACTCAACGGCCACCCCGTCCGCGTCATCACCGCCGACGACGGTGGCGACCCGTCCCGCAACCTCTCGCTGACGCGCGACCTGGTGGAGAACCAGGGCGTCGTCGCGTTCGTCGGCAACATCACCCCGCTCTCGCTCAACGGCGCCAAGGCGTACCTGGAGCAGAAGCAGATCCCCATCGTGGGCGGCGACCTCACCGACGTCGGGTGGTACCAGAGCCCGATGTTCTTCCCGCAGGGCGCGCTGATCGACGGCCCGCTGCGCGGGAGCGCGGCGCTCGCGGTGAAGCACGGCGGGCCGAAGGTTGCGCTGCTCTACTGCGGCGAGGCGGCGGCCTGCTACCGCGCCCGCGACCTGTTCCAGGGCGACGCCGTGACCAAGGCCGGCGGCCAGCTCGCGTACTCGGCGCAGGTCTCCCTCGCGCAGCCGGACTTCACCGCCGAGTGCCTGCAGCTGCGCTTCCGCGAGATCGACGCGCTGGTCGCGACCGTCGACGGCAACTCGCTCGCCCGCATCGCGCGCGACTGCAAGCAGCAGAACGTCGACGTCCAGTACGTCTCGTTCGCGCTCGCCCTCGTCGACTCGCTGCGCCAGAGCCCGCACCTCGACGGGCTCGTCGGCACCACGGGTCTGTTCCCGTGGATGCTCCGGGACAAGGAGGCGGCCGACTACGGCGCCGCCCTCGCTCGCTTCGGCCCGCGGATCAACACGTCCGGCTCGACGGCCGCGGTGTGGGGGAGTGGCCTGCTGCTCCAGGCCGCGTCCCGCGGGCTGCCGGCCGGCACCGTGACCTCCGCCGACATCCTGGACGGGCTGTACGCGCTGAAGAAGGAGAACCTCGGCGGTCTCGCTCCGCCGCTGACGTTCCGCAAGGGACAGCCGGCGCCGATGATGACCTGCTGGTACACGATCGCGCTCAACAAGGGCGTTTTCTCGACACCGTCGGGGCTGAAGTACACGTGCTGACACTCCACGCAGGGTCCCGCCCCGACGCGGAAGAAGGAGCGCGCAGATGAACACGCTCGCGAAGGTCCGCCTGCACTGGGACCGTGTGTCCGGGTGGGGTCTGGTCGCCGTCGGCGCGGTCGTGCTGGCGTTCGGTTGGTACAAGGTGTCGAAGACGCCGTACCCGGCCGAACAGATGCCGTACATCGTCTCCGCCGGCATTGTCGGCGCGCTGCTCGTGGTCTTCGGCGCGGCGATGCTGATCTCCGCCGACCTGCGCGACGAGTGGCACAAGCTCGACCGCGTCGAGACGCTGCTGACCAAGGCGCTGGCGACCTCTGACGAACCGTCGGCGGGTGCCGACACCGAGCAGGTCGTCACCCGGATCGACTCGCCCCGACCGCACAGCGCGGCGGGGCGCCGGGCGTGACCGCGGTCCTCCGGCGGCTCTCTCCCTGGTCGCCGGTGGAGTCCCGGCGGCTCCTGCTGCTGGTCGGGGTCGGTCTGCTCGTCGTGGCCGTGGCCTGGTGGATCGTCTCCCGCGAAGCGGCGTGGAACGACCAGACCGACGCGATGGGTCTCGCGGTGCTCGGCGCGATGGTCGCCGCCTACGGCGTGACGAGCTGGCTGCTGCGGGCGCGCGCGGTCTGCAACGCGCGGCGCAACGCGATGTTCGCCGTGATCGGTGACGTCGGCCCCGGACGAACCGCGGCGCCGCCGGCGGTGACGGAGGAAGGGCCCGCCGAGGAGGTCGTCGCGCACCCGGAGCAGGGTCGCTACCACCGGCCCTCCTGCGCCCTTGCCGCCGGCACGAACTGGCCGCTGGTGCCGCGCGCGACGCTGATCGACCGTCAGCCGTGCGGGGTGTGCGACCCGTGATCGACAACCTGCTCCCGTTCATCGTCACCGGGCTGAGCACCGGGTCGGTCTTCGCGATCGCGGCGATGGGCCTGGTGCTCACGTACAAGACGTCCGGGGTCTTCAACTTCGGTCACGGCGCGCTGGCGGCGGCCGGGGCGTACGTGACCTGGGACCTGTGGGTGCAGCGTGGTTGGCCGTGGCCGCTCGCGCTCGCCACCGCGGTGGCGGCGGTCGGGATCGTGGGTGGGTTCGTCCTCGAGCGCGTCGCCGTCGGGCTCGCGGACAAACCCGCCGCGTTGCGGGTCGTCGCGACGGTGGGGGTGCTGCTCGCCGTTCAGGCCGCGCTGACGATCCACTACGGCAGCGCCAGCATCCCGATGGACTACTTCCTCCCGTCCGAGACGGTCGAGGTCGGCAGCGTCAACATCCGCTACGAGCAGATGATCGTCTTCGTCGTCGCCCTCAGCTGTGCCGCGGGACTCGCGCTGTTCTTCCGCCGGACGCGCCTCGGCGTCTCGATGCAGGGCGTCGTCGACGACCCGGCGCTGCTCGGTCTGCAGGCGGTCAGCCCGGTCCGCGTCCGGCGCAGCGCGTGGATGATCGGGTCCTGCTTCGCCGCGTTCTCCGGTGCGCTGCTCGCCCCGACGTTGAACCTCGACGCGACCCTGCTGACGCTCCTCGTCGTCCAGGCCTTCGGCGCCGCGGCGATCGGCCGGTTCGACTCGCTGCCGCTGGTCTACGCCGGCGGTCTCGCGATCGGCGTCGGCCAGGAGGTGACGAAGTACGTCGTCTCCAAGGACTTCCTCGTCGAGAACGTCGACTCGCAGTTGCTGCAGCCGCTGCCGAGCAACGTGCCGTTCCTCGTGTTGTTCGTGGTGCTCCTCGTGGCCCGGCGGTCGGCGTTCCCGGAGCGCGGTGCGAAGGTCGTGAAGCGCGAGCGCCCCCCGCGGCCGATGCCGCCTCGGGTCGTCACGGGCGGAGCCACCGCGGCCCTGGTGCTGCTCGTGCTGGTGCCCGCGTTGGTGCCGGGTTCTCGGATGCCGCTGTACAGCACGGGCCTGGCCTACGTCGTGCTGTTCGCGTCCCTGCACCTCCTGGTCCGGACGTCGGGTCAGGTGTCGCTGTGTCAGATGGCCTTCGCCGCGATCGGCGCCGCCGCCTCCGTGCACGCGCAGGACGCCGGTGCGCCGTTCCTGCTCGCGGTCCTGATCGCCGGCCTGATCGCCCTGCCCGTCGGCGCGTTCATCTCGCTGCCGGCGGTGAAGCTCTCCGGGGTCTACCTGGCGATCGCGACCTTTGGTTTCGGCATCCTCGTCGAGCGCATCTTCTTCCCGTCCGACTGGATGTTCGGCGCGCAGCAGTCGCAGGCGGCGCCAAGGCCGGGCTGGGCCGAGGGTGACACGGCCTACTACTACGTGGTGCTCACGGTGGCGCTGCTCGCGGTCGGGTCACTGGTCCTGGTCCACCGGTCCCGCCTCGGCCGGTTGCTGCGCGCGCTCGCGGACTCCCCGGCCGCGGTGGTGGCGCACGGGACCCGCGCGAACGTCCTGCGGCTGTTCGCGTTCTGCTTCTCCGCGTTCCTCGCCGGCGTCAGCGGTGCGGTGCTCGTGCCGGTCACCGGCAGTGCGAGCGGGTTGTCGTTCAACTTCGGCGTCTCGCTGATGCTGCTCGCGGTGCTGATCCTCGCCGGCCGGCGTCCGCTGGTCGCCCCGTTCGTCGGTGCGGCGGCGATGATCGTCGTCCCCGGCTACGTCACCAACGCCGAGGCGCTGGAGTACCTGCCGATCGTGTTCGGCGTCTCCGCCGTGCTGCTCGCGACCGGCGCGCTCGAGCGGGGCTGGTCCGCCGCGACGACGACGCGGCGCATGGCGGCTCGTCCGGCGGTCGGCCCGGCGCGGGCGCGCGAGGCCGAGTTGGTAGGTGCGCGATGAGTCCGGACCTGCGGCTGACCGGGATCACCGTCCGCTTCGGTGGTCTGACCGCCGTCGACGACGTCTCGCTCGTCGCGCGTGCGGGCGAGGTGACGGGGCTGATCGGCCCCAACGGCGCCGGCAAGACGACGACGTTCAACGCGACGACCGGTGTCGTCCCGATCAGCGCGGGGTCGGTGGAGCTCGGCGGGCGCCGGATCGACGGGCTCTCGACCGCGGCGCGCGCGGAGCTGGGGCTGGGGCGGACGTTCCAGCGCATGGAGCTGTTCGACTCCATGACGGTGCGTGAGAACGTCGCGCTCGGGCCGGAGATGCGACAGGCCGGACGGAGCACGTGGACGCACCTGTTCGCCCCCGCCGCGGAGCGTCGCGAGGTGCGGGAGCGCACCGAAGACGCGCTGTCGGTGTGCGGGCTGCGTCCGGTCGCCGACGTCCGGACCGGGGAGCTCTCGACGGGTCAACGGCGCCTGGTGGAACTGGCCCGCGCGCTGGCGTCACGGTTCGACCTCCTACTGCTGGACGAGCCGTCGTCGGGCCTCGACCCGATGGAGACCGGGCGGTTCATCGAGATCCTGCAGTCGATGGTCGAGACCTACGGGACGGGCCTGCTGGTCGTCGAGCACGACATCGCGCTGGTGCGGGAGCTGTGCACGAGCCTGTACGTCCTCGACTTCGGCAAGCTCATCGCGAGCGGGCCCGCCCGCGAGGTGCTCGGCAGCGAGATCGTCCGCGCGGCCTACCTCGGGTCCGAGGCCGTCGAGGAGGCCGTCTCATGATGCGGCTGACCGACATCACCGCCGGGTACGAGGACACCACCGTGCTGCGGGGCGTCGACCTGACGATCCCGGACAATGCGGTGGTCGCGCTGCTCGGCCCGAACGGCGCGGGGAAGACGACGTTGCTGCGCGTCGCGTCCGGGCTGCTGCGGCCGTGGTCGGGGCGCGTCGAGCTCGACGGACGGGACGTCACGGGTCAGCCGTCGCACGCGCTCGCTGCGGCCGGGGTGTGTCACGTGCCGGAGGGGCGGGGCGTGTTTCCGGGTCTGACGGTGGACGAGAACCTGCGGCTGCAGGCGCCGAGCCGGACGGCGGTGGCCGAGCGCGTCCTGCCGGCGTTCCCGCGGCTGGGGGAGCGGCTCACGCAGCGGGCGGGCAGCCTCTCCGGCGGTGAGCAGCAGATGCTCGCGCTCGCCCACGCATACACGGGCCGGCACAGCGCGGTGCTGCTCGACGAGGTGTCGATGGGCCTCGCCCCGCGCATCGTCGACGAGATCTTCGAGCACCTGAAGGTTCTGGCTGCGTCGGGCACATCTCTTCTTTTGGTCGAGCAATACGTGAAACGGGCCCTCGAGCTCGCAGACTACGTCTACGTGCTGCGCCGCGGGCAGATCGAGTTCGCGGGGGAGCCGTGGCAGCTGGGCACCGACGCCATCCTGTCGTCCTACCTGGGAGAGAGCTGATGATCCGACGCACCGTCAGCGGCGTCGCCGTGGGTGGTCTGCTCGCGCTCGCCGGGGGAGCGGCGCTGATGACCTCGGCCCGCGCCGCCGAGCCCGGCGTGTTCACGCTGTCCGCACGCGCGGACTCGGTCGGGATTCAGACGATCGCCCAGGACGCTCCGGTCGTGTCGATCGGTGGCGGCGAGATCGCGCTGGTGACCCCGTCGAGCGCGCAGTCGCAGATCGACTCCTTCGGTGGATCGCGCAGCTTCGCGTCCGCGCCGTACCCGGGTGACCTGATCGTGAGCCTGCCGCCGACGATCGCGGGCGTCTCCGGCGGGTCCGCGCCGGTGCCCGAGTACCCGGCGTACGTCTCCAGCGACTACCCGGTGCGCAACGAGCAGGTCCTGCAGTTCGGGCCCCAGCAGCTGACGGCGCGCAGCGCCGAGAACTCCAGCGAGGCCCAGGCGCAGATCGGCCTCCAGTCCACCCCGCCGGAGGTCGCGGCCGCGATCACGAAGACTTCGGTTGTGCGGAACACCGCGACCGGTGGTGCGACGGCCTTCGCCGACGCGTTGCTCTCGCCGCTGTCGTACACCGACGTTCTCAAGCTCGGGCAGGTCCACACCACCGCCAAGGCGGTGTGGGAGCCGGGCGCGACCAAGCCGACCCTGACGTCGACCTTCGACGCCGGCAACGTCACGATTGCGGGCCAGACGTTCGGCCTGACGTCGAACGGCCTGGTCGTCCCGGGCTCGAAGACTCCGGTCGACGACGCCGCGATCGCGGAGCTGCTCAAGAACACCGGGGCCTTCCTCGAGGTCCTGCCGGAGCAGCGGACGGCCACGAGCGTGACCTCCGCCAGCCTGCGTCTGACCTACCAGCAGGTCCTCCCGAACGCCGGGCTCACGACGGTGCGTCTGATCCTGGGTCAGGTCTCCGCGACGGCGGTGTCGGAGGCGTCCGGGCTCGCGGGGCCCGCTGCCGTTCCGGGTGGTGCGGCGTCCGGCGGTGAAGTGCCGGGCGTTCTCGACCCCGTCGGCATCCCCGGCGCGGGCGTCGACGCCGCGGGCGTCGGCCAGCTCCCCTCGGTGCCCGTGACGACCAACCTCGTCCCCGGCGCCGCCGGCACCGACGGCGTCCAGCTCGCCGGCCGCACCGCCCCACCGCTCCCCGACTTCGACCGCTTTTACCTCGTCCTCGTCCTCGGCGCACTTGCCGCGGTGGTGACCGCCCGCATCCGCTCCGCCCGCCGCTTCGTCTGACGCCGGACGTCCGACGATGTGGCTGCAACAGCGACCACATCGTCGGACGCTACGGGTGGACGAGGTGGCCGGCGATGAGGGTCGCGCGGGTCTCGCCGTTCTGGCGGAGGACGAGGTCGGCGGGGGCGCCGACTTCCACCTTTCGCGGCGGGCCGCCGGGGTCGTCGGGTGGGGCGAGATAGGCGGCGAGGGCCTCGGCCGGCGTGAGGCACTCGGCGGGGTTGAGGGGCTCGCCGTCGGGGGTGAGGCGAGTCGTGGCGGCGGCGATCACCGCCCACGGGTCGAGCGGGCCGTGCGGGGCGTCGCTGGAGAGCGCGAGGGGAACTCCGGCGCGGCACAGGGAGGCGCAGCGGTAGAGATCGGTGTGGTCGGACGCCGGAACGTCCCGGCGGTAGTCGCCCCCACGGGCGGCGAGGAACCCGGGCTGGGTGACGACGCGCAGCCCGCGCTCGCGCAGCAGCGGGATCGCCGACGCCGGGACGAGCGCCGCGTGCTCGATCCGGTCGCCGGGGCGGAAACCGGCGGCGTCGAGGGCGGCGAGCAGCAGCGCGAACGCCTCCCGGGTGACGCAGTGGACGGCGACCGCGCGCCCCGTCCCGTGGGCGGCGGCGATGCGGGCGGTCAGGTCGTAGAGATCCGGCAGGTCGGGGTCGGCGAGCACGATCTTGTACGGCCCGACAGTGGTGCCGAGCGGTGCGGCGCACCCCAGCCCGACCCCGAGCAACGTGACGCGCTGGGGGAGAGCGGTCGCGTCGAACTCGACGAGGTCGGGCGTCGCGTCCGTGACGGCGGTGATGCCGTACGCCGCCAGCCGGCGACCGACCGCGGTGAGGTCCGGCAGGCCGCGGACCGGCAGCCGGGTCCGTAGCCAGTCGTCGGCCCGGTGCAGACGGCCGGTCGGTGCCCCGGTGCCGTCGCGCTCGATTCCGGGGTGGTCGGCCGCGCCGAGATCCAACAAGCGCGCCCCGGCCGAATTCACCGTCCACTGCGCCCCGCTCCGGTGCTGGGCTCGGACGGGACGGTGGGGGTGCAGGGCGTCGAGCGCCCCGGCGTCGAGGTCGCCGGCCAGCCCGACGGCCCGGACCCAGCCGTGGTCGTCGGCCGGGGTGGCTTCGAGGGCAGCGGCGATCTGAGATGGCGTCAGACCGGTGAGGTTCACCGAGGCTTCGGCGGCCGCGATCGCGTGTAGGTGGAGGTGGTGGTCGACCAGACCCGGCAGCACCTGGGCCCCCGCGGCGTCGAGGAGTTCCTCGCCGCGCAGGTTCGGCTCGATCTCCGCGATCCGGTCCCCGTCGAGCCGGAGGTCGACGCGGCGGTCGTCGAGGAGGGCGTTGCGGATCAGCATCCGAGCTCCCGGCGGACCGCGTCGGTGTCCGCTCCGGAGTCCGGGGCCTCGCCGCGTATCGGCCGCGTGCGGGGCGGTTGCGCGCCTTCGGTGACCACCGCGGATTCCCCGCCCGTGAGCGTCGCCGCGACCACGGCCGTCATGTCGACCTCGACGAGTTCGCCGGGAGCGGCGGTCACGGCCCGCACGGCCGCGGTCAGCCCGGCGAGGGGGTCGGCGATCGCGTCCCCGACGAACACCGGCCCGGCGGCGTCCCCCGCGACGAGGCCGGCGCCGGCGGCGACGTCGTCCCCGAACCCGACCCTGTTGCTCGCGCGTCCGGCGGCGGTGATGGACACCCAGGTGGCGTCGGTGCTCTCGGGGGTGAGGCCCCAGCTCGCGAGCGCGCGGGGGCGTGAGGCCTCGATGACGACGTCCGCGGCCTCGACGAGCGCGGTCAGGAATCGGCGGCCGTCGCGGTCGTGGGGGTCCGCGACGACCGAGCGGTGCCCCGCGTGGAGGAGTCGGTAGAAGTCCGGGTTGCCGCGGCGCGCGCCGTCGGGCCGGGTCGGGGTCTCGACCTTCACGACCCGCGCGCCGGCCAGCCCGAGCAGGTGCGCGCACAGCGGCCCGGCCCACAGCGCGCTGAAGTCGACCACCAGTCGACCCGCCACTTCTCCGGCGGGGCGCGCCCTTCCTCCGCCCTCGAAGGGCGCGGCGCGCGGGAGAAGTCGGGGGATCGGAGCGGCCGCGACGCCCAGCAACGACGCCCGCTCGGCGAGGTCGGCGCCGCTGTGGACGGCGAGCCAGTCCGCGACGGCGGGCCACGGGTCGGCCGGGAGCTCCGCGCCGACGAGCGCCCCGAGCAGCAGCGGGTCGTCGGGCCGGGCGCACGAGACGGCGGCCCAGCCGTCGGCGGTCGGCAGCAGCCGGCAGCTCCCACCGACGGACATCGAGCCCTGCCGTCGGCCGCCGGTGAACGCGGCCCGCTCGGCGAGCAATGCGGCGCCGTCGATCCCGACCCCGACGTCGGCCAGCTGCTCGCCGAGCTCACGAGCGAGGGTCGCGGCGGCACCGGGCGGGACCAGGGGCGGGCCGGCCTGACGCCCCGTCAGGAAAGCGACGCCGCTGGCGAGCCAGTCGGCGACGCGGTCGGTGGTGGCCCCCGGGAGCACCGGCCGACTATACGCTCGCGTGTCGTGGGAGACGTCGCGGTCGTGGAGCTGGACGGCGTCGGGCTGCGGCTCGTGCCGACCGGCGCCGACGCCGCGCCCGACGAGGTCGCGGTCGCCGATCCGCCGGCCGAGGCCGCGCGGATCGAAGCGGCCGTCGACGCGAACCCCCACGCGGCGGCCCTGCTGGTCTCGGTGCTGCGCCGGACGCTCGACCTCGACGTCCGCACCGCGCTCGAACTGGAGTCCCTCGCGTACTCGACGCTGCTCGGCGGGCCCGAGTTCGCAACCTGGCTGTTTCGCCGTGGGCCGCGCCCGGTCCCGCCGCTCGTCGCGGACCCCGTGCGACTGACGCGTGACGGCGACGTCCTGCACGTCACGCTCACCCGTCCCGAGCGCCGCAACGCCTACGGGGCGCAGGTGCGGGACGCGCTCGTCGACGCCCTCGCCGTCGCGCTCGCCGACCCCGACGTGCACGTGGTGCTCGACGGCGCCGGCCCGTGCTTCTGCGCCGGGGGCGACCTCGACGAGTTCGGCACCACCCCCGACCCCGTCACCGCCCACCTGATCCGCACCCAGGCCGGAGCCGCGTGGCCGTTGCATCAGCTCGCCCCGCGGGTCGAGGCCCGCCTGCACGGCCCGTGCATCGGGGCGGGCATCGAGCTCCCGGCGTTCGCGGGCCGCGTCGTCGCCGCCCCGGGCACGACGTTCCGGCTCCCCGAGCTCGGCATGGGCCTGATCCCCGGCGCCGGCGGCACCGTCAGCCTGCCGCGGCGGATCGGCGTCGCGCGGACGGCGTACCTCGTCCTCTCCGGCGCCCCCCTCGACCTCGACACCGCCCTCGCCTGGGGCCTCGTCGACGCCCTCGGTGGAGATGACATCTCCACCTGATCGGGCCGGGGTCAGGCGGGTTGGGGAGCGAGGAGGGCGCCGAGGCGGACGAGTTCGGCGCGGCAGGCGTCGAGGCCGGTGAACAGGATCGGGTGGATGCCGAGGGCGGCGGCGCCGTCGACGTTCACCGCGAGGTCGTCGACGAACGCGACCTGGGAGGCGGGGCGGTCGAGCTTGTCGAGCAGGACCCGGTAGATCTGCGGCTCGGGCTTGCGGACCCCGGCCTCGCTGGAGTCGACGACGACCTCGAACAGGTGGAACGGGAACGTCGCGCGCCAGGCGGCCTCGGCGACGTTGTTGGTGAGCAGGGCCGTCGTCGCGTGCTCCCGGACCTCTTCGACGAACGCAAGCATCGCCGGGTTCAGCACCTGCCCTTCGGACGCCGCGGCGCCGAGACGCTTCATGTCGATCCGGGTCCCGTGCCGCCGCTCGGCCTCGATGCAGACGTACTTCATGAACTCGCGCGACGTCAGCTGCCCCGTCTCGAGGAGCCCCATCTTCGGGTCGTCCCGGAAGAACGTGACCAGCGCGTCGGTCGGCAGCCCGAGCTCCGCCTCGTAGGTGTTGAAGCCCGCGAACGCCGAGTGCGTTAGCACCCCGCCGAAGTCGAACGCCACCGCCGTCACCGTCATGGATCCCGACGGTAGGCCGCCGCCGGGCCCGCCGTCAAAACCTGCAGCGATATCCCGGTCGCCGCCACCCCGCCGCCTTCACCAGCCACGCCGCCCTCTTCACCGGCCAGAACCCTCCTTCACGCGCCCCGCCGGGCCAGTGAAGCGGGGTACAGCTGGTGAAGCTGGCCCTGGGACCGCCCTGGCGACCCGCCAGATAATTCGATACAGTATTTAGCGATTCGCCATCCCAGGGAGGTCGCGTGGCCGGTCCGATGACGGGCGTGCGGGTGCTTGAGGTCGCCCAGTACACGTTCGTGCCGGCGGCCGGGGCGGTGCTCGCGGACTGGGGTGCGGAGGTCGTGAAGATCGAGCACGCCGAGCGCGGGGACGCACAGCGCGGACTGATCAAGCTCCGGGGCTACGACGCCTACAGCCAGGGGTCGTCGTTCGTCCCCGTCATGGAGGGCCCGAACCGCGGCAAGCGGAGCGTCGGGCTCGACCTGGGCAACCCGGCGGCGCGGCCGGTCCTCGACGAGTTGATCCGCCGCAGCGACGTCTTCCTCACGAACTACCTGCCGAGCGCGCGGGCGAAGCTGGGCATCGACGTCGAGGACGTGCGCGCGATCAACCCCGAGATCGTCTACGTCCGCGGCAGCGGTTTCGGCCAGCGCGGGCCCGAGGCCGACAAGGGCGGTTACGACAGCACCGCGTTCTGGGCCCGCGGCGGCAGCGCGGCCGGGGCGACGTCGCCCGGCGCCGACGACCTCACCCGCATGCCCGCCGGCGCGTACGGCGACTCGACCGGCGGCCTGACGATCGCCGGCGGTGTCGCGGCCGCGTTGTTCAAGCGCGCGACGACGGGGGAGACGTCGGTCGTCGACGTCTCGCTGCTCGGCGTCGGGGCCTGGGCGACGCAGTTCAGCGTGAACCTCGCGCTGCTGGCCGGCGGTTCGCTGCCGGAGAAGAACCGGCCGCGCCACGGCTCGGTGTCCAACCCGCTGACCGGCGCTTACCGCACCGCGGACGACCGGTGGATCGAGCTGATGATGCTTCAGCCCGGTCGCTACTGGGCGGAGTTCTGCGCGGCCGTCGGCCGCGACGACCTCACCACCGACCCGCGCTTCGCGACGACCGAGGCTCTCATGGCCAACGCTCCCGCCGCGGGCGAGATCGTCGCCGAAGTCATCGCCGCGCGGCCGCTCGCCGAGTGGCTCGACGTCCTCGGCAAGATCTCCGGGCAGTGGGGTGTCGTGCAGAACGCCTGGGAGGTCGGTCAGGATCCGGCGCTGCGGGCCAACGGCGGCATCGTCCCGGTCGTCGACGCGGAGGGTGTCGAGCGCGAGCTCGTGGCCAACCCCGTGCAGTTCGACCAGACCCCGCCGCAGCTCACGCGCGCGCCGCAGTTCGCCGAGCACACCGACGAGGTCCTGCGCGAGCTCGGCCTCTCCGACGAGGAACTGATCGCCCTCAAGATCGCCGGAGCCGCCACGTGAGAGCCGCCATCGGCCAGACGCTCGCCAGCATCGTCGACGCAACGACGGTCGTCGTCGTCCGCTGGCCGGACGCCGACGTCGACCTCACCTGCGGTGGGGCCCCGATGATCGACCCCAAGGGGCCGGACGCCGGGGCGACGGCTGAGCTGGACCCCGCCCAGTCCGCGGGCGCGCAGCTCGGCAAGCGGTACGTCGCCGACGGTCTCGACCTCGAACTCCTCTGTACCAAGGCCGGCACGGGCACGCTCGCGGTCAACGGCGCCGCGCTGGCGATCAAGACCGCCAAGCCGCTGCCCGCCTCGGACTGAGGCGTCATGCACCTGACGATGCTGCTCGACATGGCCGTCGACGGCTTCGGCGACCGGGTCGTCGTCGGACGCCGCCAGGGCGGCCTGACGCCACGTCAGCTCCGGGCGCTCGCGCAGGGTGGTGCCCGCCTGGTCGCCGAGCAGAAGGCCGACGCGATCGTCTACCTCGCGGTGAACGGACCCGCGTTCCCGGTCGCGCTCTTCGCGGCCGCGTACGCCGGGGTCCCGCTGGTCCCGGTCAACTACCGCCTCGGTGCCGAGCAACTCGACGGCGTTCTCTCCCGTCATCCCGCCGCCCTCGTCATCGCGGACGACGGCCTCACCCCGGAGCGGTTCCTCGCCGCCGCCGCGCAGGGGCCGGCCGAGGCGGCGACCGGGGACGGACCCGCCGTCGTCATCTACACCAGCGGGACGACCTCGGCCCCGAAGGGTGTCCTGCTCCGCCACGAGAACCTGGTCTCCTACGTCTTCGGCACCGTGGAGTTCGCCGCCGCCGACGAGGACGAGGCGACGCTGATGAGCGTCCCGCCGTACCACATCGCGGGGGTCTCGAACGTCCTGTCCAACCTCTACGCGGGCCGCCGGGTGGTGATGCTCCCGGCGTTCGACCCGGCGGAGTGGCTCGCCACCGTCCGCGCGGAGCGCATCACCCACGCGATGGTCGTGCCCACGATGTTGGCCCGGATCATGGCCTGCGGTGACGATCCATCAGTTCCGTCGCTGCGTTCCCTCGCCTACGGCGGCGCCGCGATGCCGCCGCAGGTCATCGAGGCGGCGCTCCGGGCGTGGCCGCACGTCGACTTCGTCAACGCCTACGGGCTCACCGAGACCAGCTCGACCGTCGCTGTCCTCGGTCCCGCCGAGCACCGCGCCGCGATCGCCTCGGCCGACCCGGCGGTCCGCGCCCGCCTGCACTCGGCCGGGCGCCCGGTGCCGGGCGTCGAGATCGAGGTCCGCGACGACGCCGGTGCGGTTGTCGCACCCGGCACCCCCGGCCGCATCTGGATCCGCGGCGAGCAGGTGTCGGGGGAGTACGCCGGCAGCGGCTCCGCCGTCGACGAGCGCGGCTTCTTCGACACCCGCGACTCCGGCCGCCTCGACGACGAGGGCTACCTGTTCGTCACCGGCCGGGTCGACGACACCATCATCCGCGGCGGGGAGAACATCGCCCCGGCCGAGATCGAGGACGTCCTGCTCCGCCACCCCGCGGTCGCGGACGCGGCGGTGGTCGGCGTCCCGGACCCGGAGTGGGGTCAGCGGCTCGAAGCCGTCGTCGTCCCGGCCCCGGACGCCGAGCCGGACGCCGAGGCGCTGCGCACCCACGTCCGGTCGACGCTGCGGGGGTCCAAGACTCCGGACCGCATCGTCTTCCGCCCCGAACTGCCCCGGACTCCGACCGGCAAGCTCCTCCGCCGCGAGGTACTCGCCGAGCTCCGGGGTCAACCGGTCTGACGAGGGACGGTCAGCGGGTCAGCAGGACGGCCCCGGCCACGGGTCCGCCGCCGTTGGCGACGACCGCGACCTCGGCGCCGGGGACCTGCCGGCCCCCCGCGGTGCCGCGGAGCTGGACCACTGCCTCCTGCAGGAGCCCATACCCATGGAGCCGCCCGCCGGAGAGCTGGCCGCCGTTGGTGTTGAGCGGCAACGTCCCGTCGAGGGCGATGTTCGCCCCGCCCTCCAGGAACGCACCTCCCTCGCCGTGGCCGCAGAAGCCGAGCGCCTCCAGCCACACCAGCGCGAGGATCGAGAACCCGTCGTAGAGCTGGGCGACGTGGACGTCGGACGGCTTGAGGTCGGTGCGGCTCCACAGGTGCCGGGCTGCGCCCTGCGCCGGCATCGAGGCCAGGTCCGCGTACTGGTCCCATGATGGCCGGCCGGTCAGCGCCGTCCCGACGGCCTCGACGCGCACCGCGCCGTGCGGGGTGTCGGCGGCGTGGGCAGCCGTCGACACGATCAGCGCCGTCGAGCCGTCGACGGGGACGTCGCAGTCGAGCAGGCACAGCGGCGTCGAGATCATCCGGGCCGCGAGGTAGTCCTCCATGCTCAGAGGAGCGGTGTAGACCGCGGCCTGGGAATCGAGCGCCGCGTGCCGCCGGGCCGTGACCGCGATCTGCCCGAGCTGCTCACGCGTCGTGCCGAAGTCGTGCATGTGCCGCATGGCGATCGGCGCGATCCAGTTCGCGGGGGAGATCCCGCCGAACGGCTGGCTCCAGACGCCGTAGCTGCCCGCCTGTTCCAGTCCGGGCAGCACCGACCCGCGGCCGAGGGCGCCCTGGACCGAGGACTCGGTGACGGTCCGGTAGACGAGCACGTGCCGCGCCAACCCGGTCGAGATCGCCATCATCGCCGCGACGAGGGCCCCGAGCTGACCGGGCAGTTCGCCCGATCCCTGAAACCACGTCAGGTTCAAGCGCAGCGCGTCCTGCACCTCCGCGGGCGGGGGACCGCCGTAACCTCGCGAGGTGTCCGCGTAGCCGCCCGGATAGGTGCAGAGGCCGTCGACGTCCTCGGGTCGCAGCCCGGCGTCCGCGATCGCGCCGAGGGCGGCCTCCACCGTCAGGTCGAGCGCCGACCGGCCCAGTCGCCGTCCGACCGCCGACCGTGCGACGCCGCTGATCACGGAGTCGCGCTCGAAGCGCTCACCCATCGGCGGGACGGAAGACGGGGTAGAAGACGTCGTGCCGGTGGACGAACGCCACCTGCACCGGTTGCCCGATCCGGACCTCCTCCGCCGCGCGGCCCACGACGTTCGTGCTCAGCCGCAGCCCGGGCTGCTCGTCGAGCTCGACGATCGCGTAGACGTACGGCTCCTGGCCCGGCACCCACTGCTGGACGTTGACGGTGAAGGATGCCACCGTCCCGCGGCCGGAGAGCTCCTGCGGCGCGACCGACGCCGAGGAGCACTGCGGGCACCGCGGAGAGGGCGGGTGCAGCCAGTAGCCGCAGTCGCCGCACCGCAGCATGCGCAGGAGGCCGTCGGCCCCGGACGCCCAGAAGAACCGGTGCAACGGGTCGTCGGCGGGGCGGGCGCGGACGAGCAGAGGGTCGTCGACGATCACGGGTGGAACGCCGCCGTCTTCAGGTAGCCGCCCGCGTCGATGCGCAACTGAAGCCCCGTCACGTAACGAGACTCGTCGGAAGCGAGGTAGACCACCGCCGCGCTGACGTCCTCGACCTCGACGAACGGCACCGGCATCGCCGCCATCGCGGGGAACGCGGCCTCGGCGTCCTCCCGGGTCGGCTCGTCGAGGTCGGGCCGGAACAGCCGGTACATCCCGGAGTTCTGCAGCATCGGGGTGTCGACGTTGGTCGGGTGAATGCAGTTGACCCGGATCGACTGCGGCGCCAGGACCGTCGCGAGTTCGTGGACGTACTGCGCCAGCGCGACCTTCGCGTACTTGTAACCCACCGCACCGGGGCCGCCGTCGCCGCCGCCGCGGGGTCGCAGAGCGGTCAACGACCCGGTCGCGATCACCG
The DNA here is from genome assembly GCF_000384115.1 of Sporichthya polymorpha DSM 43042. Lineage (NCBI taxonomy): Bacteria > Bacillati > Actinomycetota > Actinomycetes > Sporichthyales > Sporichthyaceae > Sporichthya > Sporichthya polymorpha. The sequence goes on from NZ_KB913029.1 coordinate 3,372,549, forward strand.
AGGCGCCGGGACCGAGGTGGGGGACCGCCGCGTTGATCGTCGCGATCGCGCCGAGCAGGTCGACGTCGACGGCGTCGAGCAGGGCCTGGATCCCGCGGTCCTCGCCGAGCGGCGCGATCCCGGCCTGGGCGACGACGACGTCGAGGCGGCCGAACTCCGCGATCGTGCGGTCGACGGCGGCCCGCACCGCCGCGGGGTCCCGGACGTCGGCGGTGACCCCCAGTGCCCGCCGGTCGTGCTGCTCGACCAGCGCGACGGTTTCGGCCAGGTCGGCGGGGGCGGCGAGCGGGTACGGCGCGGAAGCGATGTCGGCGCAGATGTCGAGGGCGACGACGTCCGCGCCCTCCGCGGCGAGCGCGACGGCGTGCGCCCGGCCCTGCCCTCGCGCCGCGCCGGTGATCAGCGCGACCCTCCCGGCAACGCGTCCGCTCATTCCATGAGGTCCAGGACGGACCTCGCCCCCGGGGCGGAGAGCAGGTGCGCGTCCCCGGCCTGGAGGTGACGCCGCCACAGATCTTCGGCGCCGGCGACGTCCCGCGCGGCGATGAGGTCGATGAGCTTGCGGTGCGCGCGGTGCGCGATCTCCAGACCCTCGCGGGTGCTGACCTCGGACCCGTGCGCCGCGAGGAAGCGGTCGGACTGCACCTGGATGATCCGGTTGGTCACCGAGGTGAGGACGTCGTAGGTCAGACACCCCGTCAGTTGTACGACGAGATGATGGAAGCGCCCGTGCGCACGGCTCGCCTGCGCCGGGTCGCCCATGACAGCAGCCTCCTCGGCCAGGGCGCCGCGGAGCACGGCGACGATCTCCGGCGTCCCGCGCTCGGCGAGTAGGCCGGCGGCGGGGGCCTCGAGCATCACCCGCGCGCGGTGGACGTCCGCGAGCGTCGCGCCCTCGTACTGCAGCAGCAGGCCGATGTAGCGGGAGACCATCGGGACGGCAGGCGTCCGAATGCGCGCGCCACCGCCGGCCCCCCGACGAACCACCAGCAGGCCCTCGGACTCGAGGATCCGCAGCGCCTCCCGGACGGTCGTCCGCGCGACGCCCATCTCGGCCATCAACTGGTCCTCGGGCGGCAGCGGGTCGTCGGCCTCGAGTTCGCCGGTGACGATCTTGCGGCGCAGAGTGCGAGCCACGATCTCGGCGGCCTTCGGGAGCCGGATCGTCTCCAGCTTCGTGGTCGCCACGGGCGCACTCCTCTCGGCCGCCGGGAATTTGCCGGAAAAATCGTATCAGGAATAAGCTATTTCCCATGACGCCGGCTGACGAGCTTCGCGCCGTGCTCGCGACGATGCCCGACGAGCTCCGCCGCGGCCCCGCTGCCGACTTCGACGAGATGCTCGCCGCCCAGCGCTGGCTGGCCTCGGCCGGGTGGGTCGCGCCCGGGTGGCCGGTCGAGCACGGCGGCCGGGGTCTCGGCGTCGCCGACCGCATCGCCTGCGACGCCGAGTACGCCGCGGCGGACGTCCCGCTGCCGGCGGGCATCCTCGGCCTCGCGAACGTCGGCCCCGCGCTGATGGAGTTCGGCACCGCCGAGCAGCAGGCGCATCTGCCGCGGATTCTCGACGGCTCCGAGATCTGGTGCCAGGGCTTCAGCGAGCCCGGGGCCGGCAGCGACCTCGCCGGCCTGCGCACCCGTGCCCGCCCGGCGGGGGAGTCCTTCGACGACGGCTTTGTGATTGACGGTCAGAAAGTCTGGACCTCCCACGGCATGCACGCGACGCACTGCATGCTGCTGGTCCGCACGGACCCGGATGGCCCGAAGCACAAAGGCATTTCCGTCCTGCTCGTCCCGATGGACAGCCCCGGCATCGAGCGTCGCCCGATTCGGATGATCTCCGGCGACTCCGAGTTCGCGGAGGTGTTCTTCACCGGCGTCCGTGTCGCCGCGTCCGCGCTGCTCGGCCCGTTGCACGGCGGTTGGGGTGTGACGGTCCGGACGCTGGTGCACGAGCGGACCGGCGTCCTCTCGCGTGCCGCGGAGCTGGAGAACCGCGCCCGCCAGGTCGCCCTCGCGACGACGGACCTCGACCCGCTCGACCGCGACGAGGTCGTCCGCCGCTACGTCGAGGCGCGCGTCCTCGGCCAGCTCGGCCAGGCGACCCTCGCCCGCGGTGAGGCCGGCCAGGACACCGCCGGCCTGCAGGCGCTGATCAAGCTGTCGTGGGGCCTGACCGACCGCGCCCTCGCCGAGACCGCGCTCGACGTCGTCGGGCTCCCCGCCACCGTGGGTTCGGCCGGCCCCGGCGCCGCCCCCAGCTCAGCCCCCAGCGACCTCGCCTGGCGCTGGCTGAACGCCCGGGCCTCGACGATCGCCGCCGGGACCACCGAGGTGCTCAAGGACCTCGTCGCCGAGCGCGTCCTCGGCCTCCCGCGCTCCTGACCTGCAGCGATGTCAAAAAAGGGTGACACCCCTTACTGCGCAGTAAGGGGTGTCACCCTTTTTTGACAGCGCCCGGGGACCGCGGCGGCGCGCTACTCGAAGAAGACCTTGATCGCGCGCTCGGGGCACTCGGCGGCGCCGCGGAAGGCGGCCTCGCCGTGCTCGTCGTCGATCTCGAACTCGCCGCCGACGTTGTAGCCCTCGTCGTCGAGGACGTAGACCTCGGGGGCGAGGGCGAAACAGCGGGCGTTGCCCTGGCAGACCTCGCGGTCGACCTTGACCCTCATCGCGTCCTCCCGGTTGCCGGGCGAATAATTCGGTATAAGATAAAGCGACCCAGCGCCAGGGACAACCGAGACCGCCGAGGTGACCGCGGATGCCGCTCCGGGACGACATGCAGCTGATCTCGGTGGACGACCACCTCGTCGAGCCGCCCCACCTGTGGCAGGACCGCCTCCCGGTCGCGCACCGCGACGCCGGTCCTCGCATCATCCAGGTCGAGGACGACGCGGGCCAGATCTCCGACGTCTGGCTCTACGAGGGCCGCAAGTACCCGCAGATCGGCCTCAACGCCGTGGCCGGGAAGCCGCCGGAGCAGTTCGGCACCGAGCCGATGCGGTACACCGACATGATCCCGGGCTGCTACGAGCCCGAGGCGCGCGTCATCGACATGGACCTCGACGGCGTGCAGGCCGCGATCTGCTTCCCGAGCTTCCCGCGATTCGCGGGCACGGTCTTCCTCCAGGGCGAGGACAAGGCGCTCGCGCTGCTGTGCGTCCAGGCCTGGAACGACTTCATGCTCGACGAGTGGTGCGCCGCCGCGCCCGAGCGCTTCATCCCGATCGCGATCCTGCCGCTCTGGGACGTCGACGCCGCGGTGAAGGAGATCCACCGCGTCGCCGCCCGCGGGGCGAAGGCGATCTCGTTCACCGAGAACCCCGTCCCGCTCGGGCTGCCGAGCTTCCACACCGACCACTGGGACCCGGTCTTCTCCGCCGCGGAGGAGACGGGACTGCCGCTGTGCCTGCACTTCGGGACGTCGGGCCAGGCGCCGACGACCGCACCGGACGCGCCGTTCGCCGTCACGATCACGCTGTTCGGCTGCAACTCGATGTTCGCCGCGGCCGACCTCATCTTCTCCCCGGTGTTCCACCATCACCCCAACCTCAAGGTCGCGCTCGCCGAGGGCGGCATCGGCTGGGTGCCCTACCTGCTCGAGCGCGCGGACTACGTCTGGGACCGGCACCGCTGGTACCAGAACGTGAACCAGGCGGTCCCGCCGTCGGAGCTCTTCCGCCGGCACATCTGGGGCTGTTTCATCGACGACGTGCACGGCCTGAAGAACCGCCACGAGATCGGCATCGACCGGATCACCTGGGAGTGCGACTACCCGCACTCGGACTCGAACTGGCCGAACAGTCGCAAGCGCGCGATCGAGGTCTTCGCCGACATCCCCGACGACGAGGTCGCGCGCATGGTGGAGTGGAACAGCCGCGAGCTCTTCAACTTCCCGCGAACCCCGACGGACGCGGCCTGATGGGCAAGCCCGACCCCAACGACTCCGACTGGTCGGACCTCGACCTCCTGACCGTAAACGAGGCGACCGAACGGCTCGACGCCGAGATCGCCGCCCTCACCGGCCAACTCGGCGCGCTGGCCGGCACCGAACGCGACGCCGCGAACCGTCGCCTCGACCTGCTCGTCGCGGCGCGCGACCGCGCGGCGGCGGGGCCGAAGCGTCCGCTCTACGACGCGCCGCCGGACCGCCCCGCCCACGTCCCGGCCGAACTCGTCCGCGACGTCGACCACGTCTTCGGGCCGGACTTCCTCGTCGATCCCTTCGCCGCGTACCGCGAGCTGCGCGATCGGCGAGTCTGGTGGAGCCCGCGCCACGGCGGGTTCTGGATCCTGACGCGGGCCGAGGACATCCGCGGCGCCTACCAGCAGCCGGACCTGTTCTCCTCCGCGGCGACCGGCATCCCCGCGCACGTGCAGCGCAAGGAGAAGCTCTACCCGCTCGAGCTCGACCCGCCCGCGCACACCGCGTACCGCCGCGTCATCGCGCCGCTGTTCGCGCCGAAGGCCGTCACCGCGCGGACCGCGGCCATCGACGCGACCTGCGCCGCCCTCGTCGACGAGATCGCCCCCCGCGGTCGGGCCGAGTTCCTCGCCGACTTCGCCGAGCCGTTCCCGACGCGGATCTTCACGAACATCCTCGGCCTGCCCGTCGCCGAGGCACCGAAGTTCGTGGCCTGGAACAACAAGTTGCTGCACTCGCAGGACCAGCCTGAGCGTCGCCGCGAGGCGGGCCTCGAGATCAACGGCTACCTCCGGGAGCTGATCGAGGCCCGCCGGGCCGAGCCGCGCGACGACGTCGTGTCCGCGCTGCTCGCCTCTGAGGTCGACGGCCGGCCGATCGAGAACGACGAGATCCAGAACCTCTGCTTCCTGCTGTTCATCGCCGGTCTCGACACCGTCACCGCGGCGCTGTCCTGGTCGTTCCGCTTCCTCGCCCTGCACCCGGAGCACCGGCGTCAGATCGTCGACGATCCGGCGCTGATCCCCAGTGCCGTCGAGGAACTGCTCCGCGTGCACTCCTTCGTCAACCCGGCGCGGACCGTCACCCGCGACGCCGAGTTCGCCGGAGTCCAGCTGCGCGAGGGGGACCGCGTGCTGCTCGCGACGGCGCTCGTCGCCCAGGACCCGGAGGAGTTCGCCGACGAAGCGACCGTCCGCTTCGACCGCGACGCCAACCGCCACCTCGCCTTCGGTGCCGGCCCCCACCGCTGCGCGGGCTCGCACCTCGCCCGCGACGAGCTCGCCACCGCGCTCACCCTCTGGCACCGGCAGATCCCGGACTACGAGATCGCCCCCGGTGAGACCGTCACCATGCACGCCGGCGGGGTCTTCGGCCTCGACCGCCTGCCCCTGGTCTGGTCGACGTGACGGACCGATCAGGCCTGACGGCGGCCGAGCTCGCGGCCGAGCTGCGGACGTTTCTGACCGAGCATCACCCGGGGCGGGCGCCGAAGGACCCGGGGGAGCGGCTGGCGTTCCTTCAGGCCTGGCAGGCGACGTTGTTCGACCACGGCTGGGCGGGGCCCGGGTGGCCGCCGCGGTGGGGTGGGATGGGGCTGCCCCTGCCGCTGCAGGCGGTCTACCACCGCGAGATGGCCGCCGGCCGCGCGCCGGTGCCGCCGAACAACATCGGCGGCATCGTGGGCCCGACGATCCTCACCTGCGGGACCGACGAGCAGCGCTCGCGGTGGATCCCGCCGCTGCTGCGCGCCGACGAGCTGTGGTGCCAGGGCTTCTCCGAGCCCGACGCCGGGTCGGACCTCACCGCACTGCGCACCCGCGCGGTGCGGGACGGCGACGTCTACCGCGTCACCGGCCGCAAGGTCTGGATCTCCGGCGCGGTGAACGCCGACTGGATGCTCTGCCTGACCCGGACCGGCGAACCGGACTCCGGGGCCGCGGGCATCACCTGCCTCGTCGTCGACATGCACGCGCCGGGCGTCCGCGCGTCCCGGCTGCGCGACCTGACCGGCGGGGCGCACTTCGCCGAGGTGGAGCTCGACGACGTCGAGGTCCCGGTGAGCCATCGCATCGGGGCGGAGAACGAGGGCTGGGCCGCGGCGCGCGCGACGATGGGCCACGAGCGCTCGACGTCGCTGGCGGCGTCCGGCATGCGCTACCAGCGGGTGACGCGTGACCTGCTCGACCTCGCGCGCCGCCGAGGGCAGGCCGACGACCTGCACGTCCGCGACCGGCTCGCCCGGGCCGTCACCGGCGCGCGGCTGCTCGAGTGGAGTGGCCAACGGGTTCTCGCCCGCGTCCTGGAGGGCGGCGAGCCGGGCCCGCTCGCGTCGGTGATCCGGTTGCAGCACGGCGTCTTCGAGCAGCAATTGCACACCCTCGCCCTCGACCTCCTCGGACCGCACGCCCAGCTCGACGCCGCCGACCCGACCCTCGCCTCGGGCGAGCGCCACGACGGGAACTGGCTGCGCGGGTTCCTGCGCACCCGCGCGAGCACGATCGGGGCGGGAACGGCCGAGATCCAGCGCACGACGATCGCCGACAAGGTCCTGGGACTGCCCCCGGAGACCGGCAACTCAAGGAGCACCCGATGACCGGGACGTTCGCCTTCACCGCCGAGCACGAGGCCCTGCGCGACACCGTGCGCCGGTTCCTCACCGAACGGTCCCCGGAGACCGAGGTCCGCCGACTGATGGAGACGACCGACGGTTACGACTCGGCGGTCTGGAAGCTGATAGCCAATCAGATCGGGCTGCCGGGTCTCGCCCTGCCGGAGAAGTACGGCGGTTCCGGCGCCGGGTTCGTCGACCTGCAGATCGTCCTGGAGGAGATGGGCCGCGCCCTGCTGTGCGCGCCGTTCCTCTCGACGGTCGTCCTCGCCGCCAACGCGCTGCTCACCTCCGGCGACGAGGCCGCCTGCGCCGAGTACCTCCCCGGGATCGCCGAGGGCACGACGATCGCCACCCTCGCCGTCACCGAGGCTAGCGGCAGCTGGCGCGCCGACGACGTCACCGTTACCGCCGACGCGCAGTACCGGCTCACCGGCGAGAAGACCTTCGTCCTCGACGGTCACGTCGCCGACCTGCTGCTCGTCGTCGCCCGTACCGCCGCCGGTCCGACGCTTTTCGCGGTCGAAGCGGAGGCGGACGGCGTCACGCGTGAAGCCCTTGGCACCCTGGACGCCACGCGCAAGCAGTCGCGGCTGGTTCTTGAGCACACCCCCGCCCGCCTCATCGGGGAGGACGGCGGCGCGGCCGTGCCCCTGGAACAGACCCTCGACCTCGCGGCCGCGGCCCTCGCGGCCGAGCAGGCCGGCGGTGCGCGGCGGACGCTCGAGATGGCGGTCGAGTACGCGAAGGTCCGCGAGCAGTTCGGCCGGCCGATCGGGTCGTTCCAGGCGATCAAGCACAAGTGTGCGGACATGCTGCTGGAGGTCGAGTCCTCGACCTCGGCGGCCTACGCGGTCGGGTGGGCGATCGACGCCGGTAGCGACGAGGTCCCGGTCCTGGCCCCGCTGGCGAAGGCCTACTGCTCCGAGGCCTACACCCACTGCGCGGCGGAGAACATCCAGATCCACGGCGGCATCGGGTTCACCTGGGAGCACCCCGCGCACCTGTACTTCAAGCGCGCCAAGAGCACTGAGATCCTCTTCGGCAACCCGCGCCACCACCGCGCGCTGCTCGCCGACCGGCTGGGGATCTGAGGTGCCGACAGAGCCAATGACGGCTGACGCCGCCCGCGCCCTCCTCCCCGCCGGGACCTGCTTCCTCGGCGGGAGCGTCACCGCGGGGACGGGCAACGCGCGGTCGTACGTCCACCCCGGCGACGGGAGCGCCCTCGGGGAGTTCCGGCTCGCGGGCGCGGACCAGGTCGAGCCCGCGATCGCCGCGGCGCGCAAGGTGCAGCCCTCCTGGGCGAAAAACCCGGCCTGGCGGCGGGACGCCCTGTTCGCGGCCGCCGCCGCGATCCGCGCCGACGCGGACGCCCTCGCCTCGGTCGTCACCCTCGAGATGGGGATGCCGATCCGCGCCGCGAAGGCCGGCGTCCTCCAGGCCGCGGAGTGGTTCGCCTACTACGCCGGCTGGGCGGACAAGGTCGGCGGTGAGGTCGCGCCCGTCGCACCGGGTGACGTGCTCGACTACACGAGCGCCGTCCCGCACGGCGTCGTCGGCGCGATCATCCCGTGGAACGGTCCGGTGATGGCGGCGGCGCTCAAGCTCGCCCCGGCGCTCGCGACCGGCAACGCGGTGGTGCTCAAGCCGTCCGACCTCGCGCCGTTCTCCTGCATCCGCCTCGCCGACACCCTCGGTCTGCCCGAGGGACTGGTCTCGGTCCTCGGCGGCGCCGGGGACGTCGGGGCCGCCCTGGTCGAGCAGGTCGACATGGTCAGCTTCACCGGCGGCGAGAACGCCGGCCGCGCGGTGGGCACGGCCGCCGCGGCGCGGTTCGTCCCCTGCGTCCTCGAACTCGGCGGCAAGTCCGCGTCGCTCGTCTTCGACGACGCCGACCCGGTGCGGGTCGGGAAGCTGGCGGCGCTCCTCGGCGCGGTCCAGAACAGTGGCCAGGGCTGCTTCCTCCCGACGCGGCTGCTGGTCCAGCGCGGCGTCGCGGACGCCGTGCTCGAGGCCGCGACCGCGCAACTCGCGAAGGTCCGCCTCGGCGACCCCTTCGACCTCACGACCTCGATGGGCCCGGTCGTCGACGTCGCCGCGGCCGACCGCATCCTCGGCGTCATCGCGGCCGCGTCGGCCCGACTCGTCGCCGGCGGCGGACGTGGCCCCGGCCCGGCCTACGTCGAGCCCACGTTGTTCGCGGACGTCGACCCGGCCAGCAGCCTGGCGCAGGAGGAGATCTTCGGCCCGGTGCTCGCCGTCACGACCTTCGACACCGAGGACGAGGCCGTCGAGATCGCGAACGGCACGCGCTACGGCCTCGCCGGGTACGTCTGGACGAACGACCTCGCCCGCGCGCACCGCGTCGCCGACCGCCTCGAGGCGGGGTACGTGTGTGTGAACAGCCTCGCCGGGCTGCCGCCGTCCGCGCCCTTCGGCGGATGGAAGGCCAGCGGCCGCGGGAACGAGGGCGGCCGCGAGGGTATGCGCGAGTTCCTCCGCACCAAGAACGTCCACGTGGGGCTGACGTGACGCTGGATCAGTTCGAGGCCCGGGTGCGAGAGTTCCTCGACGCCCGCCGCCCCCGGCGCGCCCCGGTCGCGACCGAGTGGGGTTCGGGCGAGGAACGGCTCGCGCTCTTCCACGAGACCACCGACTCCCAGGAGCGAGCGGAGGCCGAGGTCGCCCTGGCCTGGCAGCGGGAGCGCTGGGCGGCCGGATTCGGCTGGATCACCGGGCCCGTCGAGCACGGCGGCGCCGGTCTGAGTGCCGAGTACGACCGGCGCTACCGCGAGATCGAGGCCGAGTACGACGTCCCCGACATGGCGCCGCTGCGGATCGGCCTCGGCACCGTCAGCCACGCACTGCTCGCCGCCGGGACCCCGGAGCAGATCGCGACCCACGCCGTCCCGCTCCACCGCGGTGAGGCTGTGGCCTGCCAGCTGTTCTCCGAGCCCGAAGCGGGGTCTGACCTCGCCGGCGTCCGCACCCGTGGCGTCCGCGAGGGCGACACCTGGCGCGTCGACGGGCAGAAGGTCTGGACGTCGAACGCGACCTTCGCCGACCTCGGGCTCGCGCTGATCCGCACCGACCCGGACGCCCCGAAGCACCGCGGCCTGACGATGTTTCTGGTGCCGATGGACGCGCCCGGCATCGAGGTCCGCCCGCTGCGGCAGATGACCGGCGGCGCGAGCTTCTGCGAGGTGTTCCTCTCCGACGTCCGGCTCGACGACGCGCTGCGACTCGGCGAGCCCGGGTCCGGGTGGAAGGTCGCGACATCGGCGCTGGCGGGGGAGCGGCGCGCGGTCGGCGACCGCTCGCACGAGATGAACGCCCGCGCGATGGCGCTGCTCGCGACGCTGGCGCAACGCACCGGCCGCGCGGACGACCCCGCGGTCCGTGACGCATGGGTCGCGTTGCACTCCCGGCTGCAGATCGCGCGGTTCCAGCAGCAGCGCATGCAGGCCACGGACGAGCGGACGCTGACCGGCGCCGAGCGCGCGATCGACAAGGTCCTGCTCGCGGCGAACTACAAGCTGATCGGCGATCTCGCCGCCGAGCTGCTCGGCCCGGCCTTCGTTGCCGACACGGGTGAGTGGGGCACGTTCACCTGGAACCGCTGGTTGATGGGCAGCATGGGGTACCGCATCGCCGGCGGGACCGAGGAGATCCTCAAGACGATGTTGGCCGAGCGCGTGCTCGGGTTGCCGCGCGAGCCGCAGGAGGCCAAGCGTTGAGTTCTTCGGCACAGAGCTACGAGACCGTCCTGTTCGACCTGGCCGACGGGGTCGCGACCGTGACGCTGAACCGGCCCGAGGTGCTCAACGCCTTCGACCAGCGGATGCTCGACGAGTTCGCGGACGTCTGGAAGCGCTGCCGCCTCGACGACGACGTCCGCGTCGTCGTGCTCCGGGCCGCGGGGGAGCGCGCGTTCTCCACCGGCGTCGACCGCAAGGCGGGCCGGGACCGCCACCCGAACCCGTGGAGCGCCGACGACCCCGGGTTCTTCCTCGGCGCTAAGCAGAACCGCGTGTGGAAACCGCTGATCGCCGCGGTCCACGGCATGTGCGCGGGCGGCGCGTTCTACTGGATCAACGAGGCCGACGTCGTCATCTGCTCCGAGGACGCGACGTTCTTCGACCCGCACACCACCTACGGCATGCTCTCCGCGCTCGAGCCCGCCGGCCTGGCCCGGCGCATCCCGCTCGGGGAGGCGATGCGGATCGCGCTGTTCGGCCTCGACGAGCGGATGGGAGCCCAGCGCGCGTACTCGATCGGCCTGGTGTCCGAGGTCGTGCCGGGTGGGCAGGCCGAGCTGTGGGAGCGGGCGCACGTTCTCGCGTTGCGCCTCGCCGAGAAACCGCCGCTGGCGATCCAGGGGACGGTGAAGGCGGTGTGGGACTCGCTGTCGATGTCGCCGCACGCCGCCCGGGAGGTCCCGTTGGTCTACCCGCAGCTGGCGAATCCGCTGTCCCAGACCGACTTCTCCTCCGGCGGCGCGCGTCCGAAGCCGGAGATCCGATGAGCGGGCGCCTGGCGGGCAAGGTCGCGTTCATCACCGGCGCGGCGCGGGGCCAGGGTCGGTCCCACGCGGTGAAGCTCGCGCAGGAGGGGGCGGATGTCATCGCCGTCGACCTCTGCGCGGACATCGACGTCGCGCCATACCCGCTCGCGACCCCGGACGACCTGGCCGAGACGGTGCGTCTGGTCGAGGCCGCGGACCGGCGGATCGTCGCGGCGCAGGCCGACGTCCGGGACCTCGACGCGCTGACCGTCGCCGTCGACGCCGGGGTGGCCGAGCTCGGCCGTCTCGACATCGTCCTCGGCAACGCGGGCATCGCGCAGTACGCCCCGATCACCGAGCTGACGGCCCATCAGTGGTCGACGATGATCGACGTCAACCTCACCGGCGTCTTCCACACGGTGAAGGCGGCGCTGCCGCACCTCCTCGCGCACGGCGACGGCGGGTCGATCGTTCTCACCAGCTCGGCCGCGGGCCTGCGCGGCATCGAGAACTGCGCGCACTACTGCGCCGCCAAGCACGGCCTGGTCGGGATGATGAAGGGCCTGGCGCTCGAGCTCGGCCGGCACCGGATCCGCGTCAACACCGTCCACCCCACGACGGTGAACACCGACATGGTGCAGAACCCCGCGACCTACGACCTGTTCCTCCCGGGCAAGGAGAACCCGACGCAGGAGCAGTTCGCCCGCATCGCGCAGCACCTGAACGTGCTCCCCGAGCCCTGGGCCGAGCCCGCGGACGTGAGCGCCGCGATCGCGTTCCTGTGCTCCGACGAGGCCCGCCTCGTCACCGGCGTCTCCTTCCCCGTCGACGCGGGGATGGCCGTCCGCTGGTGAGCCTCGCTCGGGCCAGCTGAGTAGCGCCCGCCGAAGAGGAGTAGTCCGCTACTCCTGTGCTCCGCGCGCCCCGGTCGTCCAATGGAGGGGCGAGCAAAGGCGCGAGCGTGAGGATGCGGTGAGAACGATGACGGCGATCGACGAGCGACTGACGGCCCCGGTGTCCGTCCGCCACCCCGAGCAGGGCTGGAGCCTCCTGATCAACGGGGTGGTCCTCTTCGACGACGGCGGCGCCCTCCTCCCCACCGGCGAGTCCCTCGCCCCGCCCGTCCCGGCCCTCGTCCCGGCCGCCCGGGCCGCCTAGCCGATCCGGCACATGCTCCTCCGCCCCGGGAGCCTCAGGCGGCTGGCTCGTCGGGTGCGGGGCGGGGTGGTTGTCGTTCATCCCCGGGTGCGCTGGCCTGGCCGGGTGGGTCGGGTTCGATCAGGGGTGGAATCTCGACGTCGTAGACGACCCCGAGGCGGGTGATCCAGCGGACTCGATCGTGGCCGAGCCGGATCAGTTGCCACCCGCCCTTGGTCTTGAGGTCGTGGTCGTGCTCGCACAGCGGGCCGAGGTTCCCGGCCAGGGTCAGGCCCCCGCGGGCGTGGTCGAGGGTGTGGTCGATCTCCGACCGCGCGGCGGGGAGCCGGCAGCCGGGGGCCTGGCAGGTCGTCATCCGGAGCTGGGTGTCCCGGCGTAGTCCTTGGCGGGGGAACCGCCGCCGGGCGTCCTCCGGGTCTTCCGGGGCGGTCTCGTTCTCGGCGCTAGCGGTGGCGAGGAGGTGGTGGCGGCCGATCTCGACCAGGACGGGGCGCCAGAGCGCGACCTCGGGGCTGGTGACGGGCTCATCGAGCAGGGCCTGCAGCAGCGTGGCCGGGATGAGCAGGTCGACGATGCCGTGGTCACTGGTCCGGCGCCGTTCCCAGTCGATCGGCCGGGCGCTGACGAGCCCGGAGCTGACCGCGTACCCGTCGGGGCCGGTGACCGCGAACCGCCACTGCCCGGCGGAGAGTTGCTGGGCGAGGTCGCGGGCGAGTTCGGCGTGGATCGGGCCCTGCCCGGCGAGCTCAGCGGGGTCGCGGTCCAGCCCGAGCAGGGTGGAGAGCTTCGCGGTCAGCTGCACCCCGTGGTGCGGAGACCGCGCCACCGGCGCCGACTCCGGCTCGGGCGCCGACTCGGGCGCCGGCTCGGGCTGGGGCTCGGGCTGGGGCTCGAGCTCGGACTCCGGCTCGGGCGCCGGCTCGGGCTGGGGCTCGGGCTCGGACTCCGGCTCGGGCGCCGGCTGGGGCTCGGGCTCGAACGCGTCGCCCTCGTCGGTCTCTTCGGTGTCGTCGGTCTCGGTGGCCTGGTCGTGCTCGTCCTCGGTGGGGCGGGTGGTGGCGAGGTGGGCGAGGATCTGCTCGTCGGTGAAGTCGGCGTAAGTGCCGTCCAGCAGGTTGAGCGCGATCTCCGAGCGCAGGTGATCCAGCGGCCGCGGATCACCCGCACGTTTGGCGTCGTCGGCGAGCTTCCGCACCCGGGCGATCGCGGCGGCGACCCGGGCGGGGTCCTGGTTCTGCGCGGCCAGGGTGGCGGTGCCGTCCTCGTTGCGCCAGGAGATCACGCGCCGCTCGCGGTGCGCTTCGGCGAACCGTCGTTGGGCCCAGTCCGGGTCCAGTTGGATGCCGAGTTTGCGGCAGCGCGTGCCGATCTGCTCACTGGTCCAGGGGCGGTCGGCGTCGATCGAGCAGTGCCCGAGGACCTCCTCGATCACGGTGTTGGCGTGCTCGTCGGTCATGTCTCGGACCCAGAAATGGATCACCCGGGCCCGTTCGATGCTCAACTCGCCGGCGGTCATCGCGGCGTGCAGCTTGGGGAAGCGCCGCACGACGGCCCAGGCGAAGTCGAGCAGCTCATTCGCGGTGTAGGCCGAGATCCGCAGCGCGGTGCGGACCTCATCGGCGCCCCAGCGGTCCGGGGCCGCCAGGCACACGACCTCGTCCTCGGAATCCAGGCCGCGGGACCCGACCTCGGCCACCATGCCCAACCAAACCGCGTTCGCGGCGTTGAGCTGGCGCTGGCTGGCGCGCAGCACCGCGACCGTCCCGGCCCCGGTCATCGACGCGCACTCACCCTCACTCGGCCTCAGGCCGAGCGAGACCTGCCACGCACTCGGCGTGGAAGTGGTGGCTGTCGATGTCCCCGTCATCACTGCTGAACCTAGAGGCCACCACCGACAGTCTGTTTTCGCCCAGATCACCCGCTGGTGTAGCACCTCTGGCGCCACATCAGCAACACCGGCCCCTGAAGAAGGGCTCACTAGACGTGCAGGCAGGTACGGGTTCGGGTCCTGCCGTGATCAGGTCAGTGCGCGGACCCGCTTGACGGTCTTCGCGAGCAGGGCTTTGGACTGCGTGAGGTTGGGGAAGGGCCCGTTGTAGCGGGACGAGCCGACGTTGAGCTCGGTCTGGCCGACGAGAGCGTTGAGGTCGTACCCCAGCATCGAGATGGAGACGTCGTCCACCGCGGCGTAGATCTCGTACCGGATCCCGAAGGCGACGTCCGCGCCGGCCACCGTCATCGTGATGGGCTTCAAGCGGATGAGTTCGACCACGCCGCCGTCGCGCTCGATGGAGGCGGTCATGGCCTTCTTGAGGCAGCGAGGCGCCTTCGGGGACTGTGACAGCTTCGCGTCGGCCTTCGCGCCCTTGACCGTCGAGATCACCCAAGCGCTGGACCCGATGCGCACATTGTCCTTGAAGAGCGTGGGCCCGTGCTTGCTCGCCACCTCCTTCGGAGGTTTGCCGCCGAGGCACTGGTAGAGCTCTTGGTCGAACTGGTCGTCCGAGGGATCGGCGACGTACTTCTGCGCCGTGAACCCCCGGACGTCGGTCTTCTTGACCACCCCGGCGTTGGCGAGCTTCTGGGCCTGGGTCTTGGTGATCACGGCGGCGTCCGCGGGGGAAGGCGCCGCCTCGGCCGCGGCCGGGGCCACCAGTGCACCGACCAGTGCGGCGCTCGTGAGCAGGGTCGGTGCGCGCACCCGGGGCTCCTCGTCGGGTGGGGCCAGGGTGCAAGACTCGCGGCCCTTCCCGGGCGGCGCAAGAGTGCGGTCGAGATCCACTGACGAGGGTCACCCCGGTGCGGTGCACCGTCGTTAAACTCGGCGGCGTGGACGAGGTCGATGATGGCCGTCGCGACCTCGATCCGGCCGACCTGGAGGAGGTTCGGCGGCGGGTGGTGGACCCCGTCCTCGCTGCGTTGTTCGAGGTCGGCGAGGTGACGCGTGTGGGGCTGTCACCGCGGCGGCCTGCCGGCTCGTGGTGGCATCACAGCGATGGTGACGACGGCCCCTGGCTGCAGGTTAGTGTGGGGTCTGAGGACTTCATCCACCCGATCGCGGAGGCCGGCTTCTGGCTGGAGGATGCCGACTGGGCGGCCCGGGACCTTGCCGAGAAACTGTCGGAATGGATCTGTGAGAGTCGGTTCGGGTGGGGTCAGTGGAGATCCCTCCCGGACGGATGGGCGGTCCCACCACCCCTGGCGGACCGATCGACCGTGAGCGTGCATTTCGTCGAGGACCGGGACGGCTTACCCCTGTGGGTCGGGGGTGCGCCCGCACCCTGGCTGGAGGAGCGACTCTCCGCAGATCTGGTCGCCGACCTCCGAGCGTGGCAGGCGCTCGGCACGCAGCTTGCCGAAGCCGCCGAAGCCGCCGAAGCCGCGGACCGCGCGGGCTCGGGCTACGACGAGCCTCTCTCGGGGTCGGCCGTGCACATCTGGGTGGAGTACGTCAGTGAACAGCAGTGGCTCACGCGAGAAGCGGATGAGCAGAGAGCGCTGGCGATGGCCGACAAGCGTCGCCGTGAATGGATCGACGCGCTCGAGCCACTGCGGGACGAATTGGTGGAGCGGCTTCGCGCGGAACTGGACTCCGACTACACCGTGACCACACCCCCGCGCGTTCGCTGACGTCCGCTTGGCTAAATCGGTTATATATGCAACGATTTAGCGGGAGCGAGCGTAGGAGCGTGGATGACGACCAGTGTCGAGCCCGAGGCGGCGGCTGAGCAGGTGGAGCCGGAGGGCGTGACGTTCGGGCGGCTGAACGACGCGGGGATCGAGAAGTTCCGGGAGAAGATCGGCCTCGACTGGCCCTACAACCGCTGGACGACCTGGAACGAGCAGGCGACCCGGGACGGGATCCGCCACTACGCGCACGGGTTCGGGGACGACAACCCACTCTGGACCGAACCGGACCACGCGGCCGCGAGTCGCTGGGGCGGGATCATCGCCCCGCCCGGGTTCCTCGAGGGTGCCGGGCTGACGCCGGAGATCCCGCGGAACCCCGGCGACAAGGGCCGGGGCAAGGGGGCGCTCGCCGGGGTCCACATGTTCTGGGCCGGGGACCACATCCGCTTCTTCCGCCCCGTGCGCGAGGGCGATCGGCTCTGGGTCCGCCGCTTCTACGTCGGGATCGAGCCGAAGGAGTCACGCTTCGGCGGCCGCTCGGCGCTCTCGGTCCGCCGCCGCGTCTACTGGAACGACGCCGGCGAGCTGATCGCGATCTGGGATGCGGACTTCGTCCACACCGAGCGCGACACCGCCGCCAAGCGCAACCGCACCAAGGAGGCGCCGCCGCCCCAGCACGTCTACACCGACGAGGAGGTCGCCGAGGTCGACGCGCACTACGCGGCCGAGACGGTCCGGGGCGGGGAGGCCCGTTACGTCGAGGACGTGACGGTTGGTCAGGAACTGGAGACCCGGTACCGCGGCCCCATGGTGATCGGCGACATCATCGCCTGGCTCCAGGGCAACGGTCGGCACGAGATCTACCCGTACCGGCTCAACCACAAGAACCGGCAGCGGATGGGCGGGTTCTACTCCCGGAACGCCGACGGCGCCTGGGACTCGGCCATGCGCGTCCACTGGGACGACGAGTACGCGCGCTCGGTCGGCGCCCGCCGTGCCTACGACTACGGCATGCTCCGCAACGCCTGGATGACCCAGCTCGTCACCGACTGGATGGGCGACGACGCGATCCTCGTCGCCTGCGACGACAAGATCACCGGCTTCAACACGATCGGTGACCTGACCAAACTGACGGGCTCGGTCGTCGAGATCGACACCACCGGCGAGTGGCCCGAGGTGCTGTGCCGCGTCGAGTGCCACAACCAGTTCGGTGACCGCACCTCGCACGGCACGTTCCGCGTTCGGCTCCCCTCGCGGGAGCGCGGCCTGCCCGAGTTCCCCGAGCCCCCGGCCGACCACGGCCTGCTGCCCGGGATGCCGACGCCGGTCTCCGGCCCGTGGGCGCGGTGAGTGTCGAGTCGATCCTCGACCCCGCGACGGGTGAGGTCCTCGGGTCCGTCCCGAACGCCGGTCCCGCCGAGGTCGAGGCGGCGCTGACGGCGGCCCGGGCCGCCGCCGACGGTGCGTGGGGCCGCGAGACCCCGCGCGGGCGCAGCGCGCTGCTGTACCGCCTGTTCGCCGAGCTCGCCGCCAAGCGCGACGACCTGCTCGACCTCGTCGTGTCCGAGACGGGCTGCCCGGTAGCCCTCGCTCGTACTCAGCAGGTCGCGCTGCCGCTGCAGCATCTGGAGTACTGGGCCGAGGCGGCCGCGCGGCCCGCGCTCGACCCGCGCCCGCCGGTGACGACGAGGCGCCCCGACGGGTCCGGCGTCGTCGGCAACTGGGTCGTCCGGCGCGCGCCCTACGGGGTCGTCGCCGCGATCACGCCGTACAACTTCCCGTTGCTGGAGAACGTGATGAAGCTCGGCCCGGCACTCGCCGCCGGGAACGCCGTCGTGCTCAAACCGTCGCCGTGGACGCCGTACTCGGCCCTCGCCATCGCCGAGGCCGCGCAGCGCGCGGACCTCCCGCCCGGGGTCCTCACGGTGCTCACCGGCGGCGCCGACGTCGGCGTCGCGCTCACCACCGACCCCCGGGTCGACCTGATCTCGTTCACGGGCTCGGACGCCGTGGGCGCGCAGATCCTCGCGGCCGCCGCGCCGCGGCTGACCAAGGTCGTCCTCGAGCTCGGCGGCAAGTCCGCGCTGATCGTCCGCGCCGACGCCGACCTCGACCTCGCCGCCCGTGTCGGCGCCGCGAGCGTCACCACCCACGCCGGCCAGGGCTGCGCGCTGACGACCCGTCACCTCGTCCACGTCGACGTCCGCACGGCGTACCTGGAGCGGCTCGCCGCTCTGCTCGACCGCGCGGTCGTCGGCGACCCGCGCGCCGAGTCCACGACCGTCGGCCCGCTGATCCGGTCCAGTGCCCGCGACCGCGTCGAGTCCTACGTCGCCGGCGCGCTGGAGCGCGGCGCCACCGTCGTCTCCGGTGCCGCCCGCGTGACCGGCCTCCCGGCCCGCCTGTCCGGCGGCGCGTACTACCGGCCCACCGTGCTGGCGGACGTCGAGAACTCCTGGCCGGTCGCGCAGGAGGAGATCTTCGGGCCGGTCGCGGTCGTCATCGAGGTGCGCGACGACGACGAAGCCGTCGCGGTCGCGAACGACTCGCCCTACGGGCTCGCGGGGCACGTCGTCTCCCGGGACACCGCGGCGGCGATGGACCTCGCGACCCGCCTGCGCACCGGCAGCGTCGACCTCAACGGTGGCCCCGGCTGGACGAACCCGGGCGTCCCGTTCGGCGGCTGGAAGCGTTCGGGCCTGGGCCGCGAGAACGGGCCCGAGGGCCTCGACGAGTACACGCTCCTCCAGACGATCAAGTACGCGGCCCGATGAGCACGCGCGACGCCGGCGGCTCGCTGGCCCGACTCCTGGCCTGGCGACGGGACGAAGCTCCCGACGCCGGGTTCGTCCTCGTCGAGGACGACGGTCCCTGGACGTACCGTCAGTTGGCCGCGGGTGCCGCGCGGGTCGCGGCCGGACTGGACACGGTCCGCCCCGGCGACCGCGTGGTGATCCGCATCGGCAACGACGAGCGGTTCCTGGCGGCGGCCTCGGCGATCTGGTCCCGCGAGGCGGCGGTCGTGCCCATGCATCCGGCCGCGCCGCCGGAGGAGGTCGCGCGGGTCGTGGCGGCTCTCGGCGTCACGGCCGTCGTGCTCGACCCCGACGACCCCGCCCGCACGAAACTCGACGTCCCCGTCGTGCCGTTCGCCCGGATTCCGCGCACCGACCCGGGCGCCGAGGCCGCGGCGTACACCGCCCCGACGCGCGACGTCGGCGCCGAGCCCGCCCTGGTCCTGCTCACCTCGGGGACGACCGGTGCGCCCAAGGGTGTCGTGCTGACCCACGACAACGCGTGGTCCAACGTGCGCGCCACGGTTTCGGCCTTCCGCTCCGACACCGCACCGAGCCCGCTCGCCGACGAGAGCAAGCCCCCGAACCTGATCGCGAACCCGCTCTCGCACACCGCGGGCGTCGTGCGGTTGATCTTCGCCCTCTACGTCGGTCGCCGCATTGCACTGCTGCGCAAGTTCGACGGCCGCGCGGCGAAGCGGCTCATCGACGCCCACGGCATCGACAATCTGACGCTCAATCCGACGATGCTGCGCCTGCTGCTCGACGCCCTCGAACCGGGGGAGGATCTCGGCCGGGTCAAGTACGTCGGCTCGGGCACCGCCCCGCTGCCCCCACCGCTGCGGGAGGAGTTCGAGGCGCGCTTCGGCGTCCCGGTCCTGCAGGCGTACGGGCAGACGGAAGCGTTCGGCGGCATCGCGGTCGAGAGCGCGAAGGACGTCCTCGCCGGGCGGCGTCGCCCGGGCTCGGTCGGCCGGCCGCTGCCGGGCGTCGAGGTCCGGATCGTCCGTGCCGACGGGACCGTTGCGAACCCGGGGGAGCAGGGCGAGATCCGCGCGCGGTCGCGTTCGACGACGTCGGGGTACCTCGGCGCCGAGCCCGGCGCGAGCCCGCTCGACGACGACGGCTGGCTGCGCACCGGCGACCTCGGCCACCTCGACGCCGACGGGTACCTGTACATCACGGGCCGGCTGAAGAACACGATCATCTGCGGCGGCTTCAACGTCATCCCCGAGGAGGTCGAGGCCGCGCTGGCCGAGGACCCGCGGGTGCGCGAGGCCTCGGTCGTCGGGCTGCCGGACGACAAGCTCGGCGAGATCCCCGTCGCGGTCGTCGAGACCGCGGCGACGGCGGAGGACGTGCTCGCCGCCGTCGCGCCCCGCCTCGCGCCGTACAAGCGGCCGCGGCACGTGTTCGTCGTCCCCGCGCTGCCGAAGGTCGCCAACGGCAAGGTGGACCGCCCGGCCGTCCGGGCGCTCGCGGAGAAGGCCGCGCGGTGAGCGGGTCAGATCTCCAGGTCGAGCACGCTCGCGGTGTCGACGGTCTGCGCGAGCCGGCGATGGATGAACTCCAGGTGCTCGCGCCAGACCTTCGCCGCGTCGGAGAACTTCCCGGCCTCGATCAGGTCGACGACCTGCTCGTGCACGTCGACGCCCTCCTGCGACCGCGAGGGCTCCCGGCTCCGCAGGCGCTGGTTCTCGAACCGCGCGGTGTGCGCGTCGATGAGCTGTTGCACGAGCTCCTGAAACAGCGTCAGGGGCGGGTTGTTCGCCAGCGCGACGAGCTCGGTGTGGAACCGTCCGCCGACCGCGCACAGCGTCGCGAAGTCGGTCTCGTCGCGGGTGGCGGCGACCAGGTCACGGAGCTTGGCGATCTGCTCCGAAGTCGGCGGGCTGCTCGCGAGCTCCGCGATCGCCGCCGGTTCGAGCAGCAGGCGTGCGGTGTGGACGTCGTCCAGCGACGTCGAGTGGAACATCAGCACGTTGCCCAGGTACCGCCCCGCGACCTGCGGCGAGGGCCGGTTGACGCGCGTCCCGCCGCGGCGACCCCGCTGGACGGTGACGAGCAGTTCGGTCTCCAGGATCCGCAGCGCCTGACGGAGCGTCGGACGCGAGACGCCGAGCTCGGCGGTCATCTCCGCCTCGGGCGGGAGCATCTCGCCCTCCGCCCGCTCGCCGGAGACGATCTGGCGCCGCAGTTCCGCCGCGACCACCTCGGCCGCCTTGCCCCGGCCCTTGGCAGCCGGCTCCGCGGGATCGACCGGGGCCGCGGGCTCGGACATCGCGACGGCTCCTTCCGGCCGATCGGTGGAGATGTCATCTCCACCGGGGGTGTAAGCGGTCATTTTACTGCCGATTTCGGTCGTTCCGGCGGCGGCCGCACCGGGAGGCGGTGAGTCGTGCGCCTCTCGGTCCGGGTCCGGTACTCCGGGACCGCCACGCTGGAGCCGCTGCTCCTCGCTGCGGAGGAGTACGGCTACGACGGCTTCTGGGTCAGCGAGCCGTGGGGCGTCGACGCCTCCGCGCTCCTCGGCTGGTGCGCGGCCCGAACCCGGCGGATCGCGCTCGGCACCCACGTCGCGTCGGTGTACGCCCGCACGCCGGCGGCCACCGCGGCGATGGCCGCCACGCTGCAGGACGTCTCGGGTGGACGCTTCCGCCTCGGGCTCGGCACGTCGGGGCCGCACGTGGTCGAGGGCTGGCACGGGGTCCCGTTCGAGCGCCCGCTGGCCCGGATCCGCGAGACCGTCACCGCGGTCCGGACCGTCGTCGCGGGGGAGCCGGTCGCGCACGGCGACCGGCGGCCGCTGCGCACCGCCCTGCCCGGCGTCGTGCCGCCCGTGCCGGTCTACGTCGGGGCGCTCGGTCCCCGCAACCAGGAACTGACCGCCGACCTCGCCGACGGCTGGACGCCCACGCCGTACACCCCGGATGAGCCCGCGTTCGCGCTCCCGCTGGCGAAGCGTCGGGCGGGGAACGGCCGCGCCGTCGCGATCGCGCCCACGGTGCCCGCAGCTGTCGGTGACGCCGACTCGGTGCGCGCCCTGGAGCGCGGGTGGTCCGCGCTGTACCTGCGGGGGATGGGCGAGTTCTACGCCGCCGCCGCGACCGCGATGGGCTTCGGCGCATTGGTCGCGGCGCTCCGCGCGGCGCCGGACCGGACGGCCGCGAAGGCGGCCGTGACCGACGACTACGTCGACGCCATCGGGCTCTTCGGACCGCCGGAGCGGATCCGTGAACGGGCCGCCCGCTACGTTGCCGCCGGCGTCGACGAGCTCGTCCTCGAACTGCGCAAGCCCCACCTCGACGACCAACTCGACGACCTGCGGGTCCTGGTCGAGACGCTGAAAGGACTGTGATGGACAAGCTGGAGATCCACGAGCTCGCGGCCCGGTACGCCGACCTCTGCGACCGCGCGGACTGGGACGCCGTCGTCGCCCTCTACACCGCGGACGGCGTGTTCGACGCCCAGGACGTCTACGGCCGCGTCGCGACCGGGCACGACGACCTGCTCGACTTCTACAAGTCCTTCCCGACCGCGATCGCGCACCACCCGACGAGCCTGCACTCCACGATCGACGGCGACCGGGCCTCGACGCGGATGAAGATGCTCGTCTTCTTCGCCTCCGGCGGGTTCTCGGTCAACTACGACTGGGAGCTGCGCGCCGTCGACGGCGAGTGGAAGATCGCGCGGCAGTCGATCGCGGTTCAGGGCAAGCTGCCGGCGGCGAAGCCGGCATGACCTCTCCCGGTGGCGGTCGCGTCGCCGGCAAGGTCGTCCTGATCACCGGCGCCGCACGAGGGCAGGGCCGGCACCAGGCGGTCGGGCTGGCCGAACAGGGCGCGGACATCCTCGCCCTCGACCTGTGTGCGGACATCGACTCGGTGCCGTACCCGCTGGCGACGCCCGACGAGCTCGACGAGACCGCGAAGCTCGTCGCCGCCACCGGTCGGCGCGTGGTGGCGCTGCGCGTCGACGTCCGGGAGCGGGCGGACCTGCGTCGCGCGATCGCGGAGGGCGTGGCCGAGCTCGGACGCCTCGACGTGGTCGTCGCCCAGGCCGGAATCACCGCGCTCGGCGCCGAGCTCCCGCGCACCGCCTGGACCGACACCGTCGACGTGAACCTGGTCGGGGTCGTGAACACCGTCCACGCGGCGCTGCCGTACCTGGGCGTCGGGGCGTCGGTGATCGCGACCGGGTCGCTGGTGGCGCTGCGCCCTCGGCGGGCGTACGACGAGGCCGGGCCGGGGTCCGCGGGGTACAAGTACGCGAAGCTTGCGCTGGCGCACTACGTCCACGAGCTCGCGACGGTCCTCGCGCCCGAGTGCATCCGCGTCAACGCCGTCCACCCGACGAACGTCGACACGCCGATGCTGCAGAACGACTCGATCTACCGGCAGTTCCGGCGCGATCTCGAGCAACCGACGCGGGCGGATGCCGAGGGCGTGTTCGGTGTGCTGCACCCGATGCCGACGCCGTTCGTCGACGCCGCGGACATCACCCACGCGGTGCTGTACCTCGCCTCCGACGAGTCCCGGTACGTGACCGGGATGCAACTGCGCGTCGACGCGGGTGGTTACCTGACGGTGAACGAGTTCCGGCCCTGAGGAGCACGCGATGGAACCCGGCGACTTCGCCGAACTGGACTACGCCGTCGCCGACGGCGTCGCGACCGTCACGCTGAACCGCCCGGAGCGGCGCAACGCGTGGTCCGGGCGGATGGCGGTGGAGTACCGGTGGGCGTTGCACCACGCCGACACCCACCCGGCCGTGCGCGTCGTCGTGCTGACCGGTGCCGGTGGTGACTTCTGCGCCGGCGCCCACTCCGAGTCGCTGAACAAGATCTCCGACGGCGGCGGTTCGTACACGCCGGAGAAGCTCCCGTTGCCCCCATACCCCGAGGGCGCGCCGGACGGAATGCGGCGCAACCACGTCGTGCCTCTGCTCATCTCGACGCCGGTGATCGCCGCGATCCGCGGCGCCTGCGCCGGCGCGGGGTTCGTCCTCGCGACCTACGCCGACTTCCGCTTCGCTGCCGCCGACGCGCGGATCACAACCTCGTTCGCCCGCCTCGGCCTCCCGGCGGAGTACGGCATCAACTGGCTGTTGCCCCGTCAGATCGGCGTCACCAACGCGGCGATCCTGCTCTACACAGCCGCGATCTGCGACGGCAACCGCGCCCGCGACCTCGGCTGGGTCCAGTCCGTCCACGCCCCGGACGAGGTGCTCCCCGCCGCGCAGGAGTTCGCGACCTCCCTCGCCCGCCACAGCTCGGGCGAGTCGCTCCGGCTGATGAAGCGTCAGCTCATGGTCGACGCCTGGGGTCCCCTCGACGAGGCCTACACCCGCTCGGTCCAGGACATGAACGCCGCTCTGAAGCACCCGGACATCCGCGTCGGCCTGCGAGCCCTGAAGGAGAAGCGCCTCCCCGACTTCCTCGCCGAGTGACTCGTCGACGGCAGCCTGTGGAAAAGAAGGGGTGACACCCCTTACTGCGGAGTAAGGGGTGTCACCCTTTTTTGACAGCGGCGGCGGCGAGCGGCGAGCGGCGGGGCGGGGCGGGGCGTCAGGACCGGAGGCCGAGGAACGCGAGGTCGTTCAGGGTCGAGGGGAGGTTCCGGATCGTCACGACGGGGGTGAGTCGGCGGGGGATGGTGACGTACCGGGCATCGCGCTCGACGGCGTCGGCGAGCTGGCGGGCGACGTCGACGGGGGTGAGGACCGGCAGCAGGCGGGAGAGCCGCTTCGAGACCGCGGCGATCTTGGGGGACTGGCGGGCCTGCTCCATCATGTGCGTCCCGGCGACCTCGCCGAGGGTGGCGAGGGTCGCGGTCAGCGGCGTCCCCTTGAGGTCGCGCTGGAGCACCGCCGTGTACTGGTGCAGCGCGGCCTTGCTTGCGCCGTAGACCGACAGCTCCGGGACCGCACTCACCGCGGCGAGCGTCGAGACGTTGACGAGGTGGCCGCGCCGGCGCTCGAGCATGCCCGGCAGCGCCTGGCGGCACAGTTCCATCGGGGCGGTCGCGTTGACGTCCATCAGCAGCCGGGTCTCACCGGCCGGCGAGGACTGCGCGGGGGCGACCGCGGTCAGCGCCGCGTTGTTCACCAGCACGTCGACGGGGCCGAGGCCCGCCTCCGCCTCGGACAGGACGGTCGCGAGCCGCTCCGGGTCCGCGAGGTCCGCGACGAGCGGCGTCGCCCCCTGCTCCGCCGCGACGGCGGCGAGGCGCTCCTTGTCCCGCCCCAGCACGGTGACGCGGGCCCCGCGCGCCGCGAACTCGCGGGCGATCTCGATCCCGATCCCGTGCGACCCGCCGGTGACGAGGGCGTGCGTGCCGGCCAGCTTCATACGCGTCTCCCGAGTCGAGCACGGCACCTTGTGACCGCGGCAGTTAACGCTATATTAGCTATCGATTTATTGCCGGGCGAGGGGTGCACATGGGCGACGCCCTGGAGCGGTACCTGGAACAGCATCGGGCCGGGCTCGACGACGAGCTCTGCACCTGGCCGGCCGAGCCCGGCCTGTTCACGCGGGCGAACGCCAACGACCAGTGGCCCCGCCCGATCACGCCGCTGACGCAGGACCTGATCGGCCTCCCGATGGAACGCGGCATCGGCGTCGCCTTCTCGCAGGTGCTCGGCGTCGCGCCCGACCATGGCCCCTGGACCTGGAACGCCGTCTTCTACGGCTGGTACACCTTCGCGGTCGAGCCCGCCGCCGCGATGGCCGACAACCTCCCGGGCTGGTCGCGCGCCGGCGTCTACGGCGACTACTTCGGCGTCGCCGAGGACCCGGACGCCCCCGCGCCCGCCGCTACCGGCGGCGCGAGCCCGCTCGCGCTGGCGAGGATCGGCCTCAACTTCACCAAGGCCCTGCGCGGATACCCGAAGCACTCCGCCCGCGACCGGGTCGCGGCCCAC
Source organism: Sporichthya polymorpha DSM 43042 (assembly GCF_000384115.1). NCBI lineage: Bacteria > Bacillati > Actinomycetota > Actinomycetes > Sporichthyales > Sporichthyaceae > Sporichthya > Sporichthya polymorpha. The sequence continues at coordinate 3,398,092 of NZ_KB913029.1, forward strand.
GCCCGGCTGCGCGTCGACCTGAACCGCGACTGGTCCACCGTCTCCGACGCCGAGCTCCTCGGCCGGTTGCGCGCGCACACCGACGAGGCGACCCGCGCCCGGGTCCCGCACGTCCTCGCGAGTGTCATCTCCGCGCCGATCTTCAAGAAGGCGAACGAGATGGCCGCGAGTTTCGCCGGCGAGGAGGCGACCGGTCTGCTGACCGCCGCCGTCACCGGCCTCGGCGGGATCCACATGCAGGAGGCGACCGCCGCGCTCGGCGACGTCGCGCGCGGCACGCTGACGCGCGAGGAGTTCCTCGACCAGTTCGGCTTCCGCGGCTTCAACGAGTTCGAGCTCTCTGCGACGCCGTGGCGCGACGACCCCGCGACGCTGGAGAAGCTCATCGGCCGGTCCGCCCCGCGCACCGAGCACTCGACCGCGGTCCGCGACGAGGCCCGCGCCCAGCTCCGGGCCGCGGCCGGCCGCCGCTGGGTCGTGTTCCGCCGCCTGCTCACAATGGCCGAGACGCACATGCGCTGGCGCGAGAACGGCAAGGTGCCGCTCGCGATGCAGACGCACTCGATCCGGCTCGTCGTCCGCGAGGCCGCGCGCCGGCTCGTCGAGCGCGGCCGCCTCACCACCGCGGACGACGTCCACTTCCTCCGCCTGGCCGAGCTCCTCGACGACCTCGACGGTCGCCCCGTCTCCGATCTGCCCGACCGGATCGCGCGACGCCGCCGGACCCACGAGCTCGCCCAGGACCTCCCGCTGCCGGAGATGATCGACGCCGGCCCCGGCGCGCTGTCGGTCATCACGCCCGAGCGGTGGCGCGGCCTCGGGGTCCTGCCCCCGGTCGAGAGCACCGCCGGCCGCGACCGCCTCGTCGGAGCCCCCGGCAGCCCGGGCCGCCACACCGGCCGGGCCCGCATCGTGCGCGACCCGTCCGCGGTCGACCTCGACGAGGGCGACGTCATCGTCGCCGCCGGCACCGACTCCGCCTGGACGGCGCTGTTCTTCCAGGCGTCCGCGGTCGTCGTCGACGTCGGCGGTCCGATGTCGCACTCCGCGATCGCGGCGCGCGAGATCGGGATCCCGTGCGTGGTGAACGTCAAGGACGGCACCACCGGGATCCGCGAGGGTCAGCCGATCACCGTCGACGGCGACACCGGCGAGGTCCTGCTGCTGGAAACGGTCTAGCGCGCGAACCCGGTCAGAACAGCACGTCGGCCAGCGCCCGCTGCCCGGCGGCGGGGTCGGGTCCGAGGACCTGGATGCAGACGTGGTCCGCGCCCGCGTCGTGGTGGGCGCGGAGACCGTCGGCGATCGACTTCGCGTCGCCGTGCAGCACCATCGCGTCGACGAAGGCGTCCGAACCGCCGTTGTCCAGGTCGGCCTCGGTGTACCCGTCGCGCAGCCAGTTGTTCCGGTAGTTGATCAGCCCGAGGTACATCTTGAGCGACTTGCGCGCGATCGCCCGCGCCTCGTCGGCGTCCGTGCTCACCACGACCATGTGCTCCGGCGCGAGCAGCGCGCCCCCGACGATCTCGCGGGCCCGCGCGGTGTGCGCGGGGTTGGTCAGGTACGGGTGGGCGCCGGCGGTGCGGTCGGCGGCGAGCTTGAGCACCTTCGGCCCGAGGGCGGCGAGGCACATCCGGTCGCGCGGGACGCCCGCGGCGTCGAGCTCGTCGAGGTAGCTGACCATCGTCGGGTACGGGGCCTGGTACTCCTTGATCGCCTCCGGGTGCCCGATGCCGACGCCGAGCAGGAAGCGGCCGGGGTGCTTGGCCTCGATGCGGTGGTAGTTCTCCGCGATCGGGCCGGCGTCGTCGGCCCACATGTTCACGATGCCGGTCGCGATGACGATGCGCTCGGTGGCGTCGAGGAGCTCCTCGACCTCCGTCAGCGGCTCACGCGGAGACCCGCCGATCCAGAACGTGCCGTACCCGAGCCGTTCCGCCTCCGCGGCGAGCTCCGGGGTCGAGCGGACGGTGGGCTGCCAGATGCCGAAGCTTCCAAGATCCATGAGCGAAACCCTAGTCGCGGGAGCCGTGGATCAGGGGAGCTTGCTGACCGGCCGGTCGGCCAGCGCCCGCACGGCCGGTGCCATCGACCCCGCGACCACGGGCGCCTGACCGACAAGCTCCGCGTCGCCCCAGTCGAGAACCAGGTCGACCTCGTCCGCCAGCCGGTACGGCCGGCTCAGCAGGATCGCCCCGAGCGAGCGCCGCAACCGCGACACCTCGGCCCGGACGGCGATGACGTGCTCCGCGTCCCCGTAGAGCGCCTCGCTCAGCGCCGCGGCGCCGATGCCGGCCCGCCCGGCGAGGTGCACGAGCAGCAGCAGTTCGGCGTGACGGGCCGTCAGCGCGAAGCGCCAGCTGCCCTTGTCGCTGCAGGTCGAGACGACCGGAGCGCTGCGCAGGTCGAGGACGAGGTTGATGCGCTCCTGCCGCTCGGCCGGGCGCAGGAGCCAGCCGCCGTTGATCCGCTCGGGGACGCACACACCCAGGCCGGGGACCGAGATCGCCCGGTCGGCGCACGGCACCGCCACCCGGCGTCCGGTCGCGATGCCGGTGGCCTCGGCGATCCAGCCCTCGTCATCGACGATCAGCGCGGGGCCGTCGAGCGTCGCGATGATCGGCGCGGCCTGGCTGCGCAGGCGCTCGAGGTGGGTCACGTGGCGCTGCCAGATCTGCATCTCGGCGCAGTGGACCGCCGTCTCCACCAGGGCGCCGATTGCCGGGTGGAGCGTCAGGGCCGGGCCGCTGACGTCCACGATGCCGGCCAGCCGGCCGGTGCGGGGGTCGTGCACGGGCGCGGCGGTGCAGTACCAGGGGTGCAGCTCGACGCAGTAGTGCTCGGCCGAGAAGACCTGCACCCCGCATTCCTCGGCCAGTGCGGTGCCGATCGCGTTGGTGCCGACCCGCTCCTCGGTGAAGAGGGCCCCCTGGACGAAGCCGTGGCTGTCGGCGACGTGCCGCAGCTGGGTCGAGCCCTCGCGCCAGAGGATCATTCCCTGGTCGTCGGTGACCGCGAGCAGGTAGTGCGAGGCCTCGGCGTAGGAAGTGACGGTGCGTCGAAGACCCTCGATGACCTCGGCCAGTAAGGAGCACTCACGACGCTCGTCGATTTGACTCGGCGTCAAGAGATCCTGGCGGATGTCGCCGAGCGGCTGCAGACCGGAGACCTGAGAACGGTTCCACGATCGGGCGATGACCGGACGGGGACGAAGTTCGGTGGCCCGGCCGGTGCTCGTGATCGCTTCGTGCGCCTGTCGAAGGGCGCGCGCGTACGTGGGCAGGTCCGTGCCGGGGCGTATGGAATTGAAGCCGTTCGGGGCCTTCACGCGTCCACCTCGTCGCTTCGGTGGTCCGGAGCATATTTCCCCTTATGCAGCGTCGTGCAACCCTTGCGGGGGCGTCTTGCGCAGCAGGAGACTTTCCGGACACCAACACCCGTTTCGAATGTCCGGCCCGCCCCGGTCGCCGAGACGAGCCCCCGGCGTGCGGGCCCTCTGCGAATGGGTCGCGCGCGCAGCCGAGTACGCCGTCGTACGGACGGCTTCTTCGTCGATCCTCCGGTAAGGAGCGCGCCTGATGGCCAAAGCCCCGAAGTTGCCCTGGAAGGAAACCTGGCCGGACGTCCCCGAGGACGTCCCGATCGACGTCATGCCGGCCTCGAACGGCGAGTACGTCCCCAAGCCGCCGACCAAGAAGCAGCTTCAGATCATGGCGCTGCAGGACGAGGCGGTTGAGCACTGGCGTCGTCGGTTCAACATGGACCGTCGCTCGTTCGTTCGCACCGCCGCGGGGTACGCCATCGGCGTCTGGGCGATCAACCAGGTGACCGCGGGACGGTGGGGCAGCTACGCCTTCGCCAACGACGGCATCCCCGGCGAGGAAGCCGTCGACCTGGAGAACCCCGGCGCGCAGCTGGCCAACCTCCCCGGCGAGTTCATCCTCGACACCCAGGGCCACCACCTCGACGCCGCCGGCCGGTGGCGCACCGAGAATCCCGGCTTCGGCCAGTTCCTGCAGCTGTGGACCTCGCAGGCCATGGGCCAGATGCCGGGCGTCGACGACGGGGAGCTGCGCGGCTTCGGCTTTGGCGGCGAGCTCGACTGGATCGAGAACCTCGGCCGCTACCACTACTTCAAGGAGATGTTCCTCGACTCCTCGACGACGGTCAGCCTGCTGACCGCGCTGCCCAATCTCCCGGACGCGACGAACATCCTCCCGGTGGCGTACGCGAAGGAGACCGTCGACCTCGCGAACAACCTCTCCAAGTCCGAGCGCTGCTTCATGCACGCGTTCGCCCAGCCGAACCGTGGGTTCATCCGCAACGGCATGACGCCGATCCACCAGGCCGAGGACTTCGCCTGGATGGAGCAGGCGGCCAAGAACATGCCGATCTACGGCTGGAAGCTGTACTGCGGCTGGGGTGACTCCACCTTCGGGACGCCGCCGCCGCTCGGCAGCGCGCCGCCGATGAACGGCTGGTGGTTCGACGACGACAACGGCATCGCGATCGTCGAGCACATCCGCATGATCTGCGAGCGCTACGACCGGCCGAAGGTCATCTGCACCCACAAGGGTCTGGCCTTCAACGGCACCTTCGACTCGGCCAAGTTCTCCCCGCGCGACATGGGGGTGATCGGCCGTATGTACCCCGACGTGGCCTTCTACACGTACCACTGCGGCTACGACGGCGAGTACATGACGGCGTACCCCGGTGACGAGAAGGTCAACTCCTCGAACCGCAGCGTGGACGCGTTCATCAAGAGCCTCCGCGAGAACGCCTGGGACGCGACGCAGTTCGTCAAGCCGGGCATGGAGCACGGCAACACGAAGAACATGTACGCCGAGCTCGGCTCCGTCTGGTGGAACGTCATGAACGACGCCGACCAGGCCGCGCACCTGCTGGGCAAGCTCATCACCTACGTCGGCCCCGAGCGGATCGTGCTCGGCACGGACTGCATCTGGTACGGCAACCCGCAGCCCCAGTTCGTCACGATGCGCGCGCTCCAGTTCAGCGACGAGGCGAAGGAGTTCTACAACCTGCCCTACGGCCTCGACGGCGACCGCTTCGACCCGCGCAAGAACGCGCTGGCCCCGTCGAGCTACACGAAGAAGCACCCGAACGTGAAGGGCTGGCCGACGGACAACAAGGCCCACCCGGAGCGCAGCATCCGCAACGGCATCCTCGGCCGCAACGCCGCCAAGGCCTACGGGATGGACCCCGACGCGCACCGCGGCAAGATCTCGACCGACCAGGTCCAGGCCATGCGCGATGCGTACATCCTCAACCCGATGACGCCCCGTGAGATGGCGACGTTCCGCAGCAACCAGATCATCGGGCCGCGTACACGTCGCGAGTTCTGGCGCTACGTCAACTCGCCCGAGTACACCCCGTGACCCCCACACCAGACAGGAGGCGCTCCATGTTCCGGATCGGCACGACAGCGATCGCGGCCGCCCTGCTGGTGGCCGGGTCGATCGCTCCCGCGGAGGCGAGTTCGGCCAACGCCACGGCGTCCTGGAAGGCCGGGCCGGCCAACGGCGATGCGTCGACGTTCCACCAGGTCGACGCGGGCACCGGCGAGATCACGATCTTCCAGCACAACACCCGGCAGGCGGGCACCGTTCACTGCGTCGGCGAGGGCCCGCGGGCCACGCTCGTCGGTGAGCAGGTGACGAACAGCCCGGCGTCGATGGTGCGGGTCGACTACGTCGACGCGATCATGACCGAGCACCCGATCATCGACGTCATCGTGATGGGTTCGAACGGCCGTGTGCTCGGGCACAAGGCCGCGTTCGGGCCGAAGTACTACGAGAGCGGGTCCGTCGAGGTGCCGCTGTTCAAGAAGTCCAAGGCCGGCGAGACGGTGCGGGTCCTGACGGGGCTTCAGGTCCACGCGGGCTGCCTGCCGCACCCCTTCGTCCTGGGTCTGGCCGGGTCGCGTCCCCTCGAGGGTGCGCGCGTGACCTTCCCGTCGTTCTCGGTCTCGTAGCGGAAAGGGAGACTCCATGAAGAAGACCACCCGTTACGGGGGCCTCGGCGGGGCGTTCTTCCTCGCACTCGGCCTCGCGACCGTTCCCGGCAACGCCTCGGCCGACCCGATCGAGGACTTCACGACCCAGCCCCACCCGGCCGACACGTTCGCGTCGGGCTGGAGCTACTTCCCGTCCAACGAGATCCACATCCCGCAGGGCGGCACGTTCAAGTTCGGGAACTACGACGTCGTGCAGGGCATCCCGTCGCACAGCATCGACGAGTACATCCCCGGCTGCACCGCCCCGCCCTACAAGCCGGGCGCGGGCAAGGACTGCCCGCCCACCCGCTTCAGCAGCGGGCTGGTCGACTGGATGCAGGTCAAGCAGGTGAACGGCACCGAGAAGCTGCCCAAGGGCAGGTACGAGTTCGTGTGTCAGGTCCACCCGTCCATGCGGGGGACGCTGGTCGTCGAGTAGCTCCTCGACCCAGCACGAAGGGGCGGTAGCGGCCGGCTACCGCCCCTTCGTTGTGGGCGCGGGCCCCTCAGCCCTGAGCGGGTCCCGGCTCGACCTCGGGGTCGGCGGCGACCCCGGCCAGGGTGTCGCGGTACTTCGCCAGCCAGGCCGCGGCCGCTTCCTGACGCGCGGTGCTCGGACGGTCGGTGGTGTCCGTCGCAGTCATGCGCACCTCGACGAACGATCCGTCCCCGCGGTCGAGGAACGCGAACAGCGCGGAGTAGGCGGAGGTGTTCGACCCCGCCGTCGGCATCCACTCCCGGGTCTGGATCTGCACCGTTCGGCCGTCGGCGGTCGTCACCACCGTGCACCCCGACCGCCGCAGCCCGTTCTCGGTCAGCGGCGTGCAGAGGTCCTCCAGTTTGACCGCGCCCTCGGTGGGTGCCTTGACCCAGATCTCGGCAGCAGCTTCGTAACCGGCCGGAAGGTCGGCCGCAGCCGGTGATCCCGCGCGCAGGATCGCGCCAGGCCGCTCTCCCCGAACGTTCACGCGGAAGTCTGCTCCCAACGCCTCCATCAGAAGAGTGACGTTCGCGTTCCGGGCCAGAACGACCTCCGCCAGGCTCGGCTCGATGGTCAACGAGTTCTCGATACGGGTGTCGGTGACGGCCGTGCGGAGCCCGTCCTCCTGGGCGTCGTACCAGGACTTGACGGCGTTGAGGTGCGCGTCTCGCTGGGCGGCGGGGATCTCCGGGCCGTCGAGCTTGATCCCGATGAGCTGGTACTTCCCGGAGTCCAGGGCCCGGTAGGCGGCGGCCTCGCCGCGGACCTCCCCGGTCGTGAGGTCGTGATCGGCCCAGTTCCAGAGATGAAGCGTCGCGCCGTCGGAGGTCGTCATCTCCTCGCACGGCAGCTTGCCGCCGGCGCCGTCACAGACCTGGTGAAACGCCGAGCGGCTGACGATCTCGGCGTACGCGGTCGCGGCGTAGCCGCCGTCGGGGAGTCCCTCGGCCGCCTTGCTCGTCGGGTCGAGGCGGACGGTGCCGTCCTTGTTCACCCAGCGGTCGCCGAGGTCCTCCGCGAGGTAGCCGGCGGCGAGGGCGGCGTTGCTCCCGGCGGCCGGGCCGGGCTGGGTCGGGCCGGGGTCGTCGGCGGTGGTCACAGGGGTGCCGTCGTTGTCGTTCAGGGCGCTGACCGTGGTGATGCCGACGCCGAGGACCGCGACGATCGCGAGGCCGGAGCCCAGGACCTGGGCGGTCTGGCGTCGGCGGCGGATCCTCCGTCCGGCGGCGACGGCGCGGTGCACGTCGGCGGGGGAGGGGTCGCCCCCGCCGTGCCCGGCGGCGCGGAGGAGTTCCACGACGCCGTCGTCGTTGTGTGGTGCCAGCGGTCCCGTCATGGCCTACTCACCCGTTCTCGCGTCGGCGGGGACACCGGACAGGTGCGCCCGCAGGGACGCCAGGCCCTTGGCGGCCTGGCTCTTGACCGTCCCCGGGGAGATCCCGAGCATCGCGGCGGTCTGCTCGACGTCGAGGTCCTCGACGTAGCGCAGCACCACGACGGCGCGCTGCCGGCGGGGCAGCGTCGCCAGCGCCGCCAGGACCGCCGGCGTGATGCCGTCGTCGGCGGGCGGAGTGGCTCGGTCGGGCAGGACGTCGGTCGCACGTTCCCGACGCCACGGCCGCCGCCGCTCGTCGATCGCGGCGTTGACCACGGCGCGGTGGGCGTAGCCCTCCGGCCCGTCCTCGCGGCGGATCCGGTCCCAGCGCGCGTACACCTGCGCCAACGCCGTCTGGACGATGTCCTCGGCCCGGTGCCAGTCCCCGCACACCAGGTACGCGACACGCCGCAGCCGGCGCTGCGCACTCAGCACGAACGCCGCGAACTCCGCCTCGGCGTTCCGGTCGGATCCCACCCCGGTGACCCCCTTCGGTCATCCGTCTCTACGGAATGGGTGCCGTCCCAGGTTGCCTTACTCCGCGACTCGTTTCCGGATGGAGTCCTCGCGTCACTTCGCCATCGTGAACACGGGACCGCTGATCCCGGACTCGGCGGTCTTCTTGTTGCCCTGAAAGTACGCGGTGAACGACAGCTTGCCCTTCACCCGGTTGTTGAAGACCAGGGTCAGGTGTCCGCGGTGGTCGGTCCGCTGCTTCGTGTAGCCGTCGGTGCGCCACTTCCCCTTGTGCCACTTCCACAGGGTGACGAGGACGGTGGTCGCCTTCTGCGGTTCGAGGCGAATCTTCACGCGGACGTCGGAGTGCTGGGCGTACTTGTGGACCCCCTTCACGACCTTCTGCTTCCCCTTCATGGCGATCGAGACGCGGCTGGCCAGCTTGACGTCGACGGTCGCGGACATCCGCGGGAGCAGGTTGGTGTTGCCGAGGAAGTACGCCTGCACGGGGCCGGATGTGGCGCCGGAGATCGTCCGCCGCGCGACGCCGTTGACCACGGTCGCCTTGCCGAGCGATCGCTCGTTGCCGTACGCCTTCAGGATCAGTTCGACCACCCCGGACTTCACGCCCGGAACGGACACGGTCACGGTGGTCGGCCGGCCGTAGGTGGCCTGCGACGACAACGAGATCGCCGGCGCGGTCCCCGGCATGGTGGCGCTGCGGAAGAGCCGGACGTTCTCGTTCCTGAAGTCGACGGTGAGCGCGTAGACGCTGGACCCGTCGGGGGAGAACGCCACCGCTCCGGGCACAACGCGTCGGTCGTTCACGGTCTCGCTCCACCCGTTGTGGCCGTCCGCGCTGTACCGCTGCCAAAGCATGCCGCCGGTGCCGGCGTGGTACATCCGGACCGTCGTCTCGTAGGCCGCCCCGACGAAGAGCCGGCTGCCGTCCGGGGAGTAGACCGCGCCCACGGGCGCGTTGTCGGTGAGCTCATGCGCCGGCGCCAGGCTGGGGAGCGTCCGGACGTCGATGTGGCCCCCGCGCCGCACCGCGACGCGGCTCCCGTCGGGACTCGCCGTCAGGTCCGCGACCTCCCAGGGCGCGAACGTCGGCGAGTACGCCGCCGCCTTGGACACCGTGCCGTCCGCCGCCGTGGCGTAGCTCGTGACGGTCTCGACCTCGCGGTCCAGTCCGACGACGAGGTGCGTCGCCGTGCCGGACAGTTGCGGCACCGAGGGCAGGTCGGTCAGTGCCGGAACGGGCGCGGCTTCGCTCGCGAGGTCGATGCTGGCCACCTGATACCGACCGTCCCCGAAGAAGGAGTAGTACATCCGGCCGTTGCTGAACGCGGTCTCGTGAACCGCCGTGCCCAACTCGTAGCGCGCGGTCTCGGTGGCCGTGGCGACGTCGAGCACGCTGACGGCCCGATTCAGCGTCACGTAGACCTTGGTGCCGTCGGAGGACGGGGTCATCGACTGCGGCACGGACTGATCCGCGATGGTCGCGACCTGGGCGCCGTTGCGGTCGAGGACGAGCACCCGGCGACCCTCGCGGTCACCCACGAAGACGCGATCGCCCGCGGTGGCCAGCGTCGCGGGCGCCTTCACCGCGACCGGCGTCTCCTGGTGCGAAAAGTAGAACGTCGGTTGGGCGAGCTCGGCCGCGGCCGCCGGGACGGCAAGTCCGCCCGCCAGCACGGCGAGCGCCGCCACACCCGGAACAAGTACACGAAACCGCACGTCCCCGACCCCCTGTGACCGACATGTCCATCTTCGGGGGATCCCGTGCGCGCCCTGCTCCTCCGTTCGGTCGGATCCCCCTCCGCCGTCCGGCTCGGCATTGAACAAGGGGTGACGGCACCCCTTGTTCAACGGGGGGCGTCAGCCCTGGACCGCTTTGGCGACGGCGACGCAGCGGGTCAGCCACTCGTGGGCGTCGACGCCGCCGGCGCCTCCTTCCGTGAGGGCCCAGGCGGCGCTGTGGACGACGCGGACGATCACCCAGGCCCGGGCGCGGTTCTCGTCGAACCCGGCGACGTCGACGAGGGTGTCGAAGCGGCGGCGGACGGCGGCGCGGACCTGGCCCGCGACCTCGTCCCAGCGGTTCGTCAGCATCGGGGCGATCTCGTAGTGGGGGTCGCCGGAGAGCGGCTTGGGGTCGATGACCAGCCACGGGTCGCGGTCGGCGGCGAGGACGTTCTCGTAGTGCAGATCGGTGTGGATCAGCGTCCCGACGCTCGCGGGATCGGCGGCAAGATCGGTCCCGAGCGAGATCGCCTGCTCCACCAGCCGCGGCGGCAGGCCGCCCGGCAACGCCCGCAGCTGCTCGGTCCAGCGCAGCACTTGATCGGGGAGGGTCGCGAACTGCGGGGGAGCGGGGACGTGGATGCGTCCGTACAGCTCGCCGACGATCTCGCACGCCTCGAGCTCCCAACGCTCCGTCAGATCCTCCGGGCCGGCGCGCTCGAGCAGCAGCGCGAACCGGTGCGGGTCCGCACGGAGCAGTTCCACCGCCCCGGTCCCGCCCCAGTAGCGGAGAGCGAGGTGTTCGAGCGCGGCCTCCTCGTGCGGGTACCCGACCTTGAGCATGGCGGCGCGGCCGTCCTCGGTCCGGACCGGGACCACCAGCGACAGCCGTCCGGCGATCGGCGAGCCGTCGACCGCCAACGCCCACTCGCCGAGCAATTCCTCGACCCGTGTCGGCAGCACGGCGAGCCAGTCGTTCCAGGGGTCCGCGCCCCCGGCGGGGCGCAGCGCGTCGGGGATGTCGAGCGTCAACGCTGCAGGTACTGCTCGGCGAGCTTGCGCGGGGCGACGGCGAGCCACCCGTCCTCGACGACCTCGCGCAGGAGCTTGACCGGCGTCGACCTCAGGTGCACGAGCACCGCGGGGTAGTTGTCGAAGTGCGGGATCGTGAACAGCGGGCCCGGGTGCGCGGAGAGCAGCGCCTCCTTCTCGCCGACGTCCGCGGTCGTGACGGCGAGGATGTCGCCGTCCGGCGGAGTCTCGTCACCGAAGCGCTTGAGATCCGCCTTGCTGAACGGCCGCTCCCACGCGAAGGCCTTCTTGCCGACGTTCCAGGTCTGGTGCCCGAACCGCAGCCCCTCGGTCACCTCGGGCAGCCGGGCGATGACCTTCTCGACGTCACGGATGGTCGCCATGGACGGGACGTTATCCCGCGGGCCCGCCGGAATGTCTGGACGGACCCGGGTAGTTGCGTCGGTATGAAGTTGCACCAGATCGATGTCGAGCAGTCCACGCGCCATGTCCGGGTCGAGGTCGACGGCGTGGTCGTCGCGGAGTCCCGCCGGCCCCGGATCCTGTCCGAGACCGGCGCGCCGGCGCGGTACTACCTGCCGCGCGAGGACGTACGGATGGACCTGCTGACTCCCACCGACAGTTCGACGTACTGCCCGTTCAAGGGCGACGCGTCGTATTGGTCGCTACGGGTGGGGGAACAGACCTACCCGGACATCGTGTGGAGCTACGTAGACCCGAAGCCGGAGCGCGCGGACATTGCAGGCCTCGTGTGCTTCTACAACGAGAAGGTCGACCTCTACCTCGACGACGAGCGGCAGTAGCCCTCAGCCCGCGAGCACCGCCTCGATCTGCCCGACGGCGGAGGACATCCCTTCCTCCATGCCCATCTCCAGGCACCAGGTCATGTTCTCGGCGGTCTCGAAGGTGGTCGCGATCGTCATCACGGTCCCGCCGCCGGGGCGCGGGGCGAGGGTCATGCGCATCGTCATGACGGGCATCGAGCGGTCCGGGGAGAGGTCGTCGGTCGCGAAGCCGTTCTCCCACTCCAGCGAGTGCGGGGCGTCGACGGCGCGCACGATCCAGTACCCGCAGGACTTGTCGCCCTCCGGCCCGGTCATGAAGTACCGGACGGTCCCGCCGAGCGACAGGTCGTGGTCGACCACGGTCGCCGGATAGGTCGGCGGGCCCCACCACTGCTCCAGCTGGCGCGGGTCGGCGTACAGCTGCCACACCCGCGGGACGGGGGCGTCGAACTCGGCGGTCAGCGTCATCGTGCGGGTGGCAGCGTCCTTGGCCACGGAGGTGACGGTCATGTGAAGTCCTCGTCGTCGGGAGAGTTGTCGGGGGAAGGGTCGGCGGCCAGGAGGTCCGCCATCCGGGCGACGCGGTCGCGCCACACCAGTTCGAGTCGGTCCAGGGCGTCGCGGGCGGCGGCGAGGGCGTCGGGGTTGCCCGCCACCAGGTGCTCGCGGCCGCGTCGTTGTTTGGTCACCAGGCCCGCCCGCTCCAGCACGGCCACGTGCTTCTGCACGGCGGCGAAGCTCATCGGGTACTCGCGGGCCAGGGCGGAGACGGAGTGGGATCCGTCCAGGGTGCGGCGCACGATGTCGCGGCGCGTCGCGTCCGCCAGGGCGTGGAAGAGCAGATCCACGTCCGCCCGATCTACAACCATACGGTTGTATATAGACCAGGACCAGCGCCGACGCAAGAGCAGGGCCTTGGATAGCGTGCAGCCATGTACCCGGGAACCCATGCGAAGACGACGCCGGACAAGCCCGCCCTGATCGTGGCCGGCACCGGCAGGACCGTGACCTACCGCGAGCTCGACGAACGCTCGAACCGCCTCGCCCAGTGGTGGCACGCCGCCGGGCTGCGCACCGGCGACGGCGTCGCCATGCTGCTGCCGAACACCGCCGAGGTGCTGGAGATCTACTGGGCGGCGATGCGCTCGGGTCTCTACGTCACCGCGATCAACTTCAACCTCTCCGCGGACGAGGCGAGTTACATCGTCAACGACGCGAACGCCCGCTCGCTGGTCGTGCACTCCGACCTCGCCGACCTCGCGGCCGAGGTCGCGAAGCGGTGCCCCCAGCTCGACTTCAAGCTCGCCATCGGCGCGGTCGACGGCTACGACGACTACGAGACCGCGCTCGCCGGGAGCACCCCCGAGCGGCTCGAGCACGAGCCCCGCGGCGCCGACATGCTGTACAGCAGTGGCACCACCGGCCGCCCCAAGGGCGTCAAGCTGCCGATCCCCGGCACCCTCGCGGCCGACGACCCGGGCGTCATCACCCCGCTGCTCAAGATGCTGTGGGCGTTCGACGACTCGACCGTCTACCTCTCGCCCGCTCCGATGTACCACGCCGCGCCGCTGCGCTTCTGCGCCGGCGTCCAGTCCCTCGGCGGCACGGTCGTGATGATGGAGAAGTTCGACGCGCAGCGCTCCCTCGAGCTCATCGAGAAGCACCGCGTGACGCACAGTCAGTGGGTGCCGACCCACTTCGTCCGCATGCTCAAGCTCGACGAGTCGGTGCGGAGCGCCGCCGACGTCTCCAGCCTGAAGATCGCCATCCACGCGGCCGCGCCGTGCCCGGTCGAGGTCAAGCAGCAGATGATCGACTGGTGGGGCCCGGTCATCCACGAGTACTACGCCTCCACCGAGTCCAACGGCCTGACGTTCGTCACCCCGCAGGACTGGCTCGCCCACCCCGGCACCGTCGGCCGCGCGGCGCTCGGCGTCCTGCGGATCTGCCGCGAGGACGGGTCGCTCTGCGACGTCGGGGAACCCGGCGACGTCTACTTCGAGCGCGACGAGCTCCCGTTCGAGTACCACAACGACCCGGCGAAGACGAAGGGCGCGCAGCACCCGGAGCACCCGACGTGGACGACGGTCGGCGACATGGGTTACGTCGACGCCGAGGGCTTCCTCTACCTGACGGACCGTAAGGCCTTCATGATCATCAGTGGCGGGGTGAACATCTACCCGCAGGAGATCGAGGACGCGCTCGCGCTGCACCCGTCGGTCGACGACGTCGCGGTCATCGGCATCCCGGACCCGGAGATGGGCGAGCGGGTCAAGGCGTTCGTCCAGGCCGCTCCCGGCGCGACGCCCGGCCCGGAGCTGGAGGAGGAGCTGATGACCTTCCTCCGCGACAAGATCGCCGGCTTCAAGATCCCGCGCGTGTGGGAGTTCCGGGACACGCTGCCACGAACGGCCACGGGCAAGCTGCAGAAGGGCTTGCTGAAGGAGAAGACCGCGTGAGCCCGGCTCCTCTGGGCGTCGGCATCGTCGGTCTGTCCGCCGCTCGCGGTTGGGCCGGGACCGCGCACGTCCCGGCGATCCGCGCGATCCCCGGCCTCGAGCTGCGCGCGGCCAGCGCCAGCTCGGCGGCCAGCGGCAAGGCGGCGGCGGAAGCGCACGAGGTTCCGATCGCGTGCGCCGACGCCGCCGAGCTCGCCGCGCACCCGGACGTCGACCTCGTCGTCATCACCGTCAAGGTGCCGTACCACGCCGAGCTGGTCCGGCACGCGATCGCGCACGGCAAGAAGGTCCTGTGCGAGTGGCCGCTGGGCAACGGCACCGCGGAGGCCGAGGCACTCACCGCCGAAGCCGCCGAGCGGGGCGTCGACGCCTGGGTCGGGCTGCAGGCGCGGGCCACGCCGGCGATCCGGCACGCGGCCGACCTGATCGCCACCGGGGAGATCGGGGAGGTGCTCTCGTCGACGCTCGTGGGTGTCGGCGGGGAGTGGGGCGGCAGCGTCCGTCCCGGCGGCGAGTACCTGATCGACGCGGCGAACGGGGCCACCCTGCTCACCGTGCCGGTCGGGCACGCCGTCGACGCGCTTGCCTGGACGCTGGGTGAGTTCGCCGAGGTCGCCGCGACCGTGACGACCCGTCAGCCGACGGTGCACCACGTCGAGACCGGCGAGGCGATGACGATGACCGCCCCCGACCAGGTGGCGATCACCGGCACGCTGGCGAACGGCGCCGTCGTCAACGTCCACTTCCGTGGCGGGAGCACGCGCGACCAGAAGCTCCGTTGGATCATCAGCGGGACTCAGGGCGAGCTCGTGTTCGCCGGCGTCCACGGCCACCTGCAGTTCGGCATGGTCGAGTTGCTGAAGGCGACGGGTGACGACAAGGTCCTGAGCCCGGTCGAGATCCCCGGCGGCTACGAGCTCGTGCCGCACGGGCGGGGCGGCCCGGCGTACACGGTCGCGCAGGCCTACGCCGGCCTGCTCCGCGACCTGGACGACGGCGGCCACCGCACCCCGACCTTCGCCGACGCCCTGCGCCGGCACCGGATGCTCGACGCCGTCCAGGCGGCCGCCGACACCGGAACCCGGCAGCGCTGCGCGTCCTGACGGCGCCGCGCACGACACGCCGGACCCCGTTCGCCCGGACGGTGGAACTTGTTTCGGGGCAGCGCCGGACATTCGGGAGCAACGGGGTACGGCGCGGGTCCGCGCACCGCCAGGATTCCTCTCGCCGCGGGGGGTCGCGGTGCGAGGGGGATCCGGGCAGATGTGGCGTGCGCGCGTCGGGACGGCGGTACTGACCGGCCTGTTGCTGACCGGTCTCCCCGCGCCCGGGAACGCCGCGACCGGCGGGTGGGGGCCGGATCCCGGGGTGGCGGCGCCGGAGTCCCGGGCGAAGCAGCAGACGAAGCAGACACAGAAGCCGGGCGCGCGAGCGGAGGGGCCGGCGAAGCCAACCACCCCGAAGGCGACCCACCGCTACGGGGACCACGGGACGGCGTCGACCCTCGACGTGTACCTGCCGCCCGCCGAGGTGGGGCGGACCGGCGCGAAGCTGCCGACGGTCGTGCTGGTCCACGGCGGGGCGTGGACGCGGGGGAGTCGGGCGTCGATGGCCCCGATGGCCCGCGAGCTCGCGCGCCAGGGTTACGTCGCGGTGGCGGTGAACTACCGGCTCGCGACGCAGGCCCGCTGGCCGGCGCAGCGCGACGACGTCAGCGCGGCCGTGTCCTACCTGCGCCGGAACGCCGACCGCTTCAACATCGACCGTCGACGGATGGCGCTGCTCGGCTCGTCCGCGGGCGGGCACATCGCGGCCGCGGTCGCGACCGCGGGCGACGGCCGGGACCGCTTCCGGGGCGTGGTCGTCCTGTCCGGCCTGCTCAACCCGGTGACGGTGACCAAGCAGGCGCCGGACTTCGAGGACGCGGTCGTGCAGGACAAGCTGCTGCGCTGCGACCCGACCGAATGCCCGGACGTCTACCGCGACGCGACGCCGGCCGCGGCGCTGAACCGTCGCGACGTGCCGTCGCTGCTGTTCCACTCCGAGGGGGAGAACCCCTTCGACACCGCACAGGCGCGGGAGTTCGCGGCCCGGTCGCGCGGCGTCGGCGTCCCGTCGACGCTGAAGGTCCTCGCCGGCGACCAGCACGGGGCGGCGTACTGGCCGCGGATCAGCGAGTTCGCCCTGAGTTGGCTGGCGACCCGGCTGCGCTGAACGCGCGGGCGGGTGCGAAAGAGTTGGCGCCGTGGACTACACGCTGAACTGGGAAGAAGCCGCCGCCGTCGTCCTGACCGCGACCGGGATGTACGTCGCCGTGCTCGCGCTGATCCGGCTCGCCGGGCGGCGCCTGGTGGCCGCGGTGTCGGCCTATGACCTCGCGCTCGGGCTGTGCCTCGGCTCGATCATGGGCCGCGCCATCCTCGGGTACACGCCGTCGCTGCCGGCCGGTGTGCTGGGCCTCGCGACGCTGTTCGTCCTGCACACGGGAACGCGTCAGCTGCTCGGCAGTCCCCGCGTCGACCTCCTGCTCGGCGGGGGACCGGTGCTCGTGATGAAGGACGGCCAGGTCCTCTCGGACGCGCTCCGCAGCGCCCAGTTGTCCGAGGACGACCTGCGCGCGGCCCTGCGCCGCGCCGGGATCGGGTCCTACGCCGACGTGGGGGTGGCGATCGTCGAGCGGACCGGGACGATCAGCATCCTGCGCCCCGGCCAGGCCACCGCCGACGTCCTCACGGGTGTCGACGGGTGGCGCTGACGGCGCGTCAGGCGATGGTCACTGATAGGAGATCATGACCGGGACCGGCTCCCGGTCCAGCGTCTCGGTCGGGCTCATGAGCCGGGTGTCCTTCTTGTAGAAGTTCTTCCAGCCCATCCAGATCTCGTCCGGCACGGTGTTGGTGACGATGCGCCAGGTCCCTTCCTTGGCGATCGGCTCACCCTGGCCGTCCATGTGGATCAACAGCGCGAGCTCGTCCCGTGAGGTGTCCAGCGCCGCGCGGTTCGTGATCATCGTCAGGCTGAACTGGTGCAGGACGAGCAGCTTCTGCGGCAGGTTGTTCTCGGCCGTCAGGTCCGCGAGCCAGTCGATGACGCGGTTGATCTCCGAGGAGTCCACGCTGCCGATCTGGCGCAGGTGCACCTGGCCGGGCTTGAGCCGCCACTCGGGGTCGAGTGCCAGCCCGACGTGCGGGTGCTTGAGCAACTCGGCGTAGCGCTTGGCCTGCGTCAGGAAGTCCGTGCGGCCCGGCTGCAGGTCGAGGATGACGTACATGCCCGCCGCGTCGGCCTGCTCGATCCACGGCCGGATCTTGTCCAGGCCGGACTCGGCCGAGTAGTCGCCGTCGCTGCCGGGCACGCCCTGCGCGACGGTCGTGATGATCTCGAACGTCGGGATGACCGGCTGGTCGGAGACGCCGTCGTAGAGGTCGGCGATGCTCTTCGCGCGGGCGATGCTGGCCTCGATGCCCTGCGCGCCGAGGACACCGAGCTCCGGCGCGCCCGGGTAGCCGTACATCGCGATCAGCCGCCGACCGGGGAAGAACACCTGGCCGCCGCCGGGCAGCTCGACGCCGGTGCCGACGACCGCCATGCGGTCCGAGAGCCGGTCGGCCGACCCGATGTCCCCGACGCCGAGCACCTTCGTCGGCTTCGCCGAGAACAGCGCCTGGACGGCGCACTCGCCCGCGCGCGGGTCGCCGTCGGTGACGCCCACGACGTTCGCGCCGGCGACGGTCGCCGAGGTCTGCGCCGCCAGGGCACCGGCGCGCAGGTCCTCCTCGGCGGGAACGAGGACCGCGAGCCCGGACAGCCCGGCCGGGGCCGACGTCCGCGGCAGGTCGGCCGCGTTCTCGACGACCTTCACCCCCGGCAGCGCCTCCCGGACCTTCGTCGCCACCGCCGGGTCGGTCGCCAGCACCGCCTCCGGCGAGAGCCGCTGGATCTCCGCCGCGACCGTCGGGTCCAGCGGCACGTTCACCGGGACCGCGGGGGTCTCGGTCGGTGTCTCCGTCGCGGTCTCGGTCGGGGCCGCCGTGTCGGTCGGGGTCGCGGTCTCGGTCGGGGTCGCGGTCTCGGTCGGGGTCGCGGTCTCGGTCGGGGACGCGGTCGCGGTCTCGCTCGGGGCGGGGGTCGCGGTGCCCTCAGCGCCGGCGGTCTCCTCGAGCGCGTCGAGGCACGACGACGACCCCGCGGCCGCGACCGAGAACGCGGCCGGGGTCATCGACGGCGTCGCGGTGGCGACCGCGTCGTCGGTTTCGTCGGTCTCGTCGTTTTCGTCCGTCTCGTCGGACTCCGTCTCCGACTCCGTGGACGTCGCCGTCGGGGAGGCGGTCGCGGAGGGGCTGCCGGCGGCCGACGGGCTCGCGCTCGGGTCGGCGGTGGGGATCGCGGTCGCCGGCGGAGCGGCGCAGTCGGCGGTGTCGGTCTCGAGGGAGACGGCCGCGGTGGTCGCGGCGCTCGTCGGGGAGGCGGTCTCGCCGCCGGTCTCGCCGCCGGTCTCGCTGCCGCCGGTGAGGTCGGTGACCAGGACCGGGGCGTTCGCGTCGCGGCCGGCCTGGGTGGCGGCGGTGAGGCCGGGGCCCTCGGCCGGGGCGACGACCACGACCGGGGCGGAGGTGAACAGCGCGGAGCTGACCGCGACCGAGACCTCGGCCGGGCTCTCGGCGTCGATGACCGTGGTGCAGCCGTCGGGCAGCTGCACCGCGGCGGTCTTGCCCCCGCCGGGGGCCGGGGCGCCGGTCGCGCCGGGGGAGCCATCGTTGTCGTCGTCGCTGCTGCAGCCGGCCGCGAGGGCGACGAGGGCAAGCGCCGCGGTGGCCGCGGTCAGTCGAACCCGGCCCGGACCACGGCGCAACCGTGCAGACATGCGAACGCCCCCGCTTCCCCTCGGCCCGTCCGGGCCGAAAACCAAGATCACCAGTATTGGGGAGGCGGGGGCGCTGCGCGGGTATTTGCGTCGGCTGCCGTCAGATCGGCGACCGGATCAGAACCGGATCACACCGCGCAGGTTCTTGCCGGCGAGCATGTCCTCGTAGCCCTGGTTGATCTCGTCGAGGGTGTACTCGCGGGTGACGAGCTCGTCGAGCTTGAGCTGCCCGGCGCGGTACATCTCCAGGATGCGGGGGATGTCGTGCCGCGGGTTCGACGAGCCGAACAGCGAGCCGAGGATCTGCTTCTCGTAGAGCGTCAGCTCGAACAGGTTGGTCTTGATCTCCATCTGGTCGGGGTGACCGATGGCGGTGACGACGACCTTGCCGCGCTTGCCGACCAGGGAGAGCGCCGGCGCGATGTAGTCGCCCTCGGCGACGTCGGTCGTGATGACGCAGATGTCGGCGAGCTGGCCGCGGGTCAGCTCGGCGACGATCGTCCACGCCTCGTCGACGTCGGAGACCGCGTGCGTCGCGCCCAACTCCATGGCCTTCTCGCGCTTGAACTCGACCGGGTCGATGGCGACGATGTTCCGCGCCCCGCCGATCCGCGCGCCCTGCACGGCGTTGATGCCGATGCCGCCGATGCCCATGACGACGACCGTGTCACCCGGCTTCACCGCACCGGTGCGGACGACGCTGCCGAACCCGGTCGGGACGCCGCAGCCGACGAGCGCGGCCTTCTCCAGCGGGATGTCGTCGTCGATCTTCACGACCGACTGGTCCGGCACGACCGTGTGCTCGGTGAATGTGCCGAGCAGACACATCTGGCCGACGTCCTCGCCGCGCGCGTGGAACCGCCAGGTCCCGTCGAGCTGCGGGCCGAGGATGAGCGCCGCGCCGCTGTCGCAGAGGTTCGTCATGCCGCGGGCGCAGTAGGAGCACTTGCCGCAGGAGGGCAGGAAGCTCATGACGACGTGGTCCCCGACCTCGACGTCGGTGACGCCCTCGCCGACCTCGGTCACGATCCCGGCGCCCTCGTGCCCGCCGAGCACCGGCAGGGCGATCGGGATGTCGCCGGTGACGAGGTGCTCGTCGGAGTGGCACAGCCCGCTCGCGACCATCTTGACCTGCACCTCGTGCGCGTTCGGCGGATCCAGGTCGATCTCCTCGACCTCCCACTTGCCGCCGAGCTCCCAGAGCACTGCTGCTCGCGTCTTCATCCCGCTCCTCACTCACTCACCGGTGGTGTCGGATCCGATAACACCACCTCGGAGCCCTCCGCTCCAGGGCGGGGGACCCAACACCCCGCCCCTCGGTTGTGCCCCGACCTCACCAGCCACCCCGCGCACTTCACCAGGCGAGCCCCCGCTGCACCAGGCGGACCGGCCGGTGAGGAGAGGCCCCAGCCAGTGAAGCTGCGATAGGGAGATGGTCAGGCGGGTTCGGTCTGGCGGATCGTGACGACGCCGGTGGTGCCGTTGACGGTGAGGTGGGCGCCGTCGGGGATGTCGCGGGTCCCGGTGAGCGTGTTGATGACGCAGGGGACGCCGAGCTCGCGGGCGACGATCGCGCCGTGGCTCATCTGCCCGCCGGTGTCGATGACGAGGGCCTCGGCGACGAGGAACAGCGGTGTCCAGCTCGGGTCGGTGGTGCGGCAGACGAGGATGTCGCCGGGCTCGAGGTCGACGGCGGCGGGGTCGAGAGCGACGCGGGCGCGGCCGGTGACCTCCTCGTCGCCGAAGACGCCGATGCCGGTGATCTGCTCGACGCCGGCGACCGGGGCGTCCGACGCCTTCGGGGTGGCGACCTCGGCGGTCGGGTTACCCGTCCAGGCCTGGGGGACGTCGAGGGTCTGGTACTGCGCGTGGTTCGCCTTGCGCTCGGCGACGAGTTCCTGCTGCGGGGTGCTGACGCCCGCGATCAGTTCGGAGTAGGTCAGGAAGAAGACGTCGTCGCGCGCGTCGAGGAAGCCCTTCGCGACGAGGTCGTCGCCGAGCACGCGAGCCGCGCAGCGCGCCCCGTCGATCGCGTGGAGGAAGCCGGCCTTGCCGACCTCGCGCATCGGGATCAACGAGCGTCCGAGCTTGAGCAGCAGCTTCGCCTTGGAGCGCTTGCCCCGACCGAGGGCGGCGAGCAGGTCGGCCTCCGTGGCCTCGCGGCGCGTGATCTGCGCCGCCTCCTTCGCCTTGGGGTGCGCGACGGACGCACTGCGGTACTGGTCGATCATCCGCTGAACCGGCTTGGGGTCCTCGCGCCAGATCGTGCTCGCGAGGTTGCCCTCGTCGGGCCCGTGGTAGCCGTGGCGGGCGAGGAAGTCGTCGAGCGAGAGCTGGTTCTGCGCGACCTCCCACAGGTCGCCCATCAGCTCGGTCTCTTCCATGGAGCCGTAGCCGGTCATCAGGTCGGCGGCGCGGTCGCGGCTGCCCCACGCCGACTGCGCGAGGGCCTCGATCTGCTCGGCGATGCCCTGGCCGATCAGGGTCATCGACGCGTGCCGCTCACCGACGCGGATGAACTCCTCCGCCGAGCGCTTCAGCAGCGCGATCGCGGACGCCTGGTCCTTGGGCGGGGACACGATCACCGACTGGTGCCACCACTGCCGCTGGTCGGCGAGGATCGGGCGCAAGGTCTTCGCGGCCCACCGGGCGCACAGCGGCAACTTCACCGCGACGATCGGGTACCGCCGCTTGCCCGCGGAGTCCTTCTTCCGGGCGCCCTCGGGACGGCGCTCGCCGAACATCTGCTCGACGACGGCGTCACCGGAGGTGCCCGGCATCGCCTCGCCGATCAGCCACATCGTCCGCACGTTGCCGGCCGGGCGGCCGAAGAACGCGGCGGCGAACTTCTCGTCGACCGACGTGGGCATCTTGAGCTGGCTCCGGGGAAACACGCCCATGCGCCCGAAGGCGCGGCGCACGGAGATCTCCATGACGTAGTCCCAGTACGTCCACCCGAGCGGGGTCTGCACGCCCTGGATCGCCTCGGCGAAGTTCGCCCGTGACCAGCGGGTCGTGGGGGAGGAGGTGGCGTGGACCGGGTTGTCGGACGCGGAACTCATGTGCGGGTGCTCCATCCGTTGTGCAGGGCGGCGCGCACGGCGAGACCGATGTCCCGGGTGCCGGCGCGCGGGTTGGTGGACAGCTCGAAGTCGCAGTAGCCGGTGCGGCCGTCGTCGAGGATCACCTCGCACAGGGAGTCGACCCAGACCACCCCGTGGTTGCCGGTGACCACGCCGTCGACGACCGTGCACCGCGCCGACAGTGACGACCCGTCAGCCAGCGTCCAGTACACCTCGCCGCCGCGGTGGGTGAGGGCGTCGACCTCCATGTAGGCGAGGACGTCGACGTTCGTCGCGAGCACCAGTTCACCGTCGCGGACGACGTACCCGATCTGGACGACGCTGTTGTCGGCCGCGTGCCAGGCCATCGAGCCGAACGAGAGCTCGGGGCCGATCGTCCCCGAGACCCAGCGGTGGGACAACAGCTGGTCCCAGCGGCGCGGACCCCACGAGTGGTCGCGGTGGCAGAGGCCGTCGATCTCGTAGCTGCGGCCCTGCAGCACCGCCGTCCCGCGCACCCGGCCGGAGGTCTCGTAGTGGTGCTTGGCGAAGTCCTCGACCATCGACCCACCGGAGGGGAAGAAGTCGGTGAGGTCGTAGAAGTTCTCCATCACGAGGTCGAGCGCGAGCCCGTCCTCCTTCACGCGCAGGCGCGGCCGGCCGTCCTCGACGTCCCACGTACTGCCGCCGGCGCGGAAGCCGCGTGGCGTGTCGGGGGCGAGCAGGGGGACGCGCTCGACGCGGCGGTACCGCGCCTCGCGGTCGAAGACGAAGCAGCACAGCGCGGAGGTGTCCTGGGGGACCTCCTGCCCGATCCGGTGCACGCCGCCCACACCGGCCGCCGGGTCGAACCAGTGCAGGAAGACGCTCTCCTGCCACCAGGGATCGGAGCCGGGCGTGTGGTTGCCCTCGTCCTCAGACGTGTACCGCAACCCGCCGCCCATCGGCCGGCACCTCCTCGCCGCGGTCGGTGTCGATGGCGCGGACCGTGGCCCACCACATGACGAACATCCAGACGAAGAAGTCGACGGCCACGACCCAGAACCCGACGATGCCGTTCCACGCGAACGGACCGTCCTTGAAGAACGGCGTCAGCACCCCGAGCGTCAGTCCGAGCGCGCAGTACAGGTTCAGGTAGCCGATCCAGCGTGGGTACACCGCGCCGTCCCCGGAGAGCACCACGGTTGCGATCGCCATGTTCTGGAACACCGCCGGCGCGACCGCGCCGAGGATGAAGAACCACGCCATCGCGTTCATCGTCGACACGACGTCGTCGCTGCTGCCGTCGTAGAAGGAGATCGCGAGCCAGATGGCCGCGGCGATCTGGATGCCGAGGACACCGACGGCGCCGCTGAGCAGCTGAGCCCAGGTCATGACCGGCCGGGCGGTGCCCTCGATCCGGCGCAGCTGGCCGGCGATCGCGACGGTCGGGAAGACGAACACCGCCCCGCCGAAGAAGAACATCGCCGCCGCGATCCGGACGTTGTCCTGGTCGCGGAAGTTGTTCGCCAGCTCCTCGAACGACCCGTCGGGGGAGAACGGCGGGACCCACCCCGCCACCGCGAACGCGCCGCCCACGAGGACGAAGAACAGCCCGGTCAGATGGATGCACAGCTTCTGCGCGAACACATTCGGCCCCATAGCCATGCCCAACCTCCGTGGGATGACGTCCCGCAGGGGGTCCGTGTCAGCCCCCGGGCGGGCTGACAAGCGCCCGCAGGGGACGTCATCCCGCGGGCGTTTCTGTAACGGACTTTCAGTATTGAACATCCGCTACAGATAGTCCAGACCCGGTGTCCGACAGACGGGGGCGAGCTACGGCGCGAGGGCCTGGGCGAGGACCTCCTCGGCGGCGGCGCGGGAGCCGGCGAGGTGGAGCCGGGGGTCGTCGAGGACGGTCCGGCCCCAGATCAGGAGGAGCAGCGCCTCCGCGGGACCGGCGACGTCGGCGTCGATCTCGGCCGGCGGGCCGGACGCCGTGCCGTCCCCGGCGAACACGACGGGCGCGCCCTCGTCCGGGATCAGGCGCAGAGTTCGGGCCAGCGGCGGGATCCGGCCGAGGGAGACCTGGCGCGGGAAGAACATCTCGGCGACCTCGTGGACGCCGGCGACGGCGAGCGCGGGATCGAGCGGGCCAGGCGTGCCCTGGGAGGCCTCGGCGTCCCAACGGTGCACCGCGGTCTCGAGAGCCTGACGCCGCAGCCAGAACGCGACGCTCTTGTCCCGGCCGAACGACCAGCACGGGGTCTGCGGGTCGGCGGCCGCGAGGGTCTCGTGGAGGGCGTCCGCGCCTTCGCGGAACCAGGCGACGATCGCGTCCCGGTCCGGGGGCAGGTCGGGCTCCTCGATCGGCCCGGGTCCGGTGACGATGGCGCCGCGGGCCCAGCGGTGGATCCCGCCGAGGTGCGCGGTCAGTGCGGTGAGGTTCCAGTCGGGGCAGGCCGGGACGGGGGCGTCGAGGTCGCCGGTCTCCAGGACGCGCGCGAATGCCTCGGCCTCCGCGCGGAAGAACGGAACGAACTGCTCAGGCGTCATGCCGTCAACGTAGGGCTGTGTCATGGTGAGAGCGATGGAACCGCCCGCCGACCGCCGTGTCGAGAGGTCCGGCCCGGAACGTGTCCTGACGCCTGCCCTGGTCGCGGCCTGCCTGGGCTACTTCATGGTCATCCTCGACACGACGATCGTGAACGTCGCGCTGCCGCCGATCCGCGACGACCTCGACACCGACCTCGCCGGCCTGCAGTGGGTGGTCGACAGTTATCTCGTCGTCCTCGCGGCGGGGATCCTCACCGGGGGCGCGCTCTGCGACCGGTACACCGCGCGGACGGTGTTCCGCGTCGGCATCGCGCTGTTCACCCTCGCCTCGCTCGCCTGCGGGCTCGCACCGACGACGGGGACGCTGATCGGCGCCCGGGCGCTGCAGGGTGCGGCGTCGGCGTTGTGCGTGCCGTCCTCGCTCGCCCTGGTCCGCGCCGGGTACGCCGACCCCGGCCTGCGCCGGCGGGCGATCGGGCTGTGGGCGTTGATCGCCGCCTTCGGCGCGGCCGCCGGCCCCGTCGTCGGCGGCCTCGGCGTCGAGGTGTGGTCGTGGCGGTCGGTGTTCCTGGCCAATGTGCCGTTCGGACTGCTCGTGCTCGCGCTGACCGCCCGTCACGTCCCGCGCGGGCAGGGCATCCCGCGGGCGCTGGACCTGACCGGGCAACTGCTCGCCGTCGTCACCCTGGGCGCCCTGGCCGTCGCGCTGATCGAGGGTGCGCACGCGGGGATCGAGCCGGTCGTCGTCGCGGCCGCCGCCGTGTTCGTCGTGGGCGCGCTGGCGTTCCTCGCGGTGGAGACCCGGGTCCCCGAGCCGATGCTGCCGCTGCACCTGTTCCGCGAACCGGCGGTCGCGGGTGGCGCGGTCATCGGCGTCCTCATCAACTTCGGGTTCTACGGCCCGCTGTTCGTCCTGACGCTGTACTTCCAGAACGAGCGGGGGATGTCTCCGTTGGAGGCGGGCTTCGCGCTGCTGCCCCAGGTCGCGGGGATCATCCCCGGCGCGGCGACGTCCGCCCGTTGGAGCGCCCGCGCCGGCGGCCCGACGGGCACCGCGTGCCTCGGCATGTTCCTCACCGGGACCGGCATCGCCGCGACGATGCTCGCCGGCGACGTCCCCTACGCCGTGCTGGTCCTGACGTTGACGGTCACCGGCATCGGCATGGGCCTGACGATGCCCGCCGTCACCGCGGCCCTGACCGACGCCGTGCCGGTGCACCACGCGGGTCTCGCGGCCGGCGTCATCAACGCCTCGCGGCAGACCGGCAGCGTCGTCGGCATCGCGGTGCTCGGCGGGCTCGTCGGCGCCGGCGACGAGGCCGTCCTGCAGCTGCGGTACGCGCTCGGCGTCGCGGGGCTCGCGTTCTTCGTCGCGGTGATCCTGGCCGCCACGTGTCTGCACCGGTCCGCCAAACTGGAGGCATGGTCTCCCGCCCCGCCCCCACCACCCGCGCCCTCGGTCCCGATTTCGAGGCCCCCGTCGACGACCGGTTCTTCGAGGACTATCCCGTCGGAGTCGCCTTCACCTACGGCTCCCTCGGGCTGACCGAGGACGAGATCGTCGAGTACGCGATGCGCTTCGACCCGCAGGCGATCCACATCGACCCGGACTACGCGAAGCGCGGCCCGTTCGGCGGCATCATCGCGAGCGGATGGCACACGTCCGGCCTGTGCATGCGGATGTTCGCCGACCACTACCTGACGCACAACGCGAGCCTGGCGTCGCCGGGTGTCGACGAGATCCGCTGGCCCGCGCCCGTCCGCCCCGGCGACGAGCTCCGCCTGCGCGTGACGACGACCGAGGCCCGTCCGTCCCGCTCCAAGCCCGACCGCGGCCTGATCTTCAGCTTCGGCGAGCTGCTCAATCAGGACGACGTCGTCGTCATGTCGATGAAGGCGATGAACATGGTCGCCCGCCGCCCCGCCTGACCGATCGGTTGTGAAAAAAGGGTGACACCCCTTACTGCGCAGTAAGGGGTGTCGCCCCTTTTTTCGCAAGGGGGTCAGCGGCGTTTGCGGCCGAGGATCGCGGCGGCCTCGGTGGCCATGTCGCGGACGATCTTCCCGGCGGGTTCGACGGAGTCGATGATCTCGCTCGACTCCGAGCCGGCGAGCAGGCACATCTCGTCGAAGTCGCCCTCGGACAGGCGCGTCGGGATGATGACGCTGAACTTCGGCATCGCGTAGGGGATGCCGCCCGGGACGGTCCACGGCATCAGGCGCGCCGTGCCGACGAACGGGGCCGGCGGCGGGGGCACCGGGATCTGATCCTCCTTGCCCTTCCACTCCGTCAGGACGCGGTTGACGATCGAGCGCGTGTAGGCGTGGGGGAACTCGGGGCCGAAGATCGCGGTCGGGGTCGTCTCGCTCCAGCCGTCCTTCACCGCGATGACGCGGCGCATGTATTCGGGGTGGGCGAAGGATTCCTTGCTGACGGCGAAGCGGGTCCCGACCCAGCCGCCGTCGGCGCCCTCGGACAGCGCGTTCGCGAGCGTCCGCCCGTCCGCGATGCCACCGGAGCCGAGGACGAGGACGTCCTTCGGCACCGCCTTGCGCACCATCGGGACGAGCTCGGAACGGTGCAGCGGGTCGCCGTCCTGGAAGCCGCGCACGTGCCCGCCGCCCTGCTTGCCCTGGGCGATGAGAACCTCGGCGCCGTACTCCACGGCCTCGAGCGCACCCGCGACGCTACCGACCTGCGCCCACTGCGGGATGCCGGCGGCCTTGAGCTTCTGGACCCACCGCGCCTCGGGCTTGGTCCAGTACCAGACGACGAAGTCGACCTTCTCCTCGATGACGACGTCGATGTGCAGGTCGTTGACCGACCATGTCGCGTTCCGCGCCATGTGCTCGTCGTCGGCCTCGTAGCCGGGGGAGTACAGCGTGGTGTTCGCGAGCGGGAAGTAGACGAAGTCGACGCCGAACGGGCCCTTGGTCAGCGCGCGAGTCTCCTGGATCTGCTTGCGCATCCCCTCCGCCGTCTCGGGCATCGGCCCGAGGCAGCCGAGTCCGCCCGCGTTGGTGACGGCGGCCGCCAGTTCGGGCGTCGCGTAGAACGCCATCCCGGCGTTCACGATCGGGTACGTAATGCCGTACTGCTGCGTGAGCCGGGTCCGCAAGGACGCGGGGCGCCGGGCCGACCCCGTCGTGGGCGCGGCCGCGGCGGCACCCGGCCCCAGCAGCCCGGCCCCGGTGCCCAGGCCGGCGCCGCCGATCAATGACAGGAGTCGACGTCGTCCGATCTCACCCATGGCGCCTCCCGCCGGGCAGACGTGACACACCAAACCGCGTAGTTGGTGCGATCTGCGTATCGAATCCGCGGGCGGCGGGTCATGTCAAGAGGGCGCGGGCCGCGGCGAAGCGGCCGGCGTACGCCGGATCGACCGGCGCGGCCTCCAGTCCGGCAACCGCGCAGACGCGCTGCACGTGCGCGTCCGCGGGCTCGGCGAGCGACGCGTAGCAGGTCGCCGCGACCGCGTACGCCTGCTCGCCGATCCAGCCCGTGGGCCACAGCTCCGCGGGCAGCTCGGGCTCGCGGAGCACGACACGGCGGTAGGCGTGCACGAGCAGAGTGCGCGTCAGAAACGCGTCCTCGGGGTCCATGTCCGGCGGTGTTCCTTCGTCCAGCGCGGCGAGCGAGTCCGCGAGCGGGCCGAAGCGGCGCAGGAACGCCTTCCACGCCGGCTCGAGCTCACGCAGGCCACCGGTCAGTGCCCGCGCCAGGTCCTTGGTCGAGCGGCCGCCCGGGGCGACCTCGCCGCGGAAGACCGCGACGTGGTCGGCCAGGCCGAGGTCGGCGAGCAGCTGCTGCAGCTCCTCGGTCCGGTCGAGGGGGCAGACGTGCACCGGCGGGTTGAGCGAGCCGAAACCGAGCCAGGCGAGCTGCTGGCGCAGCGCCGTCCGCTCGCCCGTCGGCAGGCCCGGCGACTCGACCGCGACCGTCCACCGGCCGTCCCACGGCGTCGCGGTGCGGGGGTGGTAGATCCGGCGGTCCGCCTCGCGGAACTCGTTCCGGGCGGCGGGGGCGATCGAGTAGAAGCTCAGGCGCCCGTCGCGCCGGTTTCCGACCAGACCGTCGGTGACGAGCCGCTGCAGCGACGTCCGGACGAGCCGGTCGTTGATGCCGAGCGGCTCGACCAGACGCGACAGCGTCCCCAGCCACACCTCGCCCCCGCGCGGGGCGACGGAGTCACCGAAGATCGTGACCAGGAGCGAGCGCGCGCTGGCGTCCGGTTCGCGGCGGAACCGTCGAACCAGCAGCGCGCAACGATCCTGAGCTTCCGTCATTCAGTTCACCTGGCGTCCGCCCTGCTCCTTCCAGTACGGCTCGCGCAGTTTGAACTTCTGGATCTTGCCGGTCGCGGTGCGGGGGATCTCCTTTCGGAACTCCACCGACGTCGGCGCCTTGTAGCCGGCGAGGCGCTCCTTGCAGTGCGCGATCAGCTCGGCCTCGGTGACGTCCGCATCCGGCGCGAGGACGACGAGCGCCTTGATGGTCTCGCCCCACTTCTCCGACGGGACGCCGATGATCGCGACCTCCGCCACCGCGGGGTGCGAGAAGAGCGTGTCCTCGACCTCGATCGAGTTCACGTTCTCGCCCCCGGTGATGATGATGTCCTTCTTGCGATCGCCGATCGTGAGGTAGCCGGCCTCGTCCATCGAGCCGCCGTCGCCGGTGTGGAACCAGCCGTCCTCGATGGCCTCGGCCGTCGCGTCGGGGTTGCGCCAGTACCCGGCCATGACGACGTTCGAGCGCGCCAGCACCTCGCCGTCGTCGGAGATCCGCAGCTTGACGCCCAGGGCCGGCTTGCCGGCGCGGGACATCTTGCGCGCCTTCTCCTCGCCGGGCGCGTCGTCGTCCGCGGGGTCGGGGACGTTGACGGTCAGCAGCGGCGCGGTCTCGGTGAGGCCGTAGATCTGGTTGAACTCCCAGCCGAGCTCGTCGCCGATGCGCTGGATAGTCCGCGACGGCGGGGGAGCGCCGGCCACGACGATCCGGACCTGGTCGCGGCCCGGCACCGGGTCGAACTCGGGCGCCGCGTCGAGCGTCGCCGCCCAGACCGCGGGGGCGCCGCACATGATCGTGACGCCGTGCTTCTCCACCCGGCGCAGGATCTCGCCGCCGTCGATCTTGCGGATGACGACGTTGGTCGCGCCCAGGCCCACGGTCGCGTACGGCATGCCCCAGCCGTTGCAGTGGAACATCGGCAGGGTGTGCATGAGGACGTCGCGCTCGTAGAGGCGGACGTGCATCGAGAATGTCACCGCGTTGATCCAGATGTTGCGGTGCGTCAGCTGGACGCCCTTCGGCGAGGCGGTGGTGCCCGAGGTGTAGTTGATCGTGGCGGTCGCGTCCTCGTCGGGCGCGGCCCACGGGCGCGGCTCGACGCCGAAGCGCAGAACCGACTCGCTCTCCTCACCGAGGACGAAGCGGTGCCGTGCGCCCTTCACGTCCTTGAGGTCGGCGTCCAGTTCCGGGTCCACGAACAGGACGTCGGCCTCGGAGTGGTCGACGATGAACTGCACCTCGTGCGGCCGCAGCCGGAAGTTGATGGGGACGCAGATCCGCCCGGTACCGGGCACCGCGTGCAGGAGCTCCTGCAGCCGCGCCGAGTTGTGGCTGACGACCGCGACGCGCGCCCCGGGCTCGACGTCCAGCGCGTCCAGACCCGCCTGCCACGCCCGCACCCGCTCGCCGAATTGACGGTAGGTCGTGGTCGCCACCGGGGCCGCGGGCTGGTCGGGTTCGTCGACGATCGCGGTGGAGTCCCCGAAGGCGGTCACAGCCCGGTCGAGGAAGTCGGACACGATCAGGGGAACGCGCATGCGGTGCCTCCACGGGCGTCGTACCGGGGGTGTGCCCCACCGAAGTTAGTCCGTCCGGACGCCGCCGTCTCGTGCCACCCACCGCTCGACTGACGACGGGGGTGACGGGGAAGGATGAGGGCATGACTGCGATGAAGTTCGGGGTGTTCATCCCGCAGGGCTGGAAGATGGAACTCAAATCCATCGAGGATCCGGCCGCCAAGTGGGCCAAGTCGGTCGAGATCGCCGAGCTCGCGGAGGAGCTCGGTTACGACTCCCTCTGGGTCTACGACCACTTCCACAACGTGCCGAAGCCGGCGCAGGAAGCCATGTTCGAGTGCTGGACGACGATGGCCGCGATCTCACAGCGGACGTCGCGGATCATGCTCGGCCAGATGGTCGGCTGCAATCCGTACCGGAACCCGGCGCTGCTCGCGAAGATCACCTCGAACATCGACGTGATGTCCGGCGGCCGCCTGATCTGGGGCATCGGCGCGGGCTGGTACCGCAACGAGTTCGCCGGCTACGGCTACGAGTTCGCGTCGAACCGCGACCGCCTCCGCGCCATGCGCGAGTGCATCGAGATCGTGACCGGGATGTGGAAGGAGCCCTCCTTCTCCTACGACGGCGAGTACTACCAGCTCGACCGCGCCGAGTGCGACCCCAAGCCGCTCCAGGCCCGGCCGCAGGTCCTCGTCGGCGGGGGCGGCGAGAAGGTGACGCTCCGGATCGTCGCTCGCCTCGCCGACGCCTCCAACTGGGGCGGCAAGCCCCACGAGTGGGCCGCGAAGGCCGAGATCCTTCAGGGCCACTGCCGCGACGTCGGCCGCGACTACGACGAGATCGAGAAGACCTGGTCCCCGGAGATCCACGTTCGCGAGACCGAGGCCGAGATCGTCGACGGCGGCTCCCGCAGCACCTGGGGCGAGGAGTTCGACTCCTGGCGCGAGGGCAATCTCGTCGGCACCCCCGACCAGGTCGCGGAGAAGATCGCCGCCTACCGGAACATGGGCTGCACGGGCTTCTACCCCTGGTGCTCCGACTACCCCGACACCACGACCATGCGGCTCTTCGCCGAGAAGGTGATCCCGCAGTTCCGCTGAGTCCCCAGCCAGCGACAGGGTTGAAAGAACTGAGGCGACTTCCGGCCCGGAAGTCGCCTCACCCGTTTCAACCCTGTCTCTGACTGGGGGCGGTCGGTGCAGGTCTGGGCCCGGATGGCGTCGGACCTAGAGCCGTGGGGGCCGCTGGAGGTGACCAGTCCTCACCTCGGCGGCGCCGACCCAGCGCGCTTGCCTACGCTGGGCGACATGACGCCCCTGTCGGGTGACCCGGCACTGCAGGCCGTGGTCGAGGCGGCCAGATCCTGGGCGGCTGGGAATCTGGCCGACCGTCGGCTGCCTGCCCAGGTAGACATCGATGAGTTGATGGCCAGCGACCCTCCCCCCAAGGCTGTGGCCGCGGCGGTGGCCTGCGGCGACGTCGCCTTCAGGGAGGCACTCGCGATGGGTTCGAGTGTGAATGTGATCGTCGCGATTCCGCTGGAGTACTCAGAAGTTTTGTCGATGGTCGCTCCGCGACTCGGGGAGTTGATCGATCAGTCCTGGCCGTATGGCCCCGGGGTCCAGGTACCGGGGATTTACCTCGTCGATCCCGAGATCCTGGCGACCTACGAAGCGACCGAGGAGTACCGCCTTGCCCTCGACGATGAGGCGATCCCTCGGGGAGCCGTCGCCTATTACCGATGTTGGCGAGAGCTGAGCGAGGGCGCTCTGACCTTGGAGTACGACCGCGCAATCTATTTCCGGTGGATCTCCCACCCAGGGATCACGTCCCAGCGCTAAGGCGGCGGTGTCGCTCACTCCGGCGGAGTGAACGTTCTCGCCGGGCGGGGCGTCCTAGTCTCGACTCGTCGAGGTGGGGAGGTCCGGTGCGGCGGATTTTGGCTGGACCGGTAGCGGTCGGACTCGCCCTCGTGCTCGGGGCGTGTGACGGCGGTGGGGAGGACGACCGTGCCGGGGGCGTCCCGACGGCCGCAGCACCGACCCCCACGCCCCGGCCCGCCGGCTGGCCGAACCTGATCACGCAGTCCAGCCCGACCGTAGGCGGCCTTGATGCGATCGTCGGCGGTGTCCTTCGGGTCAGCCGTGAAGGGTGCGTGACCCTGGAACCTGCACCCGGTGAGAGTTACGTGCTCCTCGCCCCGTACGGGTCCGAGGTCACGGGGGACGGCCGCACCTTCGAGCTGGCGGGCATGGGGACGTTCCGGGTGGGCGACCGAGTGCGCGGCGCTGGGGGTTATGCCGACGGGGTCCCTCGGCGCAACGTTCCCGACCGGTTCCAGCCCTGTCTCCCCGAGAAGGGCTCCATCAATTGGGTCTCGATCCGCGCGATCGACCGTTGATCCCCAGCCAGCGACAGGGTTGAAAGAACTGAGGCGACTTCCGGCCCGGAAGTCGCCTCACCCGTTTCAACCCTGTCGCTCATTGGGGCGGGATCGACCACGACCGGCGAGGTCAGTCGGCCCATGACCAGTGCGCAGGCCCTCTACCGGTCCGTCGGGTTCCGGGACGTCGACGCGTTCGCGGGGAGTCCGCGACCCTCGGCAGGCACGTCCTCGAGCTCGACCTGATTGGCCAGGAGCCGGTCGGGTAGCGGCAGGGCCGTGCGCAATCCCGAGGGCGCCCCGATCGCGCCCGGTCTTCTCTTCGGCATCGGGCTCGGCGGCTTCATCGACGGGATCGTCCTGCACCAGTTGCTGCAGTGGCACCACATGGTCAGCCACGTCGACGACTACCCGATGACGACGCTCGCGGGCCTGGAGGCGAACACCCTCGCCGACGGGATGTTCCACCTCGCGACCTGGGTCTGCGTCCTGGTGGCCTCGGTTCTCACGCTCCGCGGCTGGCAGCAGCGCCGGCTCGCGCCGAGCTGGCGTTTCCACGTCGGGCTGCTGCTCGCCGGCTGGGGGCTGTTCAACCTGGTCGAAGGCCTGGTCGACCACCAGATCCTCGGCGTCCACCACGTCCGCGACGACCTCGGAGCCCCGCTGAGCTGGGACCTCGGCTTCCTCGCGTTCGGCGCGCTGCTCGTTGCTGTCGGGACCGCGCTCCACCGCTCCGCCGCGGCCCGGCTCCCGGCCGCCCGCTGACGCGCGACCTGGGAGCGCGCTTGGGAATCGGCGACATCCTCCCGCCGCCTTATCTAAGGTGTTTAGATGACGCCGAAGCCGCTGACGCGCGGATCAACGCAGGGGTAGATTCCCCGTGGTCGCGCGGGCGCGCACCGGAACACCGAACGAGAGGACCGCAATGAGCCTGACCGACGACGTCCAGGTACCGCTGAAGGGCACCGACCGCTTCTTCATCAACGGCGAGTGGGTCACCCCCAGCTCCGACTCGGCGTTCCAGGTGATCGACTCCAGCACCGAGCGTGCCGTCTTCAGCGTGGCGGAGGCGCAGGCCGCCGACATGGAAGCCGCGATGGAGGCCGCCCGCCAGGCGTTCGACAAGGGCCCGTGGCCGCGGATGTCGCACTCCGAGCGCGCCGGCTACATGAACGCCCTCGCCGACAAGCTCGCCGAGAAGGCGCAGGTCTACGCCGACCTGTGGCCGCGTGAGTCCGGCGTCCTGCACTCGATCTCGCAGTTCATGGCGATGTCCATCCCGGACCTGTTCCGCTACTACGCGAGCCTGGCCGACACGTACCCGTTCGAGGAGAACGTCCAGCCGACGCCGAACCCGCTCTTCCCGCCGAGCTACGCGCTGCTCGTGCGCGAGCCGGTCGGCGTCGTCGCGGCGATCGTGCCCTGGAACGGCCCGCTCGACCTCGCCGCGATCAAGCTGGCCCCGGCCTTCATCGCCGGCTGCACCGCGATCCTCAAGATGTCGCCCGAGGCGCCCGCCGCCGGGTACCTGCTCGCCGAGGCGGCGGAGGAGGCCGGCCTGCCGCCGGGCGTCCTCAACGTCGTCACCGCGGACCGCCAGGTCTCGGAGATGCTCGTCCGCGACCCGCGCGTCGACAAGATCGCCTTCACCGGATCGACCGCCGCGGGCCGCCGCATCGCCTCGATCGCCGGTGAGCGCATCGCCCGCGTGACGCTCGAGCTCGGCGGCAAGTCGGCCGCCGTTCTCCTCGACGACGCCGACATCGCGACCGCCGCCCAGACCCTCGCCGGGGCCGAGTGCCTGCTCACCGGTCAGGTCTGCGCGTCGCTGACCCGCATCGTCGTCCCGCGCTCGAAGCACGACGAGTTCGCCGAGGCCCTCGCCGCCGCGTTCTCCGCCGTCACCGTCGGCGACCCGTTCGACCCCGCGACCCACATGGGCCCGCTGACCTCGGCCAGCCTGCGCGACCGCGTCGAGGGCTACATCGCCAAGGGTGTCGAGGAGGGCGCGCGCCTGGTCACCGGCGGCGGCCGGCCCAAGCACCTCGAGCGCGGCTACTACGTCGAGCCGACGGTCTTCGCGGACGTCAACAACAAGCAGACGATCGCGCAGGAGGAGATCTTCGGCCCGGTCCTGTCGGTCATCCCCGCGGACAGCGAGGAGGAGGCGATCGACATCGCCAACGACACGATCTACGGCCTCAACGCCGCGGTCTTCACCCCGGACGCCGCGCGCGCCCGTGCGGTCGCGGCCCGCCTGCGCTCCGGCACGGTCGGCCACAACAACATGAAGCTCGACATGGGCATCGCCTTCGGCGGCTTCAAGCAGTCCGGCCTCGGCCGCGAGGGCGGCACCGAGGGTCTGCGGTCCTACCTCGAGACCAAGACGATCCTGCTGGACGAGAACCCGTACGCCTGACGTTCCGTCAGCTTCTTGCGTCCGGCCAACTGTGGGCAATAGGCCACAGTTGGCCGGACGCAGCGGTTAAGCCAGGGCGCGGCGCAGCTCGGGAAGCAGTTCGTCGCGGGCCCACGGGAAGTAGGCCTCCTGCGCCTCGCCGCCGATCTGGACCAGTGCCAGGTGCGTGAACCCGGCGTCGGCCCACGCACGGCACGCCTTGACGACGGCGCCGACGTCGGCGCCGCACGGCATCGCGGCCGCGACGTCCTCGGGTCGGACGAACTGTGACGCCGCGTCGAACGCCGCCGGGCCGGGCAGCTCGGCGTTGACCTTCCAGCCCGCGCCGAACCAGCGGAACTGCTCGTGGGCCCGGCGCACGGCCGCGTCGGCGTCGGTGTCGTAGCTCAGCGGCTGCTGTCCGTAGCGCGGCTTGCCCGCCCCGCCGGCGGCGTCGAACGCCTTGCCGAGTTCGTCGTTCGGCTCGACGGCGATCAGCAGGTCGCCGTACTTCCCGGCCAGCTCGCACGACTGCGGCCCGGACGCCGCGATGCCGATCCGCGGCGGGGTGTCGGGGACGTCGAAGAGCTTCGCGGACTCGACGTCGAAGTGCTTGCCCCGGTAGTTGACGTCCTTGCCCGTGAACAGGGACGAGATGATCTCGACGGCCTCGGTGAGCATCTCGTGCCGGATGTCGACCGGCGGCCACCCGCCGCCGACGACGTGCTCGTTGAGGTTCTCGCCGGCCCCGAGACCGAGGCTGAAGCGCCCGTCCGAGAGCAGCGCCGTCGTCGCGGCGAGCTGCGCCACCACCGCCGGGTGGTAGCGCCGGATCGGACAGGTCACGTAGGTCATCAGCGGCAGGCGCTCGGTCGCCTGGGCGACGGCGCCGAGCACCGACCACGCGTTGGGGGAGTGCCCCTGCTCGGAAAGCCAGGGGAAGTAGTGATCCGAGATGACCGCGTAGTCGAACCCGGCCTTTTCGGCGGCGACCGCGTCCCGGACCAGCTGCTGCGGTCCGGCCTGCTCGCACATCAGCGTGTATCCGATCTCCATCCCTCGGGACTGCCCGTCGGCCGGCGGCGAAAACAGCTACTCGGTGCAGGCGCTCTCGGTGCAGGAGAGGTCGAGCGCCCCCTCGGTGCACATCTCCTCGGCGGCTGCCTCGGCGCAGGACGGCGTACCGGCCGCGCGCATCAGCAGCCCGTGCAGGGCGGTGCGCTCCTCGACGCTGAGTCCGGCGAGCAGCTTCTCCTCGACCGTGCGGAGCCGGCGCTGGATGCGGCGCAACTCGCGCATCCCGGCGGGGGAGAGCTCGACGATGTGGCGGCGCCGGTCGGCGGGGTCGCGCCGGCGGACGACGTAGTCCCGGTCCTCGAGCTCGTTGAGCAGCCCGACGACGTTGCTGGGGTCCAGGTGCAGCGTCTCGGCGAGGGTCTGCTGGCCCACCGGGCCGTGGTCGGCGAGCAGCGTGAGTGCGACGAGGTGCCGCGGCCGCAGCCCGCCCGGGGTCATCGCGGCCTCGGCGGCGCGGCGCCCGACGCGCGCGAGGTGGTCGAGCAGCGGAAGCACCCGCAGCTCGTCGGTCACCACCTTCGGCGTCGCCATGACCTCAGGGTACGCCGGCGGGCCACTATCCATGACACGACAATGATTTGTGTGCTACAAACTATCTATGCCTCACCTCCTACACCTCGACTCGTCCCTCCGGTCGGAGGGCTCACGCAGCCGCCGCCTCTCCGCGCACTACGCCAAGCTCTGGCGGACGGCACATCCCGACGGCACGGTCGCCTACCGCGACCTGGCCGCCGACCCGATCCCGCACCTCGACGAGGCCGGCTTCACCGCGGCCTTCACGCCGGAGGCGGACCGCACTCCGGAGCAGAACGACTCGTTCAAGATCAGCACCGAGCTGATCGACGAACTGGTCGCGGCCGACACCGTCGTCATCGGGCTGCCGCTCTACAACTTCAACGTCCCCAGCACCTTCAAGGCCTGGTTCGACCGCATCGTCTCCGAACGGACGCTGGGTCAGCTGACGGGGACGAAGCTCGTCGTCGTCACCGCCAGCGGTGGTGGCTACGGCCCCGGCACCCCGCGCGAGGGCTGGGACCACCGCGAGCCGTGGCTGCGCCACGCGGTCACCAACCTCGGCATCACCGACGTCACCTTCGTCGGCGCCGAGCTCACCCTGGCCCGCGAGTCGCCGCAGATGATCCCGCTGGACCTCGGGGCCGCGGAGGACCAGAGCTTCGCCGACGCTCTCGCGGCGATCGAGGAACTGCTCGCCGCCTGAGCGCCCGGCCCGCCACCGGGCCGTCACGCCGACCGGAACACGATTTTTTAGAACCAACTTTCAATCTTGAACGTCGACTCCAAATGGTCTACGTTCTCGTTGTCGGAAGGAGGTTCGCCTCGTGCTGCTGCTCGACGGAATCTTTGCGGGCTACGGCGGCGTGACGGTCCTGCGCGGGGTGACCCTCGCGGTGCCGCCGTCGTCGGTCGTCGCGCTGCTCGGCCCGAACGGTGCCGGGAAGACCACGCTGCTGCGCGTCGCGTCCGGTCTGCTCCGGTCGACCGGGGGCCGAATGCTGCTCAACGGCGAGGACGTGACGCGCCGTCCGCCGCAGGACCTGGTCGCTCGCGGCGTGTGCCACGTCCCGGAGGGCCGGGGCGTCTTCCCGACGATGACGGTGCGGGACAACGTTCTGCTCCAGGCTCGCCCCGGTCAGGAGGCCGACGCCCTCGAACGCGCCGTCGCCGCCTTCCCGCGGCTCGGGCAGCGGATGAACCAGGTCGCCGGGACGATGTCCGGTGGCGAGCAGCAGATGCTCGCGCTCGCGCGGGCCTACGTGCAGTCGCCGTCGGTGGTGCTGCTCGACGAGGTCTCCATGGGCCTCGCGCCGAAGATCGTCGACGAGATCTTCGAGTTCCTCCGGATGCTCGCCGGCTCGGGCGCGTCGCTGCTGCTCGTCGAGCAGTACGTGACCCGTGCGCTCGAGGCCGCCGACTACGTCTACCTGCTCGACCGAGGGGCCGTCAGTTTCGCCGGTGAGCCGGGCGAGCTCGACTCCGCCGCGATCTTCGCCAGCTACCTGGGGGCGCAGTGAGGGCCGGGCTCCGCCGGACCGCCGCCGGCGCGCTCGTCGGCGGGTTGCTGTGCACGGGCGCGGTCCTCGCCGGCGCCGGGGACTCCCGCGCCGAGACGACGTTCGACGCCACCGCCGCCGCGTACGGCGTGTGGGTCACCGCGTCCAACCCGAACTTCCCGCTCGGTGTCGTTCCCGAGGGCTCGGGCCCCACCGCCCAGGCCCGCCTGTCCGCGCTGCCTCGCTCGTCCGCGCTCGCGAGCTTTCCGTACCCGGGTGACGGACTCGTCGGCCTGCCCGGTCTGATCGGCGCGCTCGCGCCGGGCTTCCCGCCGCTGCCGGACTACCCGCTCTACGCCAACACCGAGCTGGGTGACGAACCGAGCGCCGTCACCGCGCCCGGCGTCGAGCTGGCGGCGGAGAGCTCGGACCGCCTGGCCGCCGGAAGGGCGCAGTCGGTGAGCGCCGCCAGCGGCTACGTCGCGACGGCTCGCGTCGAACGCCTCAGCGACGGCGGCGTGACTGCGATCGCCGAGGCGCGGCAGTCGGCCCTCGCCCTGGCCGGGCTGGCGACGTTCGACGGGATCCGCAGCATCGCGAAGGTGACGTCGAGTTCGGACGCGAAGCTGACGCGCAGTTCGATGCTCGAGATCGACTCCCTGCGCCTGCCCGGCGTGAAGTTCGCCGCGCCCGACGGCTCGACCTACGTCGGCCCGGAGTTCGCCTTCCGTGACGGGCAGTTCCACCTGCTCCCACCCGCGGGGGAGGGTCAGGCGACGCCGATCCCCACCGACGCGTTCTTCGACGGCCTCAAGGCCGCCGGCATCGAGGGCAGCTACCAGGCGGCCCGAACGACCGACACCGGGATCATCGCGCCCGTCCTGTCGTTCACCGCGCTGATGCCCGCGCCGCCGGACAACCCGCTCTTCGGCGGTCAGACGAAGCTGACGCTCGACATCGGACACGCCTTCGCCACGATCGCGGCGCAGGTGATCCCCGAGGGCCCGGCGGCCGTCGCGCCCGCAGGCACGGACACCGCCGTCACCCCGACCGACACGACCCCGGCCGGGATCGACGCCGCGGGCGTCCCCGGTGCGCTGCCCTCGACCGGGGCCCTGCCGGCGGCGGCGCCCGGCGCGGTGCCGACGTCCCTGGTCGCGGGGAGCGGTGTCGTCCCCGACTTCGGTGACCTGCGCCGCGGCGGTGTCGGCGACATCTATCTCGTGCTGGCGGGCGCCTGCCTGGCCGGCGTCCTGGTCACCGGTCTCGTCCGGCGAGGAGTACGCGCATGAAGGCCCCCACTCAGCACGATCTGCCGACCCTCCTCAAGGCGCAGTGGGACCGGGCTCTTGCGTTGGCCTGCATCCTCGGCGCGGTGATCGTGCTCGTCGTCGGTTACATCGGGATCAGCGACACCCCGTACGTGGCCGAGCAGCTGCCGTACTTCATCTCGGCCGGCGCCGGCGGCGTCGTGCTGTGCGCGGTCGCGGGGATGATGTGGGTCTCCGCCGACCTGCGGGACGAGTGGCGCGAGCTGCGCGCCCTGCGCGAGCAGCTCGCCGCGTCCGACGCCGAGGTCTGAGTCCCCTCGAGATGACGAGTACTCAGGTGACGACGCCTGCCGTGCGGACCCGGGCACGGACCCGGCCCGCCCGGGCGGCGCGCGAGATGCCGGACGCGCTGTGGACGCGCGCCGACCTCGTCGTGACCGTGGTCCTGCTGGCCGCCGGCGTGCTGCTGGTCGTGCTCGCGTGGTTCGGCGCGAGCGACACCACCGACTGGGACAGCCAGATGTCGTGGACCGCCCTGGCGATGATCGGTGTGGTCGTGGCCTGCGCCGGCGTGGGGGGGTGGCTGTACCGCGGCTTCGCCCGGGTGCGTGTCGAGGCGCGCGCGGTCCGGCGTTCGGTCGGCCGGCGGATCGCGGCGCGCACCGCCCCGGCCGCCGGCGCGGACGACGCCGTCGACCGCCGCCGGGTCACCGTCGCCGGCATGGCGCACCACCACCGCGCCGATTGCCTGCTGGTGCGCGGGAAGCCGGTCGTCGCCGCGGACGAGACCCTCCTGAAGCCGTGTGGGGTCTGCGCGTGAACGACTACCTGCCCTTCCTCGTCATCGGCGTCACCGTCGGGTCCATCTACGGCATCGCCGCGATGGGTCTCGTACTCACCTACAAGACCTCGGGTGTACTCAACGTCGGGCACGGCGCGGTCGCGGCCGCGGCGGCGGTGTGCTTCCACCAGTTGCGCCAGGAGCACGGAGTGCCCTGGCCGGTGGCGGCCGCGATCGCGATCCTCGGCTTCGGCGTCGTCGCCGGCCTGCTGATGGAGCAACTCGCCCGGTCGCTGGCCCATGTGCCGACCAGTTCGAAACTGGTCGCGACCGTCGGTCTGGTTGTCGCGATCCCGGCGCTGGTCGCGCTGCTGTTCGGGGTGTCGGCGAAGCGGTTCGATCCCCTGTTGGAGCAGGAGACCGCGTTCACGATCTCGGGCGTCAACGTCACGACCGAGAACGTCGTGGTCGTGGTGTTCGGGCTGCTGTCCGCGGTCGCGCTCTACGTGTTCTTCAACCGCTCCCGGCTCGGGCGCGCGATGCGCGGCGTCGTGGACGACCCCGACCTGCTCGGCCTCACCGGCGTCGGCCCCGCGCGCGTACGGCGGATGGCGTGGCTGATCGGCTGCTCGTTCGCCGCGGTGTCGGGCATCCTGCTCGCGAGCGCGCAGCAGCAGCTCGACGTCACGTTCCTCTCGTTGCTGGTCGTCCAGGCCTTCGGCGCCGCCGCGATCGGCGCGTTCACGAACCTGCCGCTGGCGTACGCGGGCGGCCTCGCGATCGGTGTCCTGCAGGCGGTGCTGTCCAAGGAGGCCAGTGCGCACTCCTGGATGCAGGGCTTGGACGTCAACACCCCGTTCCTCGTGCTGTTCGTCGTCTTGCTGGTGCTGCCGCGGCGCAAGCTCGTCGAACTCGGCCGGGCGGTGCGTGGCACCGGGCGCACCCGCACCGCTCCGCCGTGGCAACAGGTCACCGGCTGGTCGGTCGTCGCCATCGCGGCACTGCTCGCCCCGAGGTACTGGGGCGTGCACCAGTCCTCGTACACGGTCGCGGCGACGCAGGTGCTGCTGTTCCTCTCGCTCGTGCTGCTCGTGCGGATCTCCGGGCAGATCTCGCTGTGCCAGGTCGGGTTCGCCGCGATCGGTGGCGCGATGGTGGGTCAGCTGCTCGACCAGGGTCTGCCGTGGGGCCTGGCCGTCCTCGGCGCGGCGCTGATCGCCGTGCCCGTCGGGGCGGTCATCGCGATCCCCGCGATCCGCCTGTCCGGGCTCTACCTCGGTCTTGCGACGCTCGGCTTCGGCATCCTGCTCGCGCAGTACGCGTACACCAAGGACTGGTTCTTCGGCACCCAGGGTCAGGCGACGCGGCGACCCGACGGCCTCGCCGGCGACACCGCGTACTACTACCTCGTCCTCGCGTTCGGCATCGCCGCGATCCTCGCCGTCGCCGCCCTCGAACGGTCCCGCCTCGGCCGGCTGCTGCGCTCGATGGCCGACAGCCCGATCGCGCTCGCGACGCTCGGCACCAGCGTCAACGTCACCCGCACGCTGGTGTTCTGCCTCTCGGCCGCGCTCGCCGCGCTGTCCGGTGCGCTCGGGGCGTGCGTGTTCGGCTCGGTCAGCGCCGACTCCTACAACTACCTGAACTCGCTGCTGATCCTCGCGGTGCTCTCACTCGCCGGCCGGGGCACGCTCTCGGCCGCGGTCATCGCGCCGATCATCAGCATCCTCCCGCTCGTCTACATCGACGGCGAGACTCCCGCCCAGTGGCTGCAGCTGATCTTCGGCGTCGCGGCCATCCTCTCCGCGGTCGACCTGCCCACCCGGATCTCGAAGTTGATCGCCCGCGGCGCGGTCGACTCCGAGTACCGGCGCGGCCGCGGCGGACCCATCTCGGGCCGGACGTCGGAGCCCACCCCGACCCGGCCGCTCGTGACCACGAGGAGTGCCCCGTGATCCGTACCCGTTCCTCGCACCGCCGTCTGCTGAGGACCGCGGCCGTCACCGCCGCTGTCGCGCTCGTGCTCACCGGCTGCGGTTCCCGCCTGGACCGCGCGTCGGTCGTCGCCGCGGAGAGCGGCGAACTCGCCGAGCGGCTGGCCGAGGCGCAGGCGAACAACGCCGCGGCCGCACCCGCGACGACGGACACCGACCCGGGTGCGGGCGTCGGTGCGGTCGCGCCCGGCCAGACCGTCGACGCCCCGGTCGCGGCGGGGACGAACACCGGGGGAGCGGTCGCCACCCCGACGCCGGCCGCGTCCGCCACGGGTGGCGGTGCCAAGGCGAACACCAACGGCGCGAGTACCGGCAAGACCCCCGTGGCGGCCGGGTGCGCGAAGCAGGGCCCGCCCGTGGTGATCGGTCAGGTCGGCGCGTTCAGCGGTCTGGTCGGCGCGAACACCCAGGGCGCGGTGAACACCCTCCCCGTGTGGGTGCGTGACGTGAACGCCCGCGGCGGCATCGGGTGCCATCCCGTGACGCTGTTTCAGAAGGACACCGCCTCGGACCCGGCGAAGGCCGAGGCCGCGGTCAAGGAGATGGTCAACGTCCGCGGCGCGGTCGCGCTGGTGGCGAGCTACGCCCCGCTCGACATCGTCGGGTTCCGCAAGGGCGTCGAGTCGGCGAAGATCGTCTCGATCGGCGGCGACCAGGTGACCCCGGACTGGCACATGTCGCCGTACCTGTACCCGGTCGGGGGGATCGAGCGGGCGCAGTTCGCCGGGTCCGCGAAGGCGCTGCAGGCCAAGGGCGTCGACAAGCTCGCGATCTTCTACTGCGTCGAGTCCACGGCGTGCACGGCGTTCAGGGACACCCTCGACAAGGAGGGGTACGCCAAGAAGTTCGGAATGGACATCGTCTACCAGACGCAGGTGTCCCTGACGCAGAACGACTTCACCTCGGCCTGCCAGTCGGCGAAGAACGCCGGGGCGAAGGCGGTCGTGTTCGCCGGTGACGCCGGGGGCGTCCAGCGCACGGCCCGGTCCTGCGCGACCGTCGGCCTGAGCGTCCCGATCGTCATCGCGGCGACGCAGGCGACGTTCGACCCGAACGACAAGAACCTGCAGAAGGCGACCGTGTCGATGGCGTCGGCCATCTTCCCGTTCACCCAGCAGGACAACGAGGCGCAGAAGGCCTTCCGCGCCGCGATGGCGCGGTACAACCCGACGGCCGACATCAACCACGCCGCCGCGCTGACGTGGTCCAGCGCCAAGATGCTGGAGCGCGCGATCGAGCTGCTCGGCCCGTCGGTGCACGAGGTCCCGCTCACGCGCGACCACATCATGCAGGGCCTCGGCAAGATCAAGAAGGAGACCCTCGGCGGGCTCATTCCGGCGACCTCGTACACCTTCAACCAGAAGCAGGCCGCCGAGAACCTGTGCTACGCCGCCATGGCCTTCGACCACCGCGGCTTCCACGCACCCCAGGGATCGAAATTTGACTGCATCTGAGTTCTCCCGGCGGGCTCTCCGTGCCGCCGCCGTCGTCGCTTCCGCAGCGCTCGTCCTGAGCGCCTGCGGTGCGCGGACCGATCACGCCGCCGTGGTCGCCGCCGAGAGTGGCGGCCTCGCCGAGCAGCTCGCGCAGACCCAGGCGAGTGCGGCCGCCGCCGCTCCCGCGACGGCCGACGCCGGGACGGGTGCGGTCGCCGCGGCGCCGGGCGCGGTCGCCGCGGTCGGCGGAACGGTGCCGGCCGGGGGAGCGGGCGCGGCCCCGACCCCGGCGGCGGGCACCAAGTCCTCGGCGGGCCGGACCAATGCGAGCGGCGGTGCCAAGACGCCGGTCGCCGCCGGCTGCGCGAAGCAGGGGCCGCCGGTCGTCCTCGGCCAGGTCGGGGCGTTCAGCGGTCTGGTCGGGGCCAACAACCAGGGTGCGGTGCAGACGCTCCCGGTCTGGGTGCGCGACGTGAACGCCCGTGGCGGCCTCGGCTGTCACCCGGTGACGCTGTTTCAGAAGGACACCGCCTCGGACCCCGCCAAGGCGGAGGCCGCCGTGAAGGAGATGGTCCAGGTCCGCAACGCGGTGGCGCTGATCGCCAGTTACGCGCCGCTCGACATCGTCGGATTCCGCAAGGGTGTCGAGTCCGCGAAGATCGTGTCGGTCGGCGGAGACCAGGTCACCCCGGACTGGCACCTCTCGCCGTACCTGTACCCGGTGGGCGGTATCGAGAAGGCGCAGTTCGCCGGCTCGGCCAAGGCGCTGCAGTCCAAGGGCGTCGACAAGCTCGCGATCTTCTACTGCGTCGAGTCCTCGGCGTGCACGGCGTTCAAGGACACGCTGGACCGCGACGGCTACGCCAAGAAGTTCGGGATGTCGATCGTCTACCAGACGCAGATCTCCCTGACCCAGAACGACTTCACCTCCGCCTGCCAGGCCGCCAAGAATGCCGGGGCGAAGGCGGTCGTGTTCGCCGGCGACGCCGGGGGTGTCCAGCGCACGGCCCGCTCGTGCGCGACCGTTGG
The DNA here is from genome assembly GCF_000384115.1 of Sporichthya polymorpha DSM 43042. Classification (NCBI taxonomy): domain Bacteria; kingdom Bacillati; phylum Actinomycetota; class Actinomycetes; order Sporichthyales; family Sporichthyaceae; genus Sporichthya; species Sporichthya polymorpha. The sequence goes on from NZ_KB913029.1 coordinate 3,443,089, forward strand.
GCTCGACGTCCCGATCGTCATCACCGCGAGCCAGGCGACGTTCGACCCGAACGACAAGAACCTGCAGAAGGCGACGGTCTCGATGGCCACGCCGATCTTCCCGTTCATCTCGACCGACGACAACCAGGCGATCAAGGACTACCGCGCCGCGATGGCGCGCTACAACCCGACGGCGGAGTTCAACAACGCCAGCGCGCTCACCTGGTCCAGCGCGAAGATGCTCGAGCGCGCGGTCGAGCTCCTCGGCCCGTCGGCACGCGACGTCCCGCTCACCCGCGACCTGATTCTGCAAGGCCTCGGCAAGGTGAAGAAGGAGACCCTGGGCGGGCTGATCCCGGCCACGACCTACACCCTGAACCAGCCCCACGCCCAGGAGAACTTCTGCTTCGCCGCGATGGGCTTCGACAGCCGCGGCTTCTTCGCCCCCGCCGGCGCCCGCTTCGACTGCATCTGACGCGCCCGCTGTTCAGAAAGGGGTGTCACCCCCACTGTTGAAGGCGGGGGAGGAGTGTCGGTTGGTGCTCGGTCAGTCCCCGGTCGGCAGACCCAGCAGGGCGCGGGTCGAGCGGACGAGCCCGGCGAAGTCGCGGGCGTTGGGGAGCAGCAGGGCCTCGTTGTTCAAGCCGGTGAGGATCGTGACCAGCGCGCGGCTGAGGTCGATGCGGGCGCGCGGGGTGGGGGCGAGCGAGTCGGGCGCGAGCGCGGCGAGCGAGTCGAAGAACTCCCGGTAGGTCCGCAGCAACGGCCGCAGACCATCGCGCAGCTCCGGCCGGCGCGGGTACTCGAACTGGATCACCATGAACATGCGCGCAAGTGCGCGCTCGGTGTCCATCAACGTCACCGCGGCGGAGAGCAGGGCTTCGAGGGCCGCCGCGAACTCGGTCTCGCCGGCGACCGCCTCCTGGAACCGACTGAGGACAGGGGCGTACGCGTCCTCCGCCGCGGCCACGAACAGCCCGGCCTTGCCGTCGAAGTGGTGGTAGAGCGTCGGGGGGTTGACGCCCGCCGCCTTGACCAGGTCCTGGACCGTCGTGCTGCCGTAGCCCTGGGATCCGAACACGTCACGAGCGGCGGCGATCAGGCGGGCCCGACCGTCGGGAGCGTCCGACCGCGGCGGCCGTCCCCGCCGGGCGACGACCGGTGCCGCCTTCGCCATCGTGCCTCCTTGAGCCCGCCTCAGGGTAACCGTCCGGCGCTGCTTGACTGCCCGTGAAATGTATTGTTCACTACATTCTAATGTACTGAACGCTACATTCGCCGGTCAACGAAGAAGGTTCCATGTCGAGCGTGAGCACCACGGTGGCCGACGGGGTCGGCACCATCACCTTCACCCGCCCCGAGCGCCGCAACGCCCTCAGCCTGGAGCTGCTGGGCCAGCTGTCGGACGCCCTGGACGCCTGGAAGAACGACGACTCCGTCGCGGCGGTCGTGATCACCGGCGGCGAGGACGTCTTCTGCGCCGGCCTCGACCTCGACCTGCAGTCGGGCTTCACCGACGAGACCCGGGCGGCCTACTCCGCCGCCTGCCTGCGCGCCTACGGGACGCTGCTCGACTACTGCAAGCCGACCATCGCGGCCGTCGGCGGCCCGGCGCTCGGCGGCGGTCTCGACATCGCGGTGTTCTGCGACATCCGCGTCGGCGCCGACAACGGCCTGTTCGGCTACGCCCAGATCAAGTTCGGTCTGACGCCGTACTTCTCGCCGCTGTGGCGCATCGTCGGCCTGTCCCAGGCGAAGCTGCTCACCTTCAGCGGTGACCGCATCGACCCGCAGGAGGCCCTACGGATCGGCCTGATCGACCGGCTCGTGCCCGCCGGCACCGTCGTCAAGGCGGCGACCGAACTGGCCCGGTCGATCGCCGAGACGACGACCGCGTCCGCGATGAACAACAAGGAGATGGCGCTGCGCTCCCCGGCGATGGACCCGATCTCCGCGCTGACCTACGAGACGCTCGCCTACAAGGAGGTCATCCGTCACCCCGAGGTGAACGAGCGCATCCAGCAGGCGTTCTCCAAGATCAGCTCCCGCGCGAAGAAGGCCTGATCCCGATGACGTACAAGTACCTCAACGTGTCCATCGAGGACGGCGTCGGCATCCTCCAGTTCAACCACCCCGAGAAGCGCAACGCGCTCGGATGGGAACTGCACGAGGACATCTGCACCCAGCTCGCCGCGTGGGCCTACGACGACGCGGTCGCCTCCGTCCTGTTCATCGGGAACGAGGACTACTTCTGCTCCGGCTGGGCGCTCGACGTCCTCCAAGGCACGGGCACCGCGCAGACCGGCAGTGACGAGCGCACGCGGTTCGTCGAGCTCGCGACGAAGTTGATGGTCGCGATCTACGACTACCGCAAGCCGACGGTGGCCGCGGTCGCCGGCGTCGCGCCCGGCTACGGGATGGACGTCGCCAACATGTGCGACGTGACGATCGCGTCGGAGAACGCGGCGTTCGGCTCGACGCAGGTGAAGTACGCGATGAACGGCTTCTACCACGCGCTCGAGCGCAAGGTCGGCGCACAGAACGCTCGCCGGCTGTACTTCACCGGCGACCCGATTCCCGCCGCCGAGGCGCTGCGGATCGGTCTGGTCAGCGAGGTCGTCCCCGTCGGCACTCTGCGCGAGAACGCCCTGCGCGTCGCGAAGCAGATCGCCGAGGCCGGCCCCGAGCTGCTCACCGTCCTCAAGGAGGTCGCGCTGCGGGCCGGGCACATGGACCCGGTCGGCGCGCTCAACTACGAGCTGCGCGTCACCGCCGACCTCGTCAGCCGCGACCTGTTCACCCGGCGCATGGAGGACGGCCTGGCCCGACTGCGCGCCGGCCAGAGCAAGGCCACCGAGCGCCTCGCGCGCTGACCGGATCGACCCGAGAGGAGGACACCGTGCCGACCACCCGCACCGACTACGACCCCCTGGACGTCTCGACGTTGGCGTTCTGGGCGCAGAGCGCGGATGACCGGGAGAAGGTCTTCGCCGAGTTGCGGCGCAGTCGGCCGGTGTCCTGGCAGGCGCCGGTGCAGTCGATGCTGATGCCGGACCCGGACGACCCGGGGTTCTGGGCGATCACCCGGCACGCGGACATCCGCCGGATCAGCCGGGATCACGAGGTGTTCTCCTCCTCGGCGGAGGAGTACGGCGGGGTGATGCTCGATCTGATGCCGCCGGACGTGTTGGAGGCGACCTCGTCGATCCTGATGATGGACAACCCGCGGCACGGGTTGATCCGTCGGCTGATCTCCTCGGCGTTCACGCCGCGGCGGATCGCGCTGATCGAGGATCAGATCGCGCGGCAGGCCAAGGCGATCGTGGACGACCTGCTGGCCGGGCCGGGCGAGGTCGACTTCGTGCGTGCGGTGGCTTCGCGGCTGCCGATGTGGACGGTCTCGGAGATGGTCGGCATCGACCCCGAGATCCGCGAGGAGGTCACGAAGGCTGCGAACGAGCTGGTCGGGTGGAACGACGACGAGCAGATCGACGTCGACGGCGACAACCTGATGGTGATGCTCAACGCGATGGGCGTCCTGCACAACGCGGCGTTCGACCTGTGTGAGCGGCGCCGGGCTCAGCCCGAGGACGACCTGATCTCGGCGCTGCTCGCCGCGGAGGTCGACGGCAAGCAGCTGACCGACGAGGACATCGCCGCCTTCTTTTGTCTGATCAGCGTGGCCGGCAACGACACCACCCGCCAGACCACGTCGTTCGCGATGAAGGCGTTGTGCGACTTCCCGGACCAGCGCGAGATCCTCGTGGCCGACTTCGACAACGTCATCGGCACGGCGGTGGACGAGTTCGTGCGCTGGACCTCCCCGGTGATGACCTTCCGCCGCAACGCCCGCGTGGACACCGAGGTCGGCGGTCAGCAGATCCTGGCCGGGGACAAGGTCGTGCTGCTCTACCCGTCCGGCAACCGGGACGAGTCGGTGTTCGCCGACCCGTACCGCTTCGACGTCACGCGCACGGACAACGACCACGTCGGCTTCGGTGGGGGTGGGGTGCACTACTGCCTGGGCGCGCACGTCGCGAAGGTGCAGCTGCGCTCGATCTTCCGGGAGCTGCTGTTCCGGGTGCCCGACCTGCAGGTGGGGGAGCCGGAGTACCTGGTCTCGAACTTCATCCACGGCATCAAGCGGATGCCGGCCACCTTCACGCCGGCCTGAGCGCCGGATTCTCAGGAGACCACTCATGCCTGGATTCGCCAGCGCCGAGGAGATGCACCGCTACATCGGCAGCGTGTTCGAGGACGCCCTGGCCGACCCCGACCTCGGCGACAAGATGGCCGCGACCGGTCTGGTGCTGCGCGTGCACTGCACCGAGCCCGAGTGCGACCTGATTATCGACCTGCCCAGCAAGAAGGTAATCCCCGGCACCGACGGCCCCGCGCCCGACGCGACCATGTCGATGTCCACCGAGACCGCCAACGCCTACTGGCAGGGCAAGGTCAACCTGCCCTTCGCCATGGCGCGCGGCAAGGTCAAGGTCGAGGGCCAGCTGACCAAGCTGCTCCAGCTCGCCCCCCTGACCCGCAAGCTCTTCCCCGGCTACGTCGAGCGGCTGAAGGCCGACGGACGCGAGGACCTCGTTGTCAGCTGACCGGGCTGCTTCCGTCGCAGCACTGCCGTCGCCGCCGCGCACCGACGTCGTCACGGACCCCGTCGGTGCGTGGTTCGGCGCGCGCGTGCACCGGGTCGGGGCCGACGCCGCCGCGGTGACGATCCCGGCGTCGGCTCCCGGCACCGGGGGTTCGGTGTTCGCGCGGATGGTCCAGGGCGTGGACATCGCGGCCGGGGTGGCCGCGAACCTCGCCGTTGCCCCGCAGGGCGCCGTGACCGCCGACATCGTCCTGCACGTGCTGAACCCCGACGCCCGGGGCGACCTGGTCTGCCGGGGCACGATGGTGCGCGCGGGCCGGGCGCACGCGGTCGCCGAGGTGAAGGTGCAGGACGGTCGCGGCGAGCTCGTCGCCGTGGCGACCGTGAACCACGGCGTCCGCGAGGGCGTGTGGATGTACCTGCACGAGATCGAGCCGGACGGCAGCTTCGACCTGGCGCCGTACCGTCTGGCGCCGCTCGGCCCGCTGCCCGACGTCTTCCACACCGACGGCGAGATCGTCCTCAACGAGCGCACCACCAATCCGTGGGGCCTCGGCCAGGGCGCGCTTCTGGTGACGCTGGTCGAGCCGGCCGCGGCCGAGGCCGGCATCGCGCACCTCGACGACTTCACCGTTCGCTTCATCGCGCCGGCGACCGTCGGGCCGGTCCGGTTCGACCGGACGTCCGTCGCCGACCGCGGCGCGAGTCGCCTGCTGATCGGCGAACTGCGCGATCTCGGTGCCGACCGCACCGTCTGCCTGCTCACCGCCGCCGGTCCCCGTTCCGAAGGAGTCGAATCATGACCGTGACCACGCCGGGCGCCGGCGCAGTGCCCGAGGAGCTGACCGACGCCGCCTTCCTCGCCGACTTCGCGGACCGCTGGCTCGCCGCCTGGAACTCCCACGACACCGAGCGGGTGCTCGAGCTGCTCTCCGACGACATCCGCTGGGACGACCGCACCTTCTGGCCCGAGGTCATTGCGGGCAAGGAGGGCGTGCGCGCGTACTCGGAGAAGATCTGGGAGGCGATGCCCGACGTGCAGTTCGCCGAGATCGAGCGCTTCTTCGCCCCCGACGCCCGCCGCGGCATCGTGCTGTTCCGCCAGACCGGCTCCGGCCCGGCGAAGCTGAACCCGGAGCGCACCTTCGACGCCCACGGGTGCGACATCTTCCTCGAGTTCCACGGCGATCAGCTCGGCTCGTACCTGTCCGCGTACGACATCGTCCCGATGCTGCAGCAGCTCGGCGGCCTCCCGCCGCGCGAGGGCAAGCTCGGCGGCGCGTACTTGATGAGCCTCGCCCGGGGCGCCAGGAGTGGTGCCTGATGCGCAACCCGCTCGACGAGGTGAACCGGCCGGTCTACGACTCCGACCACCGGCTGTTCCGCGACAGCGTCCGGACCTTCCTCAAGCGCTCCGTCCTCCCCTTCGACGAGGAGTGGGAGAGCAAGGGCATCATCGACCGGTCGTTCTACACGGCGGCCGGCGACGCCGGGCTGCTGCTGTTCGGGACGCCGACCGAGTTCGGCGGCGCCGGGACGGACGACTTCCGCCTCAACGCGATCCTGGGTGAGGAGGCCGCGCGCGCCGGGATGTCGAGCGCGGGCCTGAGCCTCGCGCTGCAGAACGACGTCGTCGGCGCGTACATGCTCGAGCTGACGAACCCCGAGCAGCGGCAGCGCTGGCTGCCGGGCCTGACGTCGGGTGAGCTGATCGGCGCGATCGCGATGTCGGAGCCGGGGACCGGCAGCGACCTCGCCGGCATCACGACCCGCGCCCGCCGCGAGGGTGACCATTACGTCCTCGACGGCGCCAAGACCTTCATCTCCAGCGGGCAGAACGCGGACCTGGTGATCGTGGTGGCCCGCACGGGTGACCATCCGCACCGCGGGCTCTCGCTGCTGGTCGTCGAGCGCGGGACGCCGGGCTTCGAGCGCGGCCGCAACCTCGACAAGATCGGCCTGCACGGCCAGGACACCAGCGAGCTGTTCTTCTCCGAGGCCCGGGTGCCGGTCGCGAACCTCCTGGGCCAGGAGGGGGAGGCCTTCTCCTACCTGGTGCAGAACCTGCCGCAGGAGCGGCTGTCGCTGGCCTGCACCGCGCTCGGCGCGGCCGCGGGCGTGCTGTCGTCCACCTACGACTACGTCACCAACCGCAAGGCGTTCGGACAGAAGATCGGCAGCTTCCAGAACAGCCGGTTCACCTTCGCCGAGCTCGTCACCGAGCTGACGATCGCCCGCACGTTCCTCGACGACTGCGTCCGGCTGCACGTGGCCCGCGAGCTGTCGGCGGAGCAGGCGGCGATGGCGAAGTACTGGGTGACGGAGCTTCAGGTCCGGACCGCGGATCGTTGCCTGCAGCTGCACGGCGGTTACGGGTACATGCGCGAGTACCCGGTCAGCCGCGCGTTCGTCGACGCTCGTGTCCAGACGATCTACGGCGGGACGAACGAGATCATGCGCGAGATCATCGGCCGTTCGCTGGGCCTGTGAGCGGATTGTGAGGACACATCAGATGCGTTCGCTGAGATCTACGCTGGCGGCCGGGGCCGCGCTGGCGGTGGTGGCCACCGGTGGGCTGGTCCTGCTGTCGTCGCCCGCCCAGGCGGACATCAACTACACCGGTCACGCCGAGGCCTACGGCTTCCGGGCGACGACGACCAACGACGCGATCCCGCTCAACCTGCTGATCGAGGGCGACGCCCCGATCGCGACCGCGGACCTGTCGTCGCTCGGCAACTCGCAGGCCCTCGCGGCCGCGCCGTACCCGGGGACGACCGCCGCGAACACACCCGGCGCCGTCGGCGGCCTGTTCGGCGTCGCGCTGCCGAACTACCCGCTGGTGGCGCAGGCCAACGCCGGTGACGACCCCGCCGAGCTCAACTTCCCGGGCCTGATGCTGCGCGCCGACGCGGCCCCGACCCGGGCGGCGTCCGTCGCCACCATGGGCAGCGCGGCCACGGGTGCGGAGACCACGGCGGTGGTCGACGCCACGCGCGAGAGCACCGAGGGCGTGAAGGCCGAGGGCAGGTCCCGCCTCGAGGCGCTGGCGGTGCTCGACTTCCTGCACATCGGGCGCGTCGAGTCGCGAGCGGTCGCCCTGCTCGACACGTTTGGCAAGCGGTCCACGAGGTCCGACCTGCGGATCGACAACATCACCGCGCCCGGCCTGAGCTTCGCGATGCCGGAGAGCACGCCGGCCAAGGTGCCGCTGCCGAACCCGCTGCCGGGCACCCCGCAGCCGCCGACGCTGGAGTTCCCGCCGGTCCCGCTGCCGGGTGGCGGCACGAGCTACAACGCCCCCGAGCTCGGCTTCCGCAACGGCCAGTTCGTCGTCACCTTCACCTCCGCCGGCGTGCAGCACTCCTCGCCGGTGCCGTTCGAGACCGTCGCCGAGGCGTTCAAGGCCATCGGCGTCGACGTCACCTACCAGGCCGCGGTGCCGACTCCGAACGGCATCATCGCGCCGCTGCTGTCCTTCCGGTCCGAGCTGCCCGCCCCGCCGGAGAACCCGCTGGGCGTTCAGAGCCCGACGCCCTTCACCCTCGACCTCGGCCTGACCGCGGCGTCGATCGACGGCTCCGTCCTCGACGAGGCGGGCATGCCGATCAGCGGCGGGACTGACGCTTCGTCAGGTGCCGCGGGCGGTGTGCTGCCGGACGGCATCGACGGGGCGGCGAGCCCTGGTCTGCTGCCGGGCACCGATGCCGGGGCCGTCCCGGGCGCCCTGCCCGGGACCGCTCCGGGCGTCGCGCCCGTCGGGGCTCCGAGCCCCGTCCAGCTCGCCGGTGGTCCGGGCGCCGGGGGACCGGGCTCGCCCTTCACCGACCTGTACGTCGTGTTCGTCGTGGTCGCGGCGGTCGTGCTCCTCGGAGCACCGCTCGCGACCGTCGTGGGATCGAAGATCGTGGGATCGAGGTTGCGATGGAGCTCCTGACGTGGCTGCGGACGCAGTGGGACCGGGCCGGGGCGGTCGCTCTGGCGCTGCTCGGCCTGCTCGCGCTCGGTCTGGGCTGGCTGGGTGCCAGTGACACCCCGCACCTGGCCATCCAGATCCCGTACTTCATCTCCGGTGGGCTGACCGGCATCTTCCTGGTGGGCTCGGCGGCCGCGCTCTGGCTGTCGGCGGACATGCGGGACGAGTGGCGTGAGCTGCGGCGCCTGCGGGTGTTGCTGGAGGAGGAGCGCGCCGAGCGGCTGGCCGCGGCGGGTGCGGGGGACAACGGCACGCCCGCGGCGCCGGGGGTGCGCGGACCGGGTGAGCGTGCGGACCGTTCGGAGTTGTCGGTGGGGCGGTCGCGTTGAACGAGCGCTACGCGCTCCCGGCCGAACCTCGTGACCCGTATCTGGGGGCGGGGCTGTGGGGCCGGCGCGACCTGACGCTGCTGCTGGTGCCGTACGCGCTGGGTGCGGTGGGTCTGGTCGTGGCCTGGTACGGCAGCGCGAAGGAGGCGGACTGGCGCGATGACGCGCGCTGGCTGGTCACGGGCACGGGGTCGGTGACTCTGGCCGGCCTGGGGCTGCTGGTGTGGCTGGTGGCCGGGAAGCTCCGCATCGTCGCGGCCGAGCGCGCGGTCCGGATGGGTCTGCTCGAGCGCCGGGAGGCACGGGCGGAGCGCACCGCCGCGCAGGTCCTGCCGGACAGCAACTACGTCACGTGGCCGGGTTCGCGCCGCTACCACCGACCGTCGTGCCTGCTGATGGCGGGCAAGGCGGTCGTCGCGGCGACCGACCTGGCCGACCTGCGCGCCTGCGGGGTGTGTGAGCCGTGAGTGAGTACATCCCGTTCCTGGTCTTCGGCGTCACGACCGGCGCGATCTACGGCCTGTCGGCGATGGGTCTGGTGCTCACGTACAAGACCTCGGGTCTGTTCAACTTCGGCCACGGCACGCTGTCCGCGCTGGCGGCGTACCTGTTCTACTCGGCGCACGACCAGGCGGGCATGCCGTCGTGGCTGGCGGCGGTGCTCGCTGTCGGGGTCTTCGGTGTGCTCGGTGGTCTGGTCTTCGAGCGGTTCGCCGCTGCGCTGGCCGGGGTCTCGATCACGTACCGGATCGTCGGCACGGTGGCGCTGCTCGTGGGTCTGCGGGCGTTGATCGCGCTGATCTGGGGTGGCGCGTCGCGGGATTTCTCCTCGTTCCTGCCGCAGGAGGAGATGTTCACGGTTTCCGGTGTCGGGGTCACCGCGCAGCAGGTGATCATCGTGGCTTTCGGCACCGCGGCCGCGGTGGGGTTGTTCCTGTTCTTCCGCCTGACCCGGCTCGGTGTGGCCATGCGCGCGGTCGTGGACGATCCGAGCCTGCTCGCGATGGCGGGCAGCCGGCCGGCGCGGGTGCGGCGGGCGGCGTGGATCATCGGCACGACTTTCACCGCCGCCTCGGGGGTGCTGTTCGCCGAGGTGCAGCGGCAGGTGCAGGTCGACGTCCTGACGCTGCTCATCGTGCAGGCCTTCGGCGCCGCCGCCATCGCGCGGTTCTCGTCCCTGCCGCTGGCCTTCGTCGGTGGTATCGCCGTCGGCATCGTGCAGAAGCTGGTCTCGAAGGAGGCCGGCACGACGACCTGGCTGCAGGGCCTGGACCTGAACGTGCCGTTCCTGGTCCTGCTGGCAATCCTGATCTTCGCCCGGAAGGGGAGCCTGGCCGAGATCGGCCGGGACGTGAAGGCCCGCGCGATCGGCCCGAGCCGCTTCACCCCGACCCAGCAGGGGATCGGGTACGGCGTCGGTGTCGTCGCGCTCGCGCTGCTGCCCGCGTTCGTGGGGACCCGCCTGCCGCTGTGGAACACCGCGCTGGCGCTGGTGTGCCTGTTCCTCTCGCTCAGCCTGCTGGTGCGCCTGTCGGGTCAGATCTCGTTGTGCCAGTTCGGCTTCGCGGCCATCGGCGCGGCGGGTTTCGGCCGGATGCTGGAGCAGGGGCTGCCGTGGGGTTTCGCGCTGGTGGTGTCCGCGCTCATCACCGGCGCGGTCGGGGCGCTGATCGCGATCCCGGCGATCCGCCTGTCCGGGCTCTACCTCGGCCTGGCGACGCTCGGCTTCGGCATCATGCTCGACCAGTTCTTCTACACGAAGGACTTCATGTTCGGGCTCTCGCAGCAGCTGGCGACACCGCGCCCGTCCGGGTTCACCTCGGACAAGGAGTACTTCTACCTGCTGCTGGCGTTCGCGGTGGCGGGCTCGATCCTCGTCCTGCTCGTCGAGCGGAGCCGGTTGGGCCGTCTGCTGCGGGCGCTCGCCGATGCCCCGATCGCGCTGAGCACGCTCGGGGCCGACCTGCGCATCACGCTGGTCATCATCTTCACGATGTCGGCGTCGCTGGCCGGGATCAGCGGTGCGCTGTTCGCCGGGCTGTTCGGCCGCGTCGGTGGGTTCAGCTTCCCCGCGATCCAGTCGCTGCTGGTGCTGGCCGTGCTGTTCGTGGCCGGTGCCCGCCTGATCATCCCGGCCTTCCTCGCCCCGGTGCTGCTGTTCGTCCTGCCGGGTTACATCGAGAATCCCGACGCGTTCCTGGTTCTGCAGATCGGGTTCGGCGTCATCGCGTTCGCGGTCGCGGCGCTCTCGTCCACCGACATCGGGGCCCGCGTCGCCGCCGTCACCGACACCGACCGGAAGGTCGGGCCCACCGACCGCCGGTTCAACACCCCCGCGGGTGAGGGGCAACGCCGCCAGCCCGCCCTCGCCTCGCACTGAGCATGTCGATCCAGGGAGAACCCATGACTACTGCACGACGGACCACACGGAGGCGGCTCGCTCGCGCGGGCGCCGCCACGCTGCTCGCCGGTGCCGTGGTGCTGACCAGTGGCTGCGGGACCCGTACGCCGATCGCCGAGATTGTCGCCGCGGAGGGCCGCGCGCCGGCCACGACCGGCGTCGAGGGCGGCGTGCCGACCGACCCCGGTGCGGTTGCCGCCCCCGGCGCCGTCGACCCGGGCGTTCCCGACCCCGGCGCCACGACCGACACGGGGACCGCGCCGGGCGGAACCGCCCCGGGCGCGGGGACCGCGACCACCGCGCCGGGCGCGAAGCCCGCCGCCGGTGCGGGCGCCAAGCCGGCGGCGGCGGCCGGTGGCGGCGCGACGACGCAGAGCCAGACCTGCACGAAGGTGCTGGAGCCGATCCGCATCGGCCAGGTCGGCGGGTGGACCGGCATCGTCGGCAACATCCTCTCGCCGACGCGCCTCGCCATGCAGGTGTGGGTGAAGGACATCAACGCCCGTGGCGGCATCGCCTGCCACCCGGTGCAGCTGTTCCAGGCCGACGACGGCTCCGACCCGTCACGCTCCTCCGCCGCGGTCCAGGACCTCGTCCAGAACAAGAAGGTCGTCGCGCTCGTCGGCAGCCAGGCGCCGGTGTCGATCTCCGGGTTCGCGGCGAAGGTCAACCAGCTCAAGATCCCGGCCGTCGGTGGCGACCTGATCAACTTCGAGTGGAACCGGACGCCCTACATGTTCCCGCAGGGCGGCGACCTCGACGGCGACGTGCTCGGCGCGATCAAGGTCCAGGCCGACCGTGGCTTCAAGAAGGTCGCGACGATCTACTGCGTCGAGGCGAAGCCGTGCACCGACGCCGTCGGAGTCATCGACCGCGGCAAGGACAAGATCGGGATCCAGGAGGTCTACAAGACCCAGGTCTCGATCACCTCGACCGACTACTCGGCCCAGTGCCAGGCCGCGAAGAACGCCGGCGCGGACCAGCTCCTGCTCGCGATCGACGCGTCGGCGATCAGCCGTCTCGTCCGGTCCTGCAAGGCGCTGAACTACACGCCGGCCATCTCCACCTCGCCGATCGCCGTCGGCGGGTCGGTGACGAGCGACAAGAACGTCCAGGAGCTCACGCTCGCGGTCGGCTCCGCCACCGCGCCGTGGACGGAGAAGTCGACGCCGGCGCAGAAGCGCTACCACGAGGCGTTCGCGCGGTACGCGCCCGGCGTCACCCCGGACGGTGCGAGCAACGTCGCCTGGGTCAGCGGTGAACTCTTCGCCAAGGCGCTCTCGAACCTCGGCGCCGAGGCGGCCGGCCCGATCACGTCCGAGCTCGTGCTCAAGGGCCTGGGCACGATCAAGAAGGACAACCTCGGCGGTCTCACCATCCCGCTGACCTTCAAGTACGGACAGGACAGCGCGGGCCCGTACCCGTGCTGGTTCCCGGTGCTGCTCACCATCAAGGGCTGGCAGGCACCGCAGGGCAACAAGGCGACCTGCCTGTAGCCCTGGGCGTCCGCCCTTCCGACCTGCCGATTTCCGTGAGGAGTAGTTGATGACAGGCCCGTTCTACCCCGGTGCGTACGTCGCCGAGACCCCGGACAAGCCGGCGGTCGTGATGGCCGGTTCGGGGGAGCAGCTGACGTTCGGTCAGCTCGACGCGACCGCGCACGGGATCGCGCTGGCGCTGCGTGAGCTGGGCCTGCAGCCGCAGGACCACGTCACGGTCTGGATGGAGAACCGGCTCGAATTTCTCCAGGTGTCGTGGGGCACCCACTACGCCGGGCTGAACTACACGTTCCTGTCGACGCGGCTGACCCCGGACGAGGCGGCGTACATCGTCTCCGACTCCGGGGCGCGGGTCCTGATCGTCTCGGCGGGTCTCGACGCCGAGCGCGTCGCGCAGACCCGCGACCTGGTCGGCGGCGACCTGAAGGTCGTGGTCGTCGGTGGGGAGCACAACGGGTGGCCGGCGCTGGCGGACCTCGCGGCCAAGCACGCGGGGGAGCGCCTGGTCGACCCGCTCGAGGGCAGCGACCTGACGTACTCGTCCGGGACGACGGGGCGGCCGAAGGGCGTGCTGCGTCCGTTCACCGGGCAACCGCTGGGGACGACGCTCGTGCCGGGTCGGATGGGTAAGGCGTTCCTCGGGATGGGCCCGGACACCGTCTACCTCTCACCGGCGCCGATGTACCACACGGCCCCGCTGCGCTGGTGCATGGACGTGATCGGTCTCGGCGGCACGGTCGTCGTCATGGAGAAGTTCGACGCCGAGGCTGTGCTCTCCTCGGTCGAGAAGTACCAGGTGACGCACGCTCAGTTCGTGCCGACCATGTTCACCCGGCTGCTGCGCCTGCCGGACGACGTGCGCTCGCGCTACGACCTGTCCAGCCTGAAGGCGGCCGTCCACGCCGCGGCGCCGTGCCCCCGGCCGGTCAAGGCGGCGATGCTCGACTGGTGGGGCCCGATCGTCCACGAGTACTACGGCGGGACCGAGGGTGCGGGCCTGTGCTGGGTCACCCCGCAGGAGTGGCTGACCCGCCCGGGCACCGTCGGTCGCGCGGTGCTCGGCCGGGTCGAGATCGTCGGGCCCGAGGGTGAGGTGCTCGGGCCGAACGAGGACGGCCTGGTGTACTTCGCCGAGGGGAACACGTTCCGGTACCACAACGACCCGGACAAGACCGCCCAGGCGGTGCGGTCCGACGGCGCCTCGACGATGGGCGACATCGGTCATCTGGACGAGGACGGCTACCTGTTCCTGACCGACCGGGCGTCGAACATGATCATCACCGGCGGGGTCAACGTGTATCCGCAGGAGGCGGAGAACCTGCTCGCCACGCACCCGAAGGTCGCCGACGTCGCGGTCATCGGCGTCCCGAACCCGGACTTCGGCGAGGAGGTCAAGGCCGTCGTGCAGCTCGCGCCGGACGCCGAGCCGTCGGCGGAGGTGGCGCAGGAGCTGATCGCCTTCTGTCGCGCCTCGCTCGCCGACGTCAAGTGCCCACGCAGCGTCGACTTCCGTCCGGAGCTCCCGCGCGAGCCCACGGGCAAGCTGCTCAAGCGCTTGATCCGCGACGAGTACTGGGCCGGCGCGGACGCCCGGATCTGAGGGAGAGTCGGATGCTGGTCCTGCGTGACCTGACCGCCGGGTACGGCGCGACCACGGTGCTGCGCAAGGTGAACCTGATCGTCCCGCCGGGGTCGGTCGTCGCCCTGCTCGGACCGAACGGGGCCGGGAAGACGACGCTGCTCCGCGCCGCGAGCGGTCTGCTGACCCCGAAGTCGGGCTCGGTGCTGATCGACGGGCACGACGTCACCGGCGCCGACCCGGACCGTCTGATGCGCCGCGGGGTCTGCCACATCCCCGAGGGCCGCGGGGTCTTCCGCAGCCTGACGGTGCGGGAGAACCTCGTGACGTTCAGCCGGCCGGGGGCGGAGGAGAAGGCGATCTCCTCCGCCGTCGAGGCCTTCCCGCGTCTCGGCGAGCGCATCAACCAGGTCGCCGGGACCATGAGCGGTGGCGAGCAGCAGATGCTCGCCCTCGCCCGCGCCTACGTCCAGAAGCCCCGCTTCGTCCTGCTCGACGAGGTCAGCATGGGCCTGGCCCCGAAGATCGTCGACGAGGTCTTCTCCTTCCTCGCGCTGCTGGCGAACCGCGGCGCCGCCCTCCTGCTCGTCGAGCAGTACGTCGCCCGCGCCCTCGACGTCGCCGACTACGTCTACCTGCTCAACAAGGGCGAGGTCGCCTTCGCCGGCGAACCCGACGAACTCGACGCCGATGCCCTCGCCGAGCAGTACGTCGGCTCCGCCGCCCACTGACGCCGCGCCTGTCGTCAAGAAAGAAAGGGTGACACCCCTTACTGCGCAGTAAGGGGTGTCACCCTTTCTTGACTGCGGGCGGCGGGCCGGACCCGGCCGAAAGTTCGGCCGCCGGTTGTCCGCGCGGAAGCGGGCGCTGAGGATGCTCGGGGCGGCCGGGGGTCGGCGGCCGAGGACCCGATCGGGGGAGCCGCGTGATCCGCACGGAGAAGAACGGCAACGTCTGGACGATCGTGCACAGCCGGTTCGCCGAGGCGCGGAACGCGATGGACCCGCGGAGCGCGGACGACCTCGTCGTGGCGTTTTCGGAGTTCGACGCGGACCCCGAGGCGCGCGTCGCGGTGCTGTGGGGCGAGGGCGGGGCGTTCTGCGCGGGCTGGGACCTGAAGTACGCGAGCAGCCTGACCGACCGCGATCAGTTCGACGCCGAGATCGTCCGGGGCCTCGCGTTCCCGACGGGGGCGAACCCGGCCCCGCGCGGTCCGCTGGGGCCGACCCGCCTGGAGCTGTCGAAGCCGGTCATCGCGGCCGTCGAGGGCCCCGCGGTCGCCGGCGGCATGGAGCTCGCGCTCTGGTGCGACGTCCGCGTCCTGGCCGAGGACGCGTACTTCGGCGTCTACTGCCGCCGCTGGGGCATCCCGTTGCTGGACGGCGGCACCGTCCGGCTCCCGCGCCTCGTCGGGCAGGGCCGTGCGATGGAGATCATCCTGACCGGGCGCCAGGTGCCCGCAGACGAGGCGCTGCGCATCGGTCTGTGCGAGCAGGTGACGGCGAGCGGCAACGCCCGCGCGGCCGCGGAGGAGATGGCCCACGAGATCGCGCGTTTCCCGCAGGCCGCGGTCCGCGCCGACCGGCGCTCGGTCCTCGAGACCTATGGCCAACCGGTGCGCGAGGCGATGCGTCGCGAATGGCACAACGGGGTCGAGGCGCACTACCAGGAGGGCGCCGACGGGGCCGGCCGCTTCGCCGCCGGCCGCGGCCGCCACGGTGACTTCGCCGAGATCTGACGGTTCACCAAGGGGTGTCACCCCTTGATGAACGCGGGCTGTCACATGCGGGCGGCGGCGTGCTTCACGGCCTCGCGGATGCGGGGGTAGGTGCCGCAGCGGCAGACGTTGCGCAGCGTGTCGAGGTCGGCCTCGGAGATCTTGCGGCCGGACTTCTTCACGCGGTTGATCAGCGCCGTCGCGGCCATGATCTGGCCGGGCTGGCAGTAACCGCACTGGGCGACGTCGAACTTGATCCAGGCTTCCTGGACCGGGTGCAGCTTGCCCTTGGCCGTCTTGGCCAGACCCTCGATCGTGGTGATCCGGTCGGAGGACTTGATGTCCGACACGGGCACCGAGCACGGGTTGAAGTGCTTGCCGTTCAGGTGCGAGGTACAGGCCTGGCAGACACGGATGCCGCAGCCGTACTTCGGGCCGGTGACGCCGAGCACGTCACGCAGCACCCACAGCATGCGGACGTTGTTCTCGATGTCGACGCTGACCTTCTTGCCGTTGAGCACGAACGAGTGTCGGGCCACCGCAGTCTCCATTCCTCAACCGAAAGGTAGGGCGGGAACTCGGAAACGCCGCCGACATGAACGGGCCTTTGCCTGTGCGAGGGGAGGGAGTCAGCCTTTGAGCGGGCGGCGGACGACCTCGGCGGCGTCGGCGGGGGAGACCCCGAGGGAGCGGAGGGCGGCCTCGGCGTACTTGATCTCGGCGTCCTTGCCGAGCCGGCCGTCGACGATCGCCCGCATGACGGCGAGCGCCCCGCCGAGGATCGCGGTGACCGCGACCTCCAGGTCGGGGACCTCGAAGCGCTTCTCGGCGATGCCGCGCTGGACCGCGGTGCGCGCGGCCGGGTGGACGGCGACGCCGAAGAGGGCGTCCGCGTGGTTGAGGTGCACGACGACGCTCGCGAACTCCGGGTCGGAGTAGGCCAGGCCGACGAAGCGTCGGATCGCGATGCTGACGAGCTCGGCGGCGTCCTGGACCGGGTCGGCGGCCAGCGTCTCGGCGATGTTCTGCAGGCTGTCGGCGATGACGGCCTCGACGACCGCTTCCTTCGAGTCGAAGTGGTTGTAGAAGGAGCCCAGCGCGACGTCCGCGCGTTCGGTGATCTCCTGGATGCGCAGGCCCGCGACGCCCTTCTCGGCGATCAGCTCGCGCGTGGCGTCGGTCAGCTTCCCCCGGGTGCGTTCCCGTCGGCGATCGGTCCGGGTCCGGACTTCCGCCACCTCTTGCTCGGTCACTCCTCCAATATGACAGGGCTCATTTCTAGAATCAACTTTCAATATTGAAGGAACGTTCAGTTGGACAGCGTTCGCTCGCTAAGGTCCACCAGTGCGGCACTCGGCAGGTCGCGGTACGCGATTTCGTGGGCGTCCGCGGCGTCGAGCCCGAGCGCCTGGAGCATGACGACGCCGGTCTGCGACTCGGCCTCCGGCCCCACGCGTCCCTCCAGCACCGCACGCATCAGGGCCAGTGTCGCACCCACGAGGTAGCTCACGGTGGTGGCCGGCGAGTCCGTGGGCCGGAAGCGCCCCGACGTCATCCCTGTCTCCATGAGCGCGACGCCCAGGGGGAGGAGGCGCTCCTGGAGGCGGACGTCCGCGTGGTCGAGCTGGACGAGCAGGCGGGCCCCGACCGGATCCTCGACCGCCGCGCGGACGAGCCACCGGTGCGCGACGCACACTGCTTCAGCGGGGTCGGCGTAGCCCGCCAGCTGCGCGCCGAGCGCGGCGGCCGCGGCGCCGGCGAGGTCGGAAACCACCGCCTCGACCAGCTCCTCCTTCGAGGAGAAGTAGTTGTAGAACGAGCCGAAACCGACGTCGGCCTCGTCGGTGACCTCGCGCAGCCGCAGCCCGTCGACCCCCTTGGTGGCGATGATGCGCGCAGCCGCCCGCGTCAGCTCGGCGCGGGTGCGTTGCTGCCGACGCTGCACGCGCGCCGACGGGCTCCGGGTCGTCTGCACCACGCCACCATTGTCGCCCCCCGTTCTCGATCGATCAATCAAAAACGGTCACATGACCGAGCAATCAAATGAAGTTTCAGTATTGAAAGGCTGCTTCACCAGGGGCTACCTTCGCGGAGAGCACCGTGACGTACGTCATTCGAGGAGCCGGATGCCCCCCGTTCAGCCGCCGGAGAGTGACCTGATCCTGCCCCTGCCGGGGCCGGGGGAGGTCTGGGACCCGCACACGATCCACACCCACTACTTCGGGTTCGCCGTGCCCGAGGCGGCCATCGGGGTGTTCGCGTACGTGCGCTACCAGCCCGCGTTCCCGCTCTCGCAGGGCGGCGTCGTGATGTTCTCGGGGCTGCACAACCCGTCGCCGATCGACGCCGCGCACTGCAACTACGAGATGACGATGCCGTGGCCCGAGGTGGACGGCACCACGATCCGCACCGCGAACGGCCTGACGATCGAGTTCTCCGAACCCGGCCGCGTCGCCCGCGTGACGTACGCGAGCGCGGACGGCCGGCACTCGTTCGACGTGGTCCAGACCGGCGTGACGCCGTTGCTCGCGCGCGGCCACGTCGTCCCCGGCGAGGACGACCACCACGACGACCCGTCCCGGGTCACCGGCGGCAGCGAGCAGTTCATGCACGTGACCGGTGAGTGTGTCGTCGACGGGGAGCGCCACGCGGTGGACTGCCACTACCCGCGCGACCGGTCCTGGCTGCAGATCCGCAAGGAAACGCAGGGCGGCCCGCCGACCCCGCCCGTGGGCTGGTCCCCGATGTACTTCGGCGAGGACCTGATCTTCAATCAGATCTCGTTCGAGGCCCCCGACACCGACCCGACCTGGGCCGGGATCTACGACATCCCCGCGGGGAGCCGGACGCACCACTTCGCCTGGTTGCAGCAGGGCGACAAGACGCTCGACATCGTCCGCGTCCGCCGGAACGTGCTGGAGCAGCAGCCGGAGACCTTCATCTCGCTCCGGCAGGAGATTGAGGCCGAGGACGAGACCGGCGTGGTCCACCGCTTCACCGGCGAGGCGGTCGCGACCTGCGTCATGCCGGCCTGGCCGAACGCTTCCTTCCACGACACCGTCTACCGGTGGACCGACTCCCAGGGCCGCATCACCCATTCGACGTACCAGGAGCTCTGGGCCGACAAGTACCAGCTCGGCATGCGGGCGCGCAGCCGCGGAGCGGTGGGCTGACGTAGTGTCACTCGCCCCGCCCCGGGACCCCGTGCAGACCGCGCAGGCGCTGCGCGGGTGGTTGGCGACCAAGCTGCTCGGGGTGACGGACGTCGCCGTCGCGGAGGTCACCGTGCCGGCGAGCCACGCGATGGCGACGGAGATGATCCGGTTCCGGGCCGACTGGGTCCGGAACGGCACCGTGGGGAGCGCGTACTACGTCGCGAAGGTCGCGCCGACCGGTCCCGCCGTCTTCCCCCGGTACGACCTCGTGACCGAGCAGTGGGTGATGCAGGCGCTGTCCGTGCACTCCGCCGCGCCCGTCCCACCGGCGCCGTGGGTCGAGACCGACCCGTCGGTGCTCGGCGCGCCGTTCCTCGTCATGGAGCGGCTGCTCGGCCGGGTGCCGCGCGACGACCCGCCCTACACGGCCGGCGGCTGGGTCCTCGACCTCACCGCCGACGAGCGCGCACGCCTGTACGACAACGGCCTGATCGCTCTGACCCAGCTGCACGCCGCGGACGCGCACGCACTCGGCCTTGACTTCCTCGACCGGCCGCAGCTCGGCCCCACGCCGCTGGACCAGCAGCTCGCACTCTGGCGCGCGAGCTACGACTGGGCGGCGACGGAGGGCGCGCACCCGGTGGTGGAGGCGGCGTTCGACTGGCTGGAGGCGAACCGCCCGGGCGAGGAGCCGACGGTCGTGTGCTGGGGTGGCGCCCGGCTCGGCAACCTCCTCTTCGCCGACGACCTGAGCGTCGCCGGCGTCCTCGACTGGAAGCTGGTGGCGCTCGCCTCGCCCGAGCTCGACCTCGGCTGGTGGCTGTTCGTCCAGCGTCACCACACCGACGGTCTGGGCCTGCCGCTGCCGACCGGCTTCCCCGGCCGCGAGGCGGTTCTCGCGCGCTACACGGAGTTGACGGGGCATCAGGTTCGCTATGCCGACTACTACGAGGCGCTCGCGGCGCTTCGACTCGCGATTCTGCTGCACCGCACGGCGAAGCTGCTGGCCGGGCGGGGCGACCGGCGGCCGACAGCGGCCGATCCCGCGAGCCGGCTGCTCGCCGAACTGATCGGAGCCCCGGTCCCGGACGCGGACACGAGGTGGGCCATCCCCCGGACGGTGAGCCGATGACCGCCCGGGCGCACCACGAGCACTCCACGAAGGAGACCATGACCATGCGAAGGACACGTCGCTCGCGGACGTCCGGCCGGATGCGCGCCGCCGTCGTGGCGGTGACGGGCATCGCGCTGCTCGCCGGATGTGGCTCGCACCTGTCCGAGACCGAGCTCGCGGCGACCCAGGGCGCGATCAGCGTCCCCACCGCGGTCGCCGCGGCCCCCGGAACCGGGGACGTCGGCGGAACCGGTGCCGTGCCCGGCGCGGTCGACCCCGGCGCGGCAGCCCCCGCCGCGGGCGCCGGGACGGACGCCGGCACGGTCGCCGGCACTGACCCCGCCGCCGGCCCCGGAGCGGGCGCGAGCGCGGCCCCGGGCAAGGCCACGACGGACAACACCGCCAAGGTGCCCGGCACGAACGTCGACGTCCCGGTGCCCGCGGGCCCGCGGGACGAGATCGTGATGTGCTCGTTCGGCAACTCCTCCGGCGTCCTCGGCGCCGTCACCGGTCCCGCGCCCGTGGCCAACAAGGCCTGGGAGGCGTACATCAACGCCAAGGGCGGGCTCGCCGGCCACAAGGTGCGGATGATCATCGCCGACACCGGCGGCGCGGCCGCCAACGCCCAGGCGATCGCGCAGAAGTGCGTCGAGCAGGAGAAGGCGGTCGCGTTCTTCAACGAGTACAGCTTCGGCGAGCTCGACGGCGCGATCCCGTACCTGAAGAGCAAGGGCGTCCCGGTGATCGGGAGCATCGGCGGTGCGATCTCCTCCGACCACTCGATCATGGTCTTCAACCCCATGAACGGCGCGGACGTCGGGCAGGCCTGGGGCTTCATCAACACCATCGCGGCGCAGACCGACAAGAAGAAGCTCGGCGTCCTGTACTGCCAGGAGGCGTCGACGTGCGCCCAGCAGATCAGCAGCTTCTCCAAGCTGCTCCCGCACAAGGGCCTCGAGATCGTCTACAAGGCGCAGGTCTCGCTCGTGCAGCCGGACTACACCGCCCAGCTGCTGCAGGCGAAGAACGCCGGTGCCGAGGTGATGGTGCTGCTGCTCGACAGCGCGAGCGTCGGGCGCGTGGCCCGCAACGCGGCACAGCAGAACTACACCCCGATCCTCGCCGGCACCTACAACCTGGGCATCCAGGCGACGCTGGACCAGGGCCCCATCCTCAACGGTCTCCTGCTCGCGAGCCGGACGCCGGCCTACTCGACGTCCCCCTTGCTCAAGGACTACCGGGACGCCATGGCCAGGTACCAGCCCGGCAAGGTCACCGGTGACGTCGGTGCCGGGGCGTTCGTGGTCGGCGCGCTGCTGGAGAAGTACGCCGGGAAGTTCCTCAACAAGAAGACCGTGACGAGCCAGGACTTCCTCGACCTCCTCTACTCGCTCAAGAACGAGAAGCTCGGCGGGCTGCTGCCCGGCATCACGTTCGCCAAGAGCGACGACCGCACCCAGACGAATCGGTGCATCGCGCCGGTGAGGCTGGAGAACGGCGCCTTCGTCCAACGCAGCGGCTTCGTCTGCGCCCCCGACTGGAAGCCGGGTACCTGACATGCGCCGAACCACGAAGGTCGCTACCGGCCTCGCGGGGGTCGCCGCAACGCTGGGCGCCGCGGTCGGCATGGTGACGCCCGCTCAGGCGGACGACACCACCTCCGGCGCGGCCGTCGGCACCGCGAGCGCCAGCGGGATCCGGACCAGTTACGACTTCCCGGGCTACCTGGTCGTCGACACTCTCTACGACGCCGGCGGCCCGATCTCCCAGGCGGTCGTGAACTCCTCGGGCGGCAGTTCGTCGTTCGCGTCGTTCCCGTACCCCGGCGACACGGTGGTCAACGCCCCGGCGCTGGCGAACGTCGGCACCGGGCAGGCGTTCCCGTTCACCTACCCGCTCTACGTCGTGACCGACGGCAACCTGACGCCGAAGGCGTCGGCCCAGGACGCCACCGGGTCGCTCAAGCTCGACGCGGAGTCCGACGCCCGGACCGCGTCCTCGACGGCGAAGCTGGCCGGCCCGGTCGCGGGCGTCATCTCCACCGCCGGGTCGCTGCAGGAGACCAGCGTCGTGATCGGCGACGACGGGGTGATGACCTCGATCGCCGACAGCATCCTCCGCGGCATCGACGTCGACGGCGTGCTGAAGATCGGTGAGGTGCACGTCCGGACGACCAGCGTGCTCAAGCCGGGGGAGTCGAAGCCGACGACGACGTCGGTCACCGACGTCACCGGCGTCAGCGTGCTCGGGCAGCCGGTCGGGCTCTCGCGCGACGGGATCATGGCTCCGGGCGGTTCCCCGGGCACGGCGTACGCGCCGATCCTCGACCAGCTCAACCAGGCGCTGAAGGACGGCGGCATCTCCGTCGCCCTCGCCGGCGGCAACGAGGTCAACGGCGGCGCCTCCAACGCCGGCGTCGAGATCCTGCAGCGGGGCAAGATGCCCTTCGCCGGATCGCCCGAGGGCGTCGCGCGCACGCTGATCGGCAACGCCTCGAGCTTCATCCTCGGCGGGTCGTCCTCGCTGCTGGACATCGCGGCCGCCAACGACGCGGGCACCACGCCGGCCGGGACCACCCCGGCGGCACCGGTCGACGCCGCGACGGGTGTCGACGTGCCGGTGGCTGCGGGCGCGCTCCCGACGACCGGCGTCGACGCCGCCGCGGGCGTGCCGACGACCGGCGTCCCCACCGTGAACTTCGCCCCGCAGGCGGGGGCCTCGACGGTTTCCGCGTCGATCGCGCTCGACCTCGACGACCAGATGCGCTTCTTCTACTTGGTGATCGCCCTCGGCGCGGGCATCGCCGTGCTCTGCTCGCTCCTGTGGCGCGCCTCGATCGCCCTGAAGGGAGGACGTGCCTGATGGACGTCCTGACCGTGCTGAAGTCCCAGTGGGACCGGGTCGCCGCCGTGGTGTGCGTGCTCGCCGGCGTCGTCCTGCTGATCGTCGGCTACCAGGGCATCGCGGACTCGCCCTACGTGGCCGAGGAACTGGCCTACCTGATCTCGGGCGGCCTCGGTGGGGTGTTCCTGCTCGGCGTCGGCGCCACGCTGTACATCTCCGCCGACATGCACGACGAGTGGCGCAAGCTCGACCGCATCGAGGAGGCGATCCTCAGCCTCCGCAACGACGGGGGCAGTGACGGCGGCAGCGGCGGGCCGGACCGGTTCGACGACCTCGTCGAACCGGTGGCCGAGGCTCGGGCCTCCCGGCACCGCGCCGGGTCGGCGGCGAACGCCAACGGTGCCGTGGGCGCGGGGGTCGCGCAGCGCAGCGCCCAGCACGGCGCCACCTCGCGAGACGTGCTCGCGATGCCGCGGGAGATGCTCGCCCACCTGCGGATCGGCGGGCTTGCGATCGCGTTTGCGTTCGCGGCGCTGATGGTCGCGTACTGGCAGGCCGCGAACACCAACGAGGCCCGGCCGGCGTTCACCGCGACCGCCTCCGCGGCGACCGTGCTCGCGGTCGCCGGGGTGGTGGGGGTGATCGGCATGGTCGGGATGCGGCGGCGGTTGATGCGCCGGCGCAACCTGCTGCTCGGCGGTTTCCTGACGCGTGGTCAGCGTGGGGTCGGCAGCGCGGCCGCCGCCTCCGATGGCCCGGTCGCGACCCGGATGCCGGAACACCTGGTTGTCATTCCCGAGGGCCGGTATGCCCACGTGCCGACCTGCGCGATGGTGACGGGGGAGCGGACCGAGACCGTGAGCTCGTCGGCCCTGCCCGAGGGCATCCGGCCTTGCGCTCTCTGCACCCCCGCAGCACTGTGACCGGCGCCGGCACGGGTGAGCTGACGCGCTGATGTCCGACTACCTGCCGTTCCTCGTCCTGGGGATCACCACCGGGTCGATCTACGCCCTGGCTGCGATGGGCCTGGTCGTCACCTACACGACCTCCGGCGTGTTCAACTTCGCGCACGGCACGGTCGCGATGGTCAGCGCCTACGCGTACTACACGCTGACCGTCGACTGGGGCCTCCCGCCCGAGCTCGCGGTGTTCGTCGTGGTGCTCGGCCTCGGCCCGGCGATCGGCATCGTCGTCGACCGCGCGTTGTTCCGCCGTCTCCAGGGAGCGGGCTCCGCGGCCTACGTCGTGGTCTCCATCGGTCTGCTGGTGGCGTTGCAGGGCCTCGTCATCATCCTGTACGGCCCGACGTCGAAGCCGGTCCCGGCGATCTTCCCCGAGAAGGTCGTCGACATGGGCGCGGTCAACGTCGGCTACGACCAGATCGCCATCACGACGATCGCCGCGGGCCTCGGGCTCGGTCTCGCGTTGTTCTTCAAGCGCACGCAGATCGGTCTCGACATGCGCGCGGTCGTCGACGACCCGCAGCTGGCCGAGCTCACCGGGGCCAACGCGTCGCGCACGACCACGCTCGCCTGGATGCTCGGCTCGTCGTTCGCCTCACTGGCCGGCGTCCTGCTCGCGCCGACGCTCGGTGCGGACGCGCTCGTCCTCATCCTGCTGGTCGTGCAGGCGTTCGGCGCGGCCGCGCTCGGTCGCCTGGTCAGTCTGCCGATCGCCTACGCCGGTGCTCTCGGTCTCGGTGTGCTCGGGCAGCTGTCGATCAAGTGGGTCAGCACGTACGCCTCCGACCAGACGTGGCTGGCGGGCCTGCCGCAGGCGTTGCCGTTCCTCGCGCTGTTCACGGTGCTGGTCTTCTCGAAGAAGGGCAGCTTCAAGGAGCTCACGAAGAGCGTGCAGCCGCGCTCGACCACCGCGACGCTCGCCCCGGGGTCGCGGCGCTTCCCGATCGGGGTGCTCACGGCGATCGTCGCGGTCGCACTGATCGTGCCGAGCATCGCGACCGACTCGCGGACGACGACGGCCACGACCGCCCTCGCGATGCTCATCATGTTCAGCAGCCTCAGTCTGCTGCTCGGGCTCTCGCGCCAGATCTCGCTCTGCCACGCGGTGTTCGTCGCCCTCGGGGCCACGACGCTCGGGCACCTGCAGGCCGACGGCTGGCCGTTCCTGCCGGCGATGCTGGTCGCCGGGCTGATCGTCGTCCCGATCGCGGGGCTGCTCGCGATTCCGGCGATCCGCCTGTCGGGCCTGTTCCTCGCGCTGGCGACGTTCGGCTTCGGCGTCCTGTTCCAGAACCTCCTCTACAACACCTCCTGGGTCTTCGGCACCTCCGGTCAGGTGGCGATCCAGCGGCCGACCTGGTTCGGCAACGTGCTCGAGGGCACCAACGAGTTCTACTTCTTCGTGCTCGCGATCGCGGTGGTCTCGGTGCTCACGATCGAGCTCGTCCGGGCCACCCGCCTCGGCCGTCTGCTCCGCGCGACCGCCGACAGCAACGTCGCGGTCGAGACCCTCGGCATCAACACCACCGCCGCGCGCACCGTCGTGTTCTGCGTCAGCGGTTTCTTCGCGGCGATCGCCGGTGCGCTGCTCTCGGCGCAGGTGACCACCGTCGGCACGTCGAGCTACTCGTTCTTCCAGTCGCTCACGTGGGTGGCTGTCCTGGTCGCCGCCGGCTCCGCGACGCTGGGCGGGGCGGCGCTCGCGACGGTGATGATGGTCGCGATCCCCGCGTTCTTCACCGACGCGGACGTCATCAACTACCAGACGATGTTCTTCGGCATCGGCGCGATCCTGCTGGCGCAGGCGCCCAACGGTCTGGTCGGCCTGGTGACGAACCTGCCCAACACCCGGCTCTGGGGCAGGCTCGCCGACGAGGGTCCGGCCCGCGTCGGCGCGCACGCCGCCCGCCGCCGCCAGCGTCTCGCCCCCGTGAGCAGCGCGACCGGAGGTGCGCGATGACCCTCGAGCTCCGGCACCTGCAGGCCGGGTACGGCCGCGCGCAGGTCCTGCACGACGTCAACCTCACCGTCCCGGACGGGGCCGCGGTGGCGCTGCTCGGGTCCAACGGCGCCGGCAAGACGACGCTGCTGAAGACGATCGCCGGCCTCGTCCACCCCACCGCGGGGGAGGTGCGCTGGAACGACCGGGCGCAGGGGACCCGCACCCCGCACGCCCGCGTCGCCGACGGGATCTGCCTGATCCCCGAGGGCCGCGGGATCTTCCGCAACCTCACGGTGGCGGAGAACCTCGCCATGCACACCCGCGGGCGGGGCAAGGCGGCGGCGATCGAGACCGCGACCCGGTACTTCCCGGTCCTCGGCCAGCGCCTGTCGCAGACGGCCGGGACGATGTCCGGTGGCCAACAGCAGATGCTCGCCGTCGCCCGGGCTCTGGTGACGCAGCCTCAGCTGCTGATGATCGACGAGCTCTCGGTCGGCCTCGCGCCGGTCGTCATCGACGAGATCTTCGCCGCCGTCGAGATGCTGCGCGCCGAGGGGCGCTCGCTGCTCGTCGTCGAGCAGTACGTGCACCGCGCGCTCGCGATCGCGGACTACGTCTACATCCTGCAGAAGGGCCGGATCGTGTTCGTCGGTGAACCGGCTCAGTGCCGCAGCGGCACGATCTTCGAGCGGTACCTCGGGGAGGGCGTGGCATGACCGAACTGAAGACCGAGCCCGGTTCCGGCGACGGCCTGCGGGCCGAGGACGTGGTCGTCCGCTTCGGCGGCCTCACGGCTCTCGACGGCGTCGGTGTCCACGCGCCGCCCGGCCGCATCACCGGTCTGATCGGCCCCAACGGGGCCGGCAAGACGACGCTGTTCAACGTGTGCAGCGGTCTGCAGGCACCCGTCCGCGGCAAGGTCACCCTCGACGGCGAGGACCTCGCCCGCCACAGCCCGTCGCGCCGCGCCCGCATGGGTCTGGGCCGGACCTTCCAGCGCCTCGAGCTGTTCTCCACGATGACGGTGCGCGAGAACGTCGAGTTCGGCGTCGAGGCCCGCTGGCTGTCGTGGGACCCGGTCTCGCAGTTGGGCCTGCGCGCCTCCGGCCGAGCGCGTCGGCGGCAGATCCGGCACGAGGCCGACGAGGTGCTGCACGCGACCGGGCTGGAGCCGCTGGCCGACCGCGTCGTCGGGTCGTTGTCCACCGGACAGGGCCGACTGGTCGAACTGGCCCGGGCGATGGCCCGCAACCCGCGGATCCTGCTGCTCGACGAGCCGTCGTCCGGTCTCGACCCCGCGGAGAGCCGGGACTTCGGCCGGCAGCTGCGCGAGCTCGTGGCCTCGCGCGGCATCGGGATCCTCATGGTCGAGCACGACATGAGCCTGGTCCTGGAGATCTGCGACTGGATCTTCGTCCTCGACTTCGGCAAGCCGCTGATGGCCGGCACCGCTGACGAGGTCCGCAACAGCCCCGACGTCCAAGCGGCTTATCTCGGTAAAGAAGCAGCATGAACCGCCGCAAAGATGCCCGGCCAGAGCGCAACCTGAAACTGCATCAGCAGGTGGAGGCCCCCATGTCCCGTCACTCCCAGCCCCGTTATCGGCGTCGGAGGTCGCGTCGCGGCGCGGCGCTCGCCGCGTCCGGCACGCTCGCCGTCGGCCTGGCCCTGCCCGTGGCACTGACCGCGTCCCCGGCCGCGGCCGCTGAGCCGACCGCGGACGCCCCGCCGCGGGTGACCGGGCTGTCGAACTTCTTCGACTACTGCCAGACGGGCGCGACGCTCGCGGTCCCGCTGTTCTACGGGATTGGCACCTCGACGGTGAATCTGGCGCTGGCCCAGTTCCCGGCCGAGGCGCAGCCGGTCACCAACCAGGTCCTCGCGGCCGAGGCCGCCGGCCCGCAGGTCTTCGAGGCGATGGCGGAGCCGACCCGGCAATTTCTCGACGGCGGACGGGCCGCCGCTGCCCCGCTCGCGGCGTACAACGAGCAGTTCAACGGCGGCCTGACTGCGTTCGCGGAGGGGACGCGAGCCGCGGCCGACGCCCTCGGGCCGGTCGTGCAGCCCGCGGACACCTCGATGATGCAGTTCGCCGACTTCCTGGAGAGCCTGCGGGCGAAGTGACCTCGGTCAGCCGGTGGTCGCCCGGGCCGACTCCGCCGTCTGCTTGAGATTGGCGAGGGTCGTCGCGATCGACCGCCGGGTGAACTCGGCCCGGCTCAGGCCGGGGATCCCGGTGATCTTCTTGCCGAGCAGCCGCGCCATCGTCCGGTTGCGGGTGTCGACCCACGTCTCGGTCACGGTGCACCCGGCCGGGCCGTCCACGCCTCCCGGGACGATCTCGTAGATCCAGTGCGCGAGCGTGAGACCGCGGAACACGGTTTTGAACGCGAACCGGTGCGGCTCCTCCAGTTCGGTGACGACGACCGCCGCGTCCCAGGACTTGCCGGCCTCGGCATTGGCGTTGTTCCCGAGGAACCGCGCCCCGACCGCCGCCGCCGTGGCGCCGTTCTGCCAGGAACCGCCGGTGTTCTCCGGGCTCCACTCGCCCATGCGGGGCAGGTCGGTGACGAGCCCGAAGACCACCGTCGGCTCGGCCGCGATCGTGATCGACTCGGAGACCCGTTCCTTCTCGTGCCGCATCCGAGGCACCGTGGCCGTTCCGGCCATCACGACCTCCGGGTCGCCGTGACGAGCAGGTACTCCCACTCCATGACGCCGTCGGCCGAGGCACCGTCCGAGAGCGCCGCGTCACCCAGCGCGGCGAGCTCCGAATCGAGGGCGGCCACCTTCTCCGCGTCGTCGCCGAGGGTGGTGTAGACGGCGATCGTCGGTCCGTAGGTGGCCTTGAAGAAGTCGCGGAACTCGGCGCCGGAGGCGAATCGGTCGACCTTCAGCGTCCGCCGGGCCGCGTGCAGGGTGGAAACCCCATTCCCGAACAGCGTGCGGACGTGCTCCTCGTTGCCCCACAACGGCGGCGGCGAGGCGCCGGGCGGCGGCGGGGGAGCGTAGGGCTTCATGGTCGCGAACATGCGACCGATGAAGCCCTCCGGCGTCCAGCTGATCAGCGCGATCGTGCCGCCCGGGCGCGTGATGCGCAGCAGTTCGTCCGCGGCCCGCTGGTGGTGCGGGGCGAACATGACACCGACGCAGGACATCGTCACGTCGTAGCGGGCGTCGGCGCACGGCATGTTCTCGGCGTCGGCCTCCTTCCACGCCACGGTGACCCCTGCCTGCTCGGCGGCGGCCTTCCCGACCTCGAGCAGATCGGGGCACAGGTCGGTGGCGGTCACCTCCGCGCCGGCGAGCGCGGCGGGGATGGACGCGTTGCCCGAACCCGCGGCGACGTCGCAGACCGTGGTGCCGGGCCCGATGCCCGCGGCCGCGACGAGGATCGGTCCGAGCTCGGCGATGACCTCGGTGGCCACGGCGGGGTAGTCCCCGAGGGCCCACATAGCCCGGTGACGGGCCTTCAGCGCAGTGTCGGCAGTGTTGTCGAGAGTTGGGGTTGTCATGCTCCGACGGTAGGAACGCGGCGTGCGGCGCCCTAGTTCAGAATCTGTATCTGACCCGGTACTGAATCTGTACTAACGTGCGGCGCATGGGAGCCAGTTACGGGCAGTTCTGCCCGGTCGCGAAGGCGATGGAGCTGCTCGACGAACGGTGGACGATGCTCGTCGTGCGTGAGCTTCTCTTCGGCAGCACGCGCTTCAACGAGATCCGCCGGGGTGTGCCGCGCATGTCCCCGGCGCTGCTCTCCACGCGGCTGACGCATCTGACGAAGGCCGGCATCGTCGAGCGGCGCGCGCACGGCCGGGACGTCGAGTACGTCCTGACGCCGGCCGGCCGGGAGCTGGAGCCGGTCGTCGAGGCGCTCGGCGTCTGGGGCGTGCGCTGGGCGGGCAAGCCCGCCGACGGGGACTACGACCCGAAGCTGCTGATGTGGGACATGCACCGCAACGTCGACCACACCGCGGTGCCGCCCGGCCGCACCGTCGTGCACTTCCGGTTCCCGGAGCGGCGCGGCGCCGGCAGCGCCTGGTGGATGACGATCACGCCCGACGACGCCGACGTCTGCGACTACGACCCCGGGCACGACGTCGGTGTCACGGTCACGACGGCGGTCCGTACGCTCACCGATGTGTGGATGGGCGAGATCACCTGGGCGGCCGCGCAACGGTCCGGTCTGCTCGAGCCGAGCGGCCCCGCCGCCCTGCGCCGTGCGCTCCCGCGCTGGTTCCCGCCGACCGGCGCCGCCCTCGTTCCCCGGCCCGCGGCGGTCGGATGACCGCGGCGCCGCGGGCGGACGCGGAGCTGCCCGCGTACTGGGCGGCGCTCGGACTGCCCGGGATCGTCGACGTCCACGTGCACCTGATGCCGGACCGGCTGCAGCAGAAGGTGTGGGAGTACTTCGACGCGGCCGGTCCGCTGCTCGGCCGCCCGTGGCCGGTGCAGTACCGGGACGACATGTCGACCCGGCTCGGTCGCCTCCGCGCGATGGGCGTGCAGGCGTTCACCGGCCTGCTCTACCCGCACAAGCCCGACATGGCGGCGGGGCTGAACGCCTGGGCGGCGGAGTTCGCCGCGCAGACGCCTGGCTGCCTGCACACCGCGACGTTCTTCCCCGAGGACGGCGTGGCCGACTACGTGCGCGAGGCGATCGACGCCGGCGCGCGGGTGTTCAAGGCGCACGTCCAGGTCGGCGGGTACGACCCGCGGGACGAGTTGCTCGACCCGGTGTGGGGCCTGCTCGCCGAGGCCCGGATCCCCGTCGTCGCGCACGTCGGCAGCGGGCCGACGGCCACCGAGTTCACCGGCCCCGGCCCGTTCGGTGAGGTGCTCGCCCGGCACCCGCAGCTCCCGGCGATCGTCGCCCACCTCGGCATGCCGGAGTTCGACGGGTTCGTCGAGCTCGCGCGCCGCCACCCGGCGGTGCGCTTCGACGTGACCGGGGTCTTCACCAAGTTCGGCGACGCGCTGTGGCCGTTCCCGCGAGCCGAGGCCCGGGCGGTGCTGCGCGAGTTCGGCGACCGGATCCTGTTCGGCAGCGACTACCCGACGATGCCGAACACCTACGCCACCCAGGTCGCGGCGGTCGCGGAGCTCGACCTCGGCGACGACTGGCTCCGCGCCGTGTTCCGGGAGAACGCCCTGGCGCTCTGGCCGGACCTGCGCGACTGACGGGCGCGACTGACGGGGACTGACCAGAGCTGACGGCCCGTCAGGGTTTCGTGGTGGCCGACGGATCCCACGCCGGGGCGTAGTAGTTGCCGCGGGTGATGCGGGTGACGATCCGCGTCTTCGTCCCGTCGACGCTGACCAGACGCATCGACGAAGGGCTGCTGCCGTCGCGGCCGGAGTGGGTGAACAGGATCCACCGACCGTCGGGGGAGAACGCCGGTGTGTTCAGCAGCCCGGTGGCGCTGCGCGCCAGGCGGCCGATCAGCGAGCCCTCCATGTCGACGAGCCAGATGGCGGTGCCCGAGGCGTCGGCCTGCAGGAAGGTCACGTATTTGCCGTCGGGGGAGACGTCGGGCTGCGAGAGGTACCCGGACGGGGCAGAGTCCCCGAGCAGTGCCCGCGCCTTGCCGCCCGCGGCCGGGGCGGTCCAGATCGACTGCCCGGTCGCCGCGCCGTTCGCGAGCGTCGTGCGGGTGAAGAGCAACCGCTTCCCGTCCGGGGTCCACGTCGGCGCGAAGTCGACGTGCGTCGCGTCGTTGGTGGTCACCGCCACGAAGTCCGCGGCCTTCTTGCCGGTGGCGGTGAAGGTGACGATCCCGGAGTCGGTGCCGGCGGCGATGCGTGCGCCGTCGGGCGACCACGCCGGGCGGCGGGCGTTGAGGTCCGTGGTGAGCCGGCGCAGGCCCGTGCCGTCCCGGCGGACCACCCAGATGTCGGTCCGTCCCGCGCGCACGTCGGCCCGGTCGCTGCTGAACGCGATCCACGTGCCGTCGGGGGAGAAGGTCGGCTCGAACTCGGTGGCGGGTCCGGTCGTGACGGCGCGGTCGTCGACCCCGTCGGTCCGCACGAGTCGGACGTCGGCCGCCCCGAGGAACCCGCGGCCCGCCCCGGCGGCCTCGCTGTAGGGCAGCGCGCTGTACGCGACCCACGGGGCGGTCGAGCGCGGCTTTGCCTCGGTCGGGGTCGGCAGGGGCTTGGGCGGCGGCGGGACGTCGTCGGCGCGCGCGCCGCTCGGGGTCAGCGCGAACAGGACCGCCGTCGCGGCGAGGAGCACCCGGGTACGCACGGGCTCAGCGTGCCAGTACCCCACGCAGGATGAACAGGGCGTAGCCGATCGCCAGCGCGGCGCCCCCGGCGCGGGCCGCCTCCAGCGGCAGCGTCAGCGCCAGCGCGAGGCAGCCGACGAACCCGAGCGCGGGCACGATCCGGGCCCGGCCGGGGGCGAGCGTCCAGGCGGCGGCGTTCGCGATCGCGTAGTACACGAGCACGCCGAACGAGGAGAACGCGACGACGTCCCGGATCTCCCCAATGAGCGTGAGCACCACGACCACCGCGCCGACGGCGAGCTCCGCGCGGTGCGGGACGCCGAAGCGCGGGTGCACGGCGCTGAGTACGTGCGGCAGGTGCCGGTCCCGGGCCATCGCCAGCGTCGTGCGTGAGACGCCCAGGATGAGCGCCAGCAGCGCCCCCGCCGCGCCGAGGACCGCGGCTGCGCGCACCACCAGCACGATCCCGTCCGCGCCCGCGGCGCGCACGGTGTCGGTCAGCGGCGCCTCGGTCGCGGCCAGCCCGTCCGGTCCGAGCACCGCGAGCGCCGCCGCGAGCACGGCGGCGTACAGCGCGAGCGCGAGCCCCAGCGCCAGCGGGATGGCGCGCCGGATCGTCCGGGCGGGGTCGCGTACCTCCTCGCCGAGCGTCGCGATCCGCGCGTAGCCGGCGAACGCGAAGAACAGCAGCCCGGCGGCCTCGGCGATGCCCCGCAGATCGGTGTCGCCGCCCGGCCGCAGCCGGTCGGACTGCGCGGCGTCGGCGCCGAGCGCGACCGCCACCACGACCAGCAGCGCCCCGACGACAACCGTCACGAGCACACGGGTCAGGGCCGCCGACCGCGAGACCCCGACGTAGTTGACGGCAGTCAGCGCAACCACAACGGCCACACCGGTCTCGGTGGCGTACTCGGGCCACGCGTAGGTTCCGACCGCGAGCGCCATCGCCGCGCACGAGGCGGTCTTGCCCACGACGAACGCCCACCCGGCGAGGTAGCCCCAGAACTCCCCGAGCCGTTCGCGGCCGTAGACGTACGCGCCACCCGAGGTCGGGTACACCGCCGCGAGGCGGGCGGAGGAGAGCGCGTTGGCGTACGCGACCGCCCCGGCCAGCACCAGCGCGAGCAGGAGGCCGGACCCGGCGGCCGCCGCCGCGGGGGCAGGCGCGACGAAGATGCCCGCCCCGACCATCGAGCCGAGGCCCAGGACGACCGCGTCCGGCGTGCCGAGCGTCCGGCGCAGCGGGCGATCCACGTCAGGGGGGCGCGGTCAGTTCGTCGGCGACTTCTCGGCGACTGCCTTGATGCGGTGAAGCGTCTCGGTCATCCCGCGGATGTTCGTCTTCGCGCGGAACGGCCCGGCCAGCAGCCAGTAGATCTTGAGAAACAGCGAGGGCGTGAGCTCGAACGACTCGGTGACGTCGGTGCCGTCGGTGCCGTCGGGGCCCGGGGCCGGGGCGAGCTGGTAGCGCCACGTGTTCACCCCGGCGCCCATGCCCGGGACCTCGACCACGAAGGCGAAGTCCCGCTCGGGTTCGCACCGCGTGATGCGGCAGGTCGTCCAGTACATGGGGCCGCGGCCGTTGCGCTTGACGTGACCCTGGAACTTCGCGCCGACCGCCGGTCCGGTCGCGCCATCGATCCAGCGGCCTTCCAGGGTTTCGGGGGAGAATTCCCCGATCCGTGTCACATCCGTGATGAGGTCCCACACCGCCCGGGGTGGGGCTTGTATGTGAACTGTGACCGATTCGGTGAACGCCCGCATGGGGCGAGTCTAGGATTCTCTGCGGCCGGCCGAACGGGGCGACCAGCTGGGGGAGAGTGCTGTGGGAACACCGTCCGTACCTGGACCTCCGCCGCCCCCGGCGCCTGAGATGCCCGAAACCTCGGGTATGTCGCGGTTCCTCGCGCGCCGGATCACGATCGTGGTCGTCGCCGCGGCGGCGCTGCTCGGTCTCGGGCTGTACGCGGCCGCCTACGCGGCGGCGGGCTCGGACATCAAGAAGGGCACCACGGTCCTCGGCATCGACATCGGCGGACTGAGCCGCGCCGAGGCCGAGTCCAAGCTGGCGGCCGAGCTGCCCGCCGTCATCAGCAAGAAGGTGACGGTCCGGGCGGGCGAGAAGTCGTTCGAGCTCGACACCGTGAAGTCCGGGATCACCGTCGACGCCGCTGCCACGGTCGCGAAGGCCGGCGAGCGCAGCCTCAACCCCGGGGTGCTCTTCCCGGTGCTCTTCGGCGCCAAGGACCGCATCGACCCGGTGCTCGCGGTCGACGACAAGGCCCTGACCGCCGCCGTCACGGGCATCGCGAAGAAGGTCAACCAGAAGGTCCGCGAGGGCCGCGTGAAGTTCACCGCCGGCGAGGCCGTCGCCGTGCAGCCGCGCGAGGGGCGCTCGCTGCTGGTCCCCGAGACCGCCGAGGCGCTCCGGAAGGCCTACGAGACCGGCGCGGCCGAGGTCACCGCGGCGCTGAAGACCACGCCGCCGGTCGTCGGCCAGGCCGAGGTCGACCGCGTGATGAACTCCTTCGCGGGGCCGGCGATGGCCGGGCCGATCACCGTCAAACTCGACGGCCAGAACGTCACCTTGAGCACGGCGAAGCTGGACGACTACCTCAAGATCACGCCCTCCGGCCCGACGCTGAACTGGACGGTCGACACCGACCGCATGGTCGAGGACCTCGCCGAGGAGAACCCCAAGCTCGTCACCCCGCCGAAGGACGCGCGCTTCACGTTCGAGCGCAACAAGCCGAAACTGGTGCCGGGCGAGGACGGCGAGAAGATCGAGGCGGTGAGCTTCGGGGAGCAGATGCGGGCCGCGCTGGTCGCGCCGGTGCCCCGCACGGTCGAGGCACAGGTCGTTCCGGCCGAGCCGGAGCTGACGACCGAGGAGGCGCAGAACCTCGGCATCACCGAGAAGATCTCGTCCTTCCGCACGAACTACCCGATCGCGCCGTACCGCGTGAACAACATCGGCCGCGCCGCGGAGCTGATCAACGAATCTCTCGTGCTCCCGGGTGAGATCTGGAGCCTGAACAAGACCGTCGGTGAGCGCACCGAGGCGAACGGCTTCGTCAAGGGCTTCATCATCGACAAGGGCCAGTTCAAGGAGGACCTCGGCGGGGGCGTCTCCCAGTCCGCGACGACCGTCTTCAACGCGGTCTTCTTCGCCGGGCTCAAGGACATCGAGCACCACACCCACAGCCTCTACATCAGCCGGTACCCGGCCGGTCGCGAGGCCACCGTGGCGTGGGGCGCGAAGGACCTCCGCTTCCAGAACGACACCCCGACCGGCATCCTGGTGCGCGCAACGACCCAGCCCGGCTGGATCCGCGTGACGATCTGGGGCACGAAGTACTACGACAAGATCGAGTCGGTCAGCTCCGATCGCTACAACTACAAGCAGCCGAAGACGATCACCTCGGCCGCCGCCGACTGCACGCCGCAGTCACCGGTCGCCGGCTTCGACATCGACGTCACCCGCGTGTTCTACAAGGACGGCAAGGTCGTGAAGCGGGAGAAGTTCTTCACCCGCTACATCCCGACCGACCGAATCATCTGCACCAACCCGCGCAAGGACTGACGAGTCGTCAGGCCGAAGCCTTCGCGGCGTAGAAGGCGTCGAGGTCGGTCCGCAGCGGGCCCAGCATCTCGCCGACGGCGCTGAGAAGCTCCGGCGGCGAGTTCCGCGGGTGGCCGTACGGCGTGGGCGGGTGCGGGTCGTACTCGCAGACGAGCTGCAGTGCCGCGGCCACGTCGGGGCCGGCGATCTCGCTGATCAGCGTCAGCCCGAAGTCGATGCCCGACGTGACGCCGCCGGCGGTGATCCGGTTGCGGTCGCGGACGACCCGCTGGTCGGTGACGACCTCGACCTCGGAGTACGTCGCGAGGTCCGGGAGGTTCCCCCAGTGGGTGGTCGCCCGGTAGCCGTCCAGCAGCCCGGCCTCGGCGAGGATCAGCGCGCCGTTGCACACCGAGGTCACCCATTGCACCTCGGCGCCCTTCTTGGCAACCCAGGCGATGACGTCGGGGTCGCGCAGCTGCGGGGACGGGTCCGCGCCGCCACCCACGAGCAGGATGTCGAGTTCGGGGCACGACGTCAGGTCGTGGTCGGGCAGGACCCGCACCCCGGTGTCCGTGACGACGGGGTCGGTGGTGCGGGCGACCGTCACCAGTTCCCAACCGGGGACGAGCCCGAGGAACTGGTGGGGCCCGAACACGTCGAGCATCGTCATCCTCGGCCAGATGTAGACGCCGATCCGGGTCATGGTGGGGCTCCTTCGTTCCGGTGCGGTGGATGCGTCAGACGGCGATGGTGAGGTCGGGGGCGGCGCCGAAGCGGCGGCGGTACTCGGCGGGGGAGACGCCGAGCGAGGAGACGAACGCCCGGCGCATGGCCTGGTAATTGCCGAACCCGGCGGCGCGGGCGACGGCCTCGGTGGAGTCGTCGCTCTCGGCCAGCAGGGCGCGGGCCGTCTCGAGCCGGACCCGCTCCACGTACCGGCCGGGGGAGACCCCGACCTCCGCGGTGAAGACGCGGGTGAAGTGACGGGGACTCATGTGGACCCGGTCGGCGAGGGCGGCGAGCGAGAGGTCCGCCGTCGGGTGGTCGTGGATGTACGCCTGGATCTCTGCCACCGGCGCGCGCTGCGCCCGCTGGGCGGAGCGGGAGGCCGTCATCGCCGCGGAGAACTGCGCCTGCGTCCCCGACCGGCGGAGGTAGAGCACCATCATCTGCGCGCACTTGCGGGCGACGTCGACACCGACGTCCGCCTCGACGAGCGCGAGCACGAGGTCGAACCCGGACGTCACCCCGGCGGAGGTCCAGACGCAGTCGTCGGTGACGAAGATCGGCTCGGTGTCGACCTCGATCGCGGGGTGCCGCTCGGCGAGCGAGTCGCCGTAGAGCCAGTGGGTGGTCGCGCGGCGGCCGTCGAGCAGACCGCACTCGGCGAGGAGAAACGCGCCGGTGCAGATCCCCACGACCCGGCGGGCGCGCGACGCGACCCGTCGGATCCCGTCGACCAGCGTGGCATCCGCAGCCGCGGCGTCCGCCGCAACGGGCCCGCCGAGGACGATCAGCGTGTCCACCGCGGCCCGGTAGCCGGCGAGGTTGCGCACGCCGCTCAGGGTCAGCCCGCCCCACAGCTCCACCGGTTCGCCGTCGGAGCTCGCGACCTCGACCTGGTACGGAGCCGCCTCCCCGCGGGCGGTGACCACCGCGTTCGCCATCTCGAGGATGTCGCGCACGCCCAGGAGCTCCATCCCGAGAGCTCCCGGGTGCGCGACGAGCAGCATCCGCCGGGCCATGGGCCCGACGCTAGGCCCCCGCGCTCGTGTCCACAATGACAAGCACCTTTCAGATCAGGACACGCCCTTCGTTGCGTCCGACGATGTGGTCGCAATAGCAGCCACATCGTCGGACGTCCGGGGGCTCAGGCCGCCAGGGCGCGGTGCTCGGGCGGGACCTGCTCGTCGGCGGGCGGGGGACCGGGCGGGGTGCCGTCGCCGAAGGGGCGGCCGCCGAGCTGTTCGCGACCGTGCGGCTCCAGCCAGCCGGAGAGGTCCGGGCCGGCGGGGACGATCTGCGTCGGGTTGATGTCGGTGTGGACGCGGTAGTAGTGCCGCTTGATGTGGTCGAAGTCGGTGGTGTCGCCGAAGCCCGGGGTGGTGAACAGGTCCCGGGCGTAGGCCCACAGCACCGGCATCTCCGACAGCTTGGACCGGTTGCACTTGAAGTGGCCGTGGTAGACGGCGTCGAACCGGGCGAGCGTCGTGAACAGGCGGATGTCGGCCTCGGTGATCGTGTCCCCGACGAGGTAGCGCTGGTCGCGCAGGCGGTCGGTCAGGCGGTCCAGCGCGGTGAACAGCCGGTCGTAGGCCTTCTCGTACGCGTCCTGCGTCCCGGCGAAGCCGCAGCGGTACACCCCGTTGTTCACCTCGGTGTAGATCCACTGCATGACCTCGTCGATCTCGTCGGCGCGGTCCGCGGGATACAGGTCGGGAGCACCGGGGCGGTGGTGCTCGCGCCACTCGGTCGACAGGTCGAGCGTCATCTGGGGGAAGTCGTTGGTGACGACCTTCCCGGTCGCGATCTCGACGATCGCCGGGACGGTGATGCCGCGGTCGTAGTTCGGGTCGCGCGCGAAGTACGCCTCCTGCAGGCGCTCGATCCCGAGGACCGGGTCGCGGCCGC
The DNA here is from genome assembly GCF_000384115.1 of Sporichthya polymorpha DSM 43042. Classification (NCBI taxonomy): domain Bacteria; kingdom Bacillati; phylum Actinomycetota; class Actinomycetes; order Sporichthyales; family Sporichthyaceae; genus Sporichthya; species Sporichthya polymorpha. Next base: position 3,481,612 of record NZ_KB913029.1, read on the forward strand.
CCGGGTCCTCGGTGAACGTCCAGCTGCGCTCGTCGTGCTCGGGGCCGGCGATGCCCATCGAGAGGACGTCCTCCAGCCCGAGCAGGCGGCGCACGATGATCGACCGGTTCGCCCACGGGCACGCCCGCGCGACGATCAGCCGGTACCGGCCCGGCTCCACCGGCCAGCCCGGCCGCCCGTCGGGGGTAGTCCCGTCCCGGGTGATCCGGTCGGGGATGTAGGTGGTGTCGCGCTCGAAGTCGGAATCGGTCACGTAGGCCATACGGGAGCCGTACCCGGTGGGCTCACTCCGACTCTCAGTCCGACGTCCGCAACCGTTCCCCGAGGCCGCTGGCCCGGGCGGCGGGGCGGCCGACGGAGCGGAGGACGGCGTCCTCCGACCCGATCACGCGGACGCCGGCGGCGGCGCGGGTGATCGCGGTGTACAGGGTCTGCCGGGTGGCCAGCGGGGACGTGGCCGACGGCAGCATCAGCGTCACACCGACGAACTCGCTGCCCTGGCTCTTGTGGACGGTCATCGCGTGGACGGGCCGCACCTCGGGCAGCCGCCCGAGCGGCACGAGCTGCGGGGCCCCGCCGCGGCGGAACGCGGCCATGGGTTCGCCGTCGCAGTCGACGACGACGCCGGTGTCGCCGTTGAACAGCTTCGCGTCGCGGTCGTTGGCGGTGACCAGCAGCGGCTCGCCGACGTAGCGACGGTCGGCGCGGAAGGCGGTCGGAGCGCCGAGCCACGCGGCGACGCGGTCGGTCCACAAGCGCACCCCGCGGGGACCGAGGTGGTGCGCGCACAGCAGGCGGTGCCGTTCCAGGGCGTCCAGCGCGCCGGGAACGTCGCCGGCCCGGGCGGCGGCCTCCATGTCCGTCCCTGCCGCGACGACGTCGGCGCGGAGCCCGGCCACGGCGTCGTCGGCGATCAGGACGTCGTCCGCGACCTCGACGAACTCCAGCCCGGGTTCGCCGGAGCGCAGCAGGGTGAGGACCTCCTCGCCGTGGCCGTCGCGCACCGCGGCGGCGAGCCGCGCGATCGGCCCGGCGTCGGCGAACCGGCGCGAGCGCTGCAGCGTCACGACGTGCGTGGCCAGCCGGGACGGGCCCGCTCCGGAGCGGCCGACGATGTCGCCGAGCACCGCGCCCGCCTCGACCGAGGCGAGCTGGTCCGGGTCGCCGACCAGGATCAGCCGCGCCGTGGGCCGGACGGCCTCGAGCACCCGCGCCATCAGCGTCAGCGACACCATCGAGGTCTCGTCGAGGATGACGACGTCGTGGGGGAGCCGGTTCTCGCGGTCGTGCGCGAACCGGCTGCGCGTGCCGGGCCGGCTGCCGAGCAGCCGGTGGATGGTCGACGCCGTGACGTCCCCGACCCGGTCCGCGTCCGCCGGGTCGAGTTGGGCGAGGGCGGCACGAACGGCCTCCTCGAGCCGGACCGCCGCCTTGCCCGTCGGCGTCGCCAGCGCGATCCGCGGCCGGGGACCGGGCTGGTCGGCCAGGGCCGCGAGCAGCCGCGCGACCGTCGTGGTCTTGCCGGTGCCCGGTCCACCGGCGACGACGGTGAGCAGCGACAGCGCCGCGCTCGCGGCGGCGGCCCGCTGGTCCGCGTCCTCGGCGGCGGGGAACAGCCGGTCGAGCGCGGCGGCCAGGCGGACCGAGTCGACCGGCGGGCCCCCTTCGCTCGCACGTTCCAGCAGCGCCGCGGCGACGAACCGCTCCTGGCCGAAGTAGCGGTCCAGCCACATCGAGCCGCCGACCAGGCGCAGCGGCGGTCCGGCGGGGTCGTCCTCGCCCCCGCACAGCGGGCTCGCCGCGCACCGCGCGATCCACTCAGCCGGCTCGGGCCACGGCAGCGCCGCGGGGTCGGGCGCGTCGGCGTCGGCGTTGCCGCCCGCGGCCTCGAAGCCCGCGGCCTCCAGCGCCTCCGGCACGATCGTCTCGGCCGCCGCCGCGAGGTCGAGGACCACGGAGCCGGACCGCGTACCGCGGACCGTGAGGGCGGCGGCGAGCAGCACCGCCTCGTCGGTCTCGCCCCCGAGGCGGCCGAGCGTCTGCGCGACGTGCACGTCGGCCGCGGCGAGCACGCCGGCCGCGTTGAACTGCCCGAGCACGCCGGTGGCGTGGCGGGCCCGCTCCGGCAGGTACGCGCCCAGGGCGCCGACGTCGACGGTCACGGCGCACCTCCGGCGAGCAGGTTCGAGACGGCCACGGCGAGCTGCGCGGGCGGTGCCCACGCGAACACGCCGGGGACACCGTCGGGCCCCGCCGTGCCGGGCCCGCACATGCCTCGCAAATACAGGTAGAGCACGCCGCCGAGGTGCTTCGCGGGTTCGTAACCGGGCTGACGCCACGTCAGGTAGCGGTGCAGCGCGACCTGGTACAGCAGCGCCTGCAGCGGGTAGTCCGATGCCCGCATGGCCGGGCCGAGCACCTCCGGGCGGTAGTGCCACGCGGTCGCCGCGACACCGGCCGGGTGCAGCCGATTGGTCTTGTAGTCGACGACCAGGTAGCGCGGGCCGTCGGCGCCCGGGACGCGCAGCACGGCGTCGATGCTGCCGGTGAGGTAGCCGCGCAGCGGTTGCCCGGCGAGGTCGGGCGCGCGCAGGCGGTCGGCGTAGGGCCGGACCGGGTCGCCCGCGGGCAGGTGGGCGGTGAGCAGCCCGGCGACCTCGCCGAGGCGCACGTCGCGGCCCGGGGTGTCGCCGCCGGCCAACGGCAGCTCGAACTCCATCTCGGACAGCCGGTCCGTCGGGGCGAAGTCGGCGAGCCGCCGCTCGTCGGCCAGCGGCCCGAGCGGCGTGGTCATCGCGACCTCGAGGGCGTCGATCAGCGCGTCGGGCTCGACCCCGCCGACCGGCACGTACCGCTGCGCCCGTTCGACCGCGGGCCGCAGCGCCTCCCGCAGATCACTCGCGGTGGGGTCGACCTCCTCCAGGACCGCGTGTACCAGGCTGCCGAACGCGGCGCCGGCGGGCAGGTCGCCGAACGGGGAGGGCGGCCAATTCGCTGACGGGTCGTCAGGCACCATGCCGTCCACGGCGGGGGCGGGCTCGCCCTCGACGGGTTCGTCGGTGGTCCCCGCCGCCTCGGGCTCGGTCGCCGCGGGGCCGGCCTCGTGCGCGGCCGCGGTGAGCGCGGAGTACGAGGTCCGCCGCCACGCGGTGTCCACGGTGCGCCGGAACTCCAGCGCCCGCGGCTCGCCGACCGTCGGCGACTCCGGTGACCAGGTCGCCGGCTCGATCGGCAGCTCGACGAGCTCGATGCCGAGCGCCCCGTCCGCGACCGCGGCCCGCTGCTCCAGCTGCGCCACCGCGGTGTCGAGGTCGGGCACGGGGACACGCTGCCGCGGCGTCTCACCGGGCGGCGTGAACAGCAGGCGGTGCAGCGGCGCCTGCTCGGTGATCGTCGAACGCCCCCACCACAGCGTCAACTGCGACCGCGCCCGGGTCGCCGCCACGTAGAGCAGACGCAGCTCCTCGCCGGCGTCCTCCTCCTGGCCGGTCCGCAGCGCCTCGGTCCAGCCCGGTCCGCCGCGGCCGCCGACGTCGCGGATGCGGGTGCCGTCCGGCCCGTGGAACAGCGTCACCTCGGCGTCGTCCCAGACCCAGCGCGCCCAGGCGAAGGGCACGTGGACCAGCGGGAACTCCAGGCCTTTGCTCATGTGGATCGAGACGATCTGGACGGCGCGGGCGTCGGAGTCCAGGCGCCGGCTGCGTTCGGCGTCGGGGTCGCGGTCGGCCTCCGCGATCCGGCGACGGAGCCAGGTCAGCAGCGCGACCAGCCCGAGCCGCTCGTTGGTCGCGGCCGTGTGGAGCATGTCGCAGATGTGCCGGAGGTCGGTGGCGCGGCGCTCGCCGCCGGACTCGCGGAGCAGGCGCGCGAAGGTGCCGTGATCCGCGTCCACGGCGGCGAGCAGAGCGGCCGGCCCGCGCTCGGCGAGCACGTTCGCCCACGTCCGCGCCTGCTGCGCCAGGGCGTCGTGCGCGCGCTCGCCACCCGAGTCGACCTGCGAGGCGGTGCGCCCGACGAAGTCGGTCACGGCGAGCCGCCGGACCCGGCCGATCCGGTGCGGCTGCTCCAGCGCCTCGAGCAGCACGAGCCAGTCCATCGCCGCCGGCGTGCTGAAGACGCTGGTGGCCGCGCGCAGGACCGTCGGCACCTTGGCCTTCACCAGCAGGTCGCGGATCCGCTCGCCGTCGCTGTTGCGCCGGACTAGCACGGCGATGTCGCCGGGGTGCACGGCGCGTGCCGGGCCGTTCGGCTTCTCGCGCAGGGTGCTGCCGTCGGTGAGCACGCGGACGATGTCCCGCACCACGTCGGCCGCGACCGACTCGCGCAGCGGGTCGGCCTTCGCGACCTTCGGGCTGCTCCCGGTCGGGCCGGGGTGCACGCGCAACCGCACCGCCGCCGTCGGGCCGTCCGGGCTGTGCAGCAGCGGCTCCGGCCGGCCGGCCTCCACGGGCTCGACGCGGATCCGCTCGTCGCCGAGCGGGGCACCGCCGAACAACGCCTCCAAACCCGTCAGCACCCGGGCGTCGCTGCGGAAGTTGCGGGGCAGCGTGGCGTGCGTGCCGGCGAGTTCCGCCGCCCGCAGGTAGGTCTGGACGTCCCCACCGCGGAAGGCGTAGATGGCCTGCTTCGGGTCGCCGATCAGGACGAGCGTCGCGTGGCCGTGAAACGCCGACTCGAGGATCTCCCACTGCACCGGGTCGGTGTCCTGGAACTCGTCGACGAGCACGACGCGGTAGCGCTCGCGCAGCCGGGCGCGGACCGCCTCGGCGTCCGCGCCGCGCAGGGCGTCGCGCAGGACGACGAGTAGGTCGTCGAAGCTCATCGCCCGCCGCGCGCGCAGCCGCCGGCGCAGCTCGTTCCGGACCGCGCCGGCGTACCGCGCGCGGTCCCGCGCCGGGCCCTCGCCGTCGGTCGGCGCGATCTGGGCGTGCGCGTCCAGCGTGGCCGCCTTCGCGACCTCGTGCGCGACGCCGAACCCGAACGCCGGGTGTTCGTCGACCGGGGCGTACTTGCGCAGGTACAGGTCGGTGGCGACCTCGCCGCGCAGGTCGGTCAGGTCCTCGAGCAGTTCGGTGTCCGGGTCGGCGTCGGCCGCCGTGCCGAGCCCGCGGATGACGAGCTGGCAGAACCCGTGCGTCGTGGTGATCGTCGCGGCGTCGAAGTCCGCGGTCGTCGCGATCAACCGCTCCCGGCGCGCCTCGATCTCGTCGGCGTCGCCGGTCGCGAGGTGCACCAGCACGTCGTCACCGCTCGCCCGCGCCGCCGCCGGGTCGGCGAGGGCGTCCCGCGCGCCGGTGAGCCGTTCCCGCACCCGTTCCCGCAGCTCGCGGGTCGCGGCCCGGCCGAACGTGACCACGAGCAGGTCACCGAGCGACGTGACGCCCTCGGCCACGTAGCGCGTGACGAGCGCGGCGATCGTGTAGGTCTTCCCGGTGCCGGCACTGGCTTCGAGCAGGGTCGTCCCGCTCGGCAGCGGGCCGAGCAGGTCGTGGGCGGTCGCGGAGGTCCGTCGCATCTGAATCACCGTCAGCTCTCCGCCGCCAGCAGCGGCTGCCACACCCGCACGGCGAGCTCGGAGAACTCCTGCACGTCCAGCGTCCCCAGCGGGGCGTTCGGACCGTAGACCAGGCAGTAGGCGTCGTCGGCGCGCTCGGCGAACTTGCCCGCCCACTCCTTCTCCTCGGCCTCGTCGAGGGCGAAGCGGTGGTCGGACCCGGTGAGCAGCTTGCTCACGTACCGCTCGGCGGTGGCGACCGGCAACGGCAACGGACGGCGCAGGCCCTCGTCCCGCAGCGCGATCAGGTCGGCGAGGACCGCGGACCCCGCGTCCGGCTCCACGGGCCCGAGCACACGCCGGGCGGCGCGGTCGCTGCGCCGGCCGACGACGGTGCCGCGCCACTTCTCGTCCGGGTGCATCGCGAGCAGGGCCAGCAGCTCGATCCACGCCGAGAGCCGCTGCTTCGCCTTCAGCGACGAGTACTCGACCCGCAGGAAGTCGACCCCGCGGACGCCGCCCACGGTCCCGGTCAGCCGCCGCGGGACGCCGGCGACACGGAGCTCGACGTCGATGTCGACGATCCGCGGCTCGGTGCCGAGTTCGTCGGCGACCATCGCGGTGATCGCGTCGACCCGCGCCCCGACCCTGCTCAGCACCCGCCGGCCCAACGCGCCGGGCGGCAGCGCGCCGCGGCGCAGCTCGAGCGCGCAGCAGACGTCGATCGGGATGCCCCGCAGCCGCTGTCGCAGCAACCGGTCGCCGATCGCCCACTCGCTCAGCCCGTCGAGCTCGACCGGCAGCGCGTCCGGCGGGTCGGTGTCCTCGTCCGGGAAACCGATCTCCAGACGCTGGCGGAGGAACCCACGGGCCGGGTGGGTGAGCATCCGGATCAGGTCGGTGAGCTCCACCGGCCCCGGCGCGCAGGGCGGCAGGGCGCCGTCGACGAGCTCGCGCGCGGCCGTCCGCGGGGCCAGCAGCGCCCGGGCGCCGGCCAGGGCGGCGCGGTCGAAACTGATGGGGCGTCGGGCCGGCGCCGGCGCGCCGGGCAGGTCGACGCCGAAGTTGCGGGGGTCGAACACCTGCAGCGGATGACGGACCGTCACGTGCGCCGCCACCGAACGACCGTCCGCGGTCCGGGCGACCCCGTCCAGGGCGTCGAGCAGTTCGCCGACCGGCACCGCGGGCGGGATGGGGGCACCCGAGCGCTCGTCGGCGCCCGTGTACAGGACGATCAGGTGCTCACCAGCGGCGCCGACGGCGTCGAGCAGCAGCTGCCGGTCCTCGCTGCGCGGGTCCCGCTCACCGGGGCGCGGGGCGCGAGCGAGCAGGTCGTCCCCGTCGACGACGCCGGCGCGCGGGAACGTGCCGTCGTCGAGGCCGAGCAGCACGATCACCCGATGCGGCACCGAGCGCATCGGCACCATCGTGCAGACGGTCAGCGTGCCGGTGCGGAAGCTGGCGCGGGTGGGCCGCCCGGCCAGGCGCCCGGCGAGCAATGCCGCGACGTCGCCGGGCGTGAGCGGGGTGTCCGAGCCGCCCGCGGCGTCGCGCAGGTCCTCGAGCTCGGAGGCCAGCGAGACCGTCTGCCACGCCTCGCCGGGGCCGGGAGCGGCCAGCGACAGCACGGCGTCGAGGAGCAGGTCCACCCACTCGTCGAGAGGGTGCGGCTGCGCGATCGCGGTCAGCGCGTGCCCGAGCCGGTCGACGAGTTCGGCGAACCGCCCGGCCAGGCCGATCTTCGCGGAGTCGACGTCGTCGAGCGGCACGGCCTCGCCTAGCCAGGTCTGCCCGGCTTCCATCGCCACCCCGAGCAGCAGGCGGTCCAGGCCGTCCCGCCACGTGCCCTGCGCGGTCGGCAGCGCGTAGCGCCGGCGGTGCGCGGCGTCGACGCCCCAGCAGATCCGGGCGTCCGCGACCCAGTCGGCCAGGCGCTCGGAGTCCTCGGCGTCGAAGCCGAACCGACGGCGGACCGGCGCCGTGGCGGCAAGGTCGAGCACCGCTGCGGCGGTCACGCGGCCCCGCGCGAGCTCGAGCAGGGTGGCCAGCGTCCCGAACAGCGGGTTCGCCTGCCGCAGCGCCCGGTCGGCCAGGCGGACCCGCAGCCCCGCGGCCGGATGCCCCGGGCCGCGCTCGGCCCCCTCGCCGGCGTCGCGCTCGGCGAAGGCCGCGGCCACGAGCGGGGCGAACTGCTCGATGTCCGGGCACATCACGAGGATGTCCCGCGGCTGGAGCGTCGGGTCGGCCGCGAGCCGCTCGAGCACGGTCTCCCGCAGGACCTCGACCTGCCGCGCCCGGCCGTGGCAGGAGTGCACGACGACGGAGTGGTCGTCGGCCGCCAGCAGCGGGCGCTCCGCCGGGGCGGGGACCTCGTCCGCGGCCAGCGCGACCTGCAGCCGGCCGAGCAGGGTGTCCGGACGCGGGGGAGCCGGGTGCTGGATGTCGCCGTGCCCGGGCGCGACCTGCGCGAGGCGGGCCTGCAGCCCGCGCACGTCGCGCGACATCGAGCGCACCAGCGGGTGCCGCGGCCCGTCGCCGACGGCGACCGCTGCCCACAGCGCGGGCGAGGCGTGCTGGATCCAGAGCCGGATCTCGCGTCGTTGCGCCAGGGTGGCCAGCACGCGCAGGCGCGTCCGGGAGAGCCGGTTCAGGCCGAACACCGAGAACCGCTCGGGCAGCGCGGCGCACCCGGGCTCGTCGGCGAGCCGGGCCAGCGCCTCCTCCAACCGTTCGGCGGGAGAGGGCACGCCGATCTCCTCGCGCAGCCGCCGCCACAGCGGCGGCTGCCAGGCGAGGTCCGCGGGGACGGGTGTGCCGTCGTCGGTCTCGTCCCGGCCGGCCGCCCAGCGCTGGATGAGCTCGGGGCGCTCCTGGCCGTAGGTGGCGAACAGCGCGGCCAGGCGCGCCGCGACCGCGTACCGGCGGTCGCCACCGGCGAGGTGGGCCTCGATGCGGTCACCGGCCCCGCCCCCGTCGAGGATCCGCAGCAGCGGCCACACCGCCCGCTCCGGCGCCCACGGGTCGGCGGACGCGCCGTCGTCGCCGGTGGACACGCCGGCCGGCACCCCACCGCCCGCGGCCCGCAGGGCGTCGTCGAGCAGCCGGGTGGGGGAGGAGAAGACGACGTTCGCGCAGATGCCCGCACCGTCGCCCGCGCCGTCCGGACCTGCCCCCAGGACGTGGGAGAGCCGCTGGGCCAGCCAGCGCTCGACGCCCTTCGCCGGCACCGCGACGATCTCGGGTGCGAACGGATCGCCGGCGGGCACCGCGAGATGCCGGCCCAGCTCGGTGACGAGGACGTCCGCGCTCGCGGACCGGTGCACGTGGAGCATCGCGGGCCTACCTTCTCAGCCGGCACCGACAGCGCCCAACCGCGCCGGTCGGTCCCGCGCTGGCAGGATGCCGGGATGCGGCTGCCGGCGGACCTCGTCACCCCCGCTCTGGTCGTGGACGCCGACCGGATGGCGGCGAACATCGCCGCGATGGCGACCCTCGCCGCCGAGCGGGGACTGGCCCTGCGGCCCCACGCGAAGACCCACAAGTGCCTGCCGATCGCCGCCCAGCAGCTCGCTGCCGGCGCACGTGGTCTCACGGTCGCCACCGTCGCCGAGGCCGAGATCTTCGCGGACGGGGGCGCCGCCGACCTGTTCGTCGCCTACCCGGTCTGGGCGGACGCGGCCCGGGGCGCGCGCCTGGCCGCGCTGGCCGAACGGACCGCGCTGCGCGTCGGCGTCGACTCCGCCGAGGGCGCGGCGGCGCTCGCCCGCGCCGTCCCTGGCCTCGAGGTACTCGTCGAGATCGACAGCGGCCACCACCGCACCGGCGTCGCGCCGGCCGACGCCGGGGCCGTCGCGGTTGCGGCCGAGCGGGCGGGCCTGCGGGTCCGCGGCGTCTTCACCTTCCCCGGTCACTCCTACGCCCCCGGTGCGCCCGGCGCGGCCGCGGCCGACGAGGCCACGGCGCTGCGCGCGGCGGCCGACGCCCTGGGTGGGGCCGGGATCGAGGCGGGGGAGCGCAGCGGCGGGTCCACGCCCAGCGCCGCCCACACCGGAGCGGAAGTCACCGAGCTCCGGCCCGGCGTCTACGTCTTCGGCGACGCTCAGCAGCTCGAACTCGGCACGATCGGCGAGGACGGGATCGCGCTGGTCGCCGCGGGAACCGTGGTGAGCCGCGCTCCCGGCCGGGTCGTCCTGGACGCCGGCAGCAAGGTCCTCGGGGCCGACCGCCCCGCGTGGGCGAGTGGGTTCGGCCGGGTGCCCGGTCACCCGGACGCGCGGGTCGTCGCTCTTTCGGAGCACCACGCGACCGTGACCTGGCCGACCGGTCCGCCGCCCGACCTGGGTGAGATCGTCCCGGTCGCGCCGAACCACGTGTGCGCGGCCGTGAATCTGGCCGCTGACCTGGTCGTCTGTCGCAACGGCGCAGTCGCGGACACCTGGCCCGTGGCGGCCCGAGGCGCCAACACCTGACCTGGCAGCGGCCTGTGAGCTGGGCCCGATTTCGGGCCGAAACTGAACCGTCACGCGCTGCGGTGCGTCCCAACCGGGACAACGAGGACAGGCCGGGGGGCCTGCACGTGACGGGGGCCTGCCATCGTGATCCGTGTCCGTACGACCACGCCGTCGATCGGGACGACCGGGCTCGCGGTCGTGGGCCTCGTCGGCGCCCTGGCGACCGGCCTGACCGTCGGCCTTCCGCCCGCGGCCGCCGCACCCACCGCCGCCTCGACGGTCGCGGACGGCCGGTACATCGTCAGCTTCACCGAGGCGGCGACGGACGCTGACGTCGCGGCCGCCCGGGAGCGGGCGGTCGCCGCCGGCGCGCAGATCCGCTACGACTACGGCACCGCGCTCGCCGGGTTCGCCGCCGTGCTCCCGGACAGCGCGCGCGCCGATCTCGTCACCGACCCGTCCGTCGCGTCCGTGGAGCCGGACGAGGTCATGAGCATCAACTCGACCCAGAACAACCCGACCGCCGGTCTCGACCGGATCGATCAGCGTGCGACCAGGCTCAACAACACGTTCAGGTACGCGACGACCGGTAAGGGCGTCACGGCGTACGTCATCGACACCGGCGTGATGGCCTCGCACTCGGAGTTCGGCGGGCGCGTCCAGGCCGGCCGGTCGTTCACCTCCTCCCCGGCGACCACCGACTGCGGCGAGGGCCACGGCACCCACGTCGCCGGGCTCATCGGCGGCCGGCGCTACGGCGTCGCCAAGTCGGTCACGATCGTCCCGGTCAAGGTCTTCGGCTGCGACGGCGCCGCCAGCGTCTCGACGGTCATCGCCGGCATCGACTGGGCGACCGCCGACGCGAAGAAGCGGCCGGGTCCGGCCGTCGCCAACCTCAGCGCGGGCGTCGACCGGAGCATGGGCCGCGGGCTCGAGCGTGCGGTGAAGAACGCGATCTCCTCCGGCCTGACGTTCGTCACCGCGGCCGGCAACGAAGGCGGGAGCGCCTGCGCGCAGTCGCCCGCGCGGGTCGGTCCGGCCATCACGGTCGGAGCGGTGAACCGGAGCGACCGCCGGGCCGGCTTCTCGAACTACGGCAAGTGCGTGGACCTGTTCGCGCCGGGCGTCGCCGTGCTCTCCGCGGGCATCGGCTCGACCTCCGACACCGCGGTCAAGGACGGCACCTCGATGGCGGCGCCGCTGGTGACGGGCGTCGTCGCGAGCTTCCTGCAGCGGTACCCGACGGCGAGCGTGTCCAAGGTCCGGGCCGCGCTCTTCGACGCCACCACCAAGGGCAAGCTGCGTGGCATCGGCTCGTCGCCGAACCGCCTGCTCTACTCGAAGCTTCGGGTCGTGAACCGCTCGCCGAAGGTCAGCTCCCTCGGGGCGGCGCTGCCGGGCAAGGGGCGGTCCGTGAACACCGGATCGGTCCCGGTCCACGTCAGCTGGAAGGGCTCGGACCCCGACGGCACCGTCGTGCGGTACGAGGTGCAGCGCAGCACCAACGGCGGCCGTACCTGGCGCTCCGTCGCGCTGCCCACGAAGAAGGCGCGCTCGATCACGCTGAACCTCGGCAAGAGCGGCGGGCACCGCTTCCGGGTCCGCGCGGTCGACGACCTCGGCCGCCGCGGCGCCTGGCGGACCTCGAACAAGCTGCGCGTCTCGATCGCGCAGCAGGGGTCGGCGAAGTTCCGCAAGACCTGGACGTCCGGTTCCGCGCCCGACCTGATGGGCGGTTCGAGTCGGAGCTCGGCGAACCGGGGCGGCGCGGCGATCTACAAGTTCAGCGGCCGCACGATCCGCTGGATCGGGACGACCGACGCGAGCTACGGCAAGGCGAAGGTCTACCTCGACGGCATGCTGGTCGCGACGGTCGACACCTACTCGGCGACCCGGAAGACGTGCCGCGTGCTGTTCGCCAAGACGGTGAAGCCGGGTAAGCACACGCTCAAGATCGTGGTGCTGGGCAAGCACGGTGCGAAGTCCGGTGGCAATCGGGTGGACCTCGACGCCTTCGTCGTCACGAACTGATTCCCGGGCGTAAAGGATATTCCTGACGAAGCGTCAGACGACTTGCCCGGTATGTCGGAATGGTCGCCCCGCGCGCTCGGGAAAGCTTGATCCAAAAGGTGGCGGACGCATTCGGCGGGTTCCTAGCCTGAACCGGTGAGACGGACGGGGGGAGTCCGGATGGCGGAGCGTCGGATCGGGTGCTCGGCGTGGGCCCGGCGGGCGTCGGTGGTCGCGCTGAGCACGGTGGTGGCCGTGGGGTCGTCGGCTCTGCCCGCGGTCGCGGGCGACGGCCCGAACCCGGCGACCCCCGAGGTGGCGGCCGGCGAGGGCGGTGGCGGCGAGCGCATCCCGGACCGGTACCTGGTGGTCTTTCAGCGGGGGACCGACCTCGACCACATCCGTGAGGTCCAGCGGATGGCCGTCGCGAAGGGCGGGCGCATCCACGCCGAGTACACCCAGGCGCTGAAGGGCTTCGGAGCGACCCTGCCCAAGGCCGCGCTGACCGCGGTCAGGGCCGACGCCGCGATCCGCTTCGTCGAACCCGACCGCACCCTGCAGGTCGCGGCGACCCAGACCCCGGTCCCGTCGTGGGGCCTCGACCGCGTCGACCAGCGCCCGCGCCGCCTCGACAACCGGTACGGCTACGAGGCGACCGGCCGCGGCGTCACCGTCTTCGTCGTCGACACCGGCATCCGCAGTACGCACCGGGAGTTCACCGGACGCATCGGCACGGGGTACTCCGTGATCTCGGACAGCCGCGGCACCGAGGACTGCAACGGCCACGGCACGCACACCGCGGCGACGGTCGGCGGGCGGACCTTCGGCGTCGCCAAGGACGTGACGCTCGTGCCGGTCCGCGTCCTCGGGTGCTCCGGCGGGGGGAGCGCGATCAACCTCGTCGACGGGATCGACTGGGTGGTCGAGCAACTGACGAGCCTCCCGCGCAACGCCGTCATCAACATGAGCCTGGGCCAGGACAACGGGTCCGCAGCGATCGACGCGGCGGTCACGGCCGCCGTCGCCGCCGGCATCCCGGTGGTCGCGGCCGCCGGCAACCAGGGCGGGAACGCCTGCACGCCCTCGCCGGCCCGGGTGGGCGAGGTCATCACCGTGGGCGCGACGACCGCCGACGACCAGCGCGCGTCGTTCTCCAACGCCGGTTCCTGCGTGGACGTCTGGGCCCCGGGCGCGGCGATCAGGTCCGCCGACAACGCCTCGGACTCCGCGACGTTCACGCTGTCCGGAACCTCGATGGCCGCCCCGCACGTGGCCGGGGCCGCCGCCCTCCACCTGGAACGCTTCCCGGGCGCGACGCCCGCCCAGGTGCGCGAGGCGATCGTGTCGACCGCGACCTCGGGCGTCCTCTCCAAGATCGGATCGGGCTCGCCGAACAAGCTGCTCTACGCGCCTGCGCTCGGCGGCCTCGCCAACCGCGGCCCGACCTCGCGGGGGCCCGTGCCCGCGCTGACGGGTGGTCAGGTCACCGCCGCCGGAGCGGTACCCGTCCGCGTCACCGCGGCGGACGTCTTCGACCCGGAGGGTGACAAGCTCGGCGGCTCGCAGCTGCAGGTGAGCCGGGACGGCGGCAACACCTGGACGGAAATCGCGCTGCCCTCGCCCCGTTCCACCGCCGCCACGATCCGGGTCCCGGCGACGAAGGCGCTGCGCTTCCGGATCCGCCTCACCGACGCGGCCGGCAACCTGGGGGACTGGGTGACCGGCCCGACGCGGTCCCTCGCCGTGCGCTCCCAGACCAGCGGGGCCACGTTCCCGAAGGCCGGGAAGTGGAAGACCGCGCGGAGCTCCGCCGCCCTCGGCGGCTCGGTGAAGCAGACCAGCCGCAAGGGCGGGACGGCGACGTTCACGTTCACCGGCACGTCGGCGAGCTGGATCGCGACGATGGCCCGCAACCGGGGCAAGGCCGCGGTGTACGTCGACGGGAGGAGGATCGCGGTGATCGACCTGTACTCGAAGTCGTCCACCTCGCGCCGGACCGCCTTCTACGTGCACGGCCTCAAGGCCGGGAAGCACACAGTGAAGATCGTGGCCCTCGGCACCAAGCGCAAGGCGGCGAAGGGCCAGCGGATCGACGTCGACGGCTGGGCGTCGATCTCCTGACGACCAGTCAGTACGCGATCAGCCGGCGGGCAGCCGGCGGTCAGCCGGCGGGCCGGTCCCGCAGCACCTTCGTCGCGGCGAGGCCGGCGGTCTCGGGGCCGCCGTCGACGTAGCGGGCGAACTCGTCCACCCAGGTCGCGAGGCGGGAGCCGGAGGTCAGCAGGGCGCCCCAGTGCCCGGTGTCGATCGTGCGCCACCACGCCGCGTCGGCGGAGTCGAGGCCGGCGGCGGCGAGGGTGGGGCTGACGTAGCGGTCCTGCAGCGGGACGACGAACTGCACGGGCACCGCCGCCGGCTGCGGGTCGCGGCGGGTGCGGCGGCCGAGGCGGGTCGGCAGGTTCGCCCGGTAGAGGTTGAGGCCGGCGACCGCGTCCTCGGTGAGCGTCGGCGCGACGTGGACCGCGGCCGGCGGGATGTCCTCCGTGCGCCGGAGGCGCCGCACCCACCGCGGCCCGAGCGTCCGGCGCCAGGCGATTTCGGGCAGCTTCGGGACCTGGAACATCCCGACGTACCAGGAGCGGGCCTGCTGCCGCAGCAGCGGCGCCAGCTGCCGCGGGGTCGGGTGGCTCCACCGCGCCCGCGTCCAGGCGGCGACCTGGTCCAGCCCGGGTCCGGACACCGTCGTGTACGAGGCGATCCACTCCGCGGCGTCCGGTGCGGTGACCGCGTCCCAGCCGGTGATCGACCCCCAGTCGTGCCCGACCAGGTGGACGCGCCCGGGAACGCCGGCCGCCGCGACCACGGCGCGCGCATCCGCGACCAGCGCGGACAGCGCGTAGGCCTCCCGGTCCGCCGGCCGGTCGGACTCGCCCGCCCCACGCACGTCGTACCGCAGCACGCGCCAGTCCGCCGCCAGCGCGTCGGCCACGACGTCCCAGACCCGGTGCGTGTCCGGGTAGCCGTGCACGAGCAGCACGGCAGGACGCTCGGCCGGTCCCTCGGCCCAGGCCGCCAGCCGGACCCCGTGCGGGGCGTGAACCTCGAAGCGTTGCCTCACCCGGCGGCGGCGAGCCGGGTGGCGTACCGGTCCGCGAGCTCGCGCAGGGCCCCGGCGCAGTCCCCGGTGAAGGACGAGCCGTGCATGATCGCGAGCGTCCGCGGCTCGAGTTCGGCCAGCCGGCGGATCGTCGGCGCCGTGGCCGGGGTCAGGCAGGTCGAGGCGAACATCGTCTCGGCCTGGTCGGCCGGCTCGACGACGTCGGACGAGACGACGGCGGGCCCGCTGCCGAGGTGGGAGAACAGGTCGCCGCAGAACAGCGTCCCGGTCTCCTCCTCGTAGAGGACCCGCGCGTCCCACCCGTGCGGCACGTGCGGGGTGTCGAGGTGGCGCAGGCGCCGCCCGCCGAGGTCGAGGACCTCGCCGTCGGCCAGCGGACGCGGCTCCCGGTCGCACAGGTCGTTGAGCGAGACCATGCACCCGAGCGCGCCGTGCGCGACCTGGGCCCGGGGCGCCGCCCCCAGGAAGCTGTTCATGGCCCCGCTCTCGTCGGCCTCGAGGTGCCCGAACGTGATCCACCGCAGCTCGGCGACCGGACGCACGGTCTCGATCGCGGCCGTCACCAGCGGGAACATCCCGCGCGGGCCGGTGTGGAACAGCGCGGGTTCGTCCGCGTCGATCAGGAACTGGTTGAACGTGAAGCCGGTCGGCCCGATCTCGGGGACGAACGTGGCGATCCGGTAGATCCGGTCGGCGATCTCGTCGATGGTGGTGCCGGGCGTGCTCTCCATGGTGCCCTCCTGGCCGCCCCTCCTGGGCGATTGGGCTCACTCGCGGTCGCAGCGCCATTAGTCTGGACCCAGGTCCGCACGGGCGCGCCATGTGTCCCCGGGTCCCAACTAGAGAGGCCGTCGCGGGAACCCAGTTCGGCTGGGGCCGCGTTCGTGCCGCGCGCCGCGAGGCGACCATCGCGCCACGGCGGACCTGCTGCTCCCGGGCCTCGGCCCGGGAGCAGCTCTTCTTCGGGCTCAGGCGCGCGGGTTCAGGCGTGCCGGCCGTGCGTCCCGACCAGCCGCAGGACGTCGAGCGAGTCCGAGGTGATGCCGTCGACGCCGAGGTCGATCAGCATGCGCGCCCGGGCGACGTCGTTGACGGTCCAGCACATGACGCGGTCGACGCGGTCCCGCAGGGCGGCCAGGACCTGCGCGGTGAGCAGGCCGTGTTTCACCGTGACGGCGTAGTCCGGGATCCGGTCCATCTCCAGTGCGGCCCGCAGCGCCGCGGGGTCGCCGATCGTCCGCCAGGTCCGGTAGCCCCCCGCCGCGAGCGCGGACAGGGTCTCCCAGCCCTTCGTGCTCGCGTAGCACCGCGCGGGGTCCGGGCCGACCTCGACCAGCCGCTCGACCAGCGCGTGCGCGGCCGCCCCCCGGTCGACCTTGAGGTCGATCAGCACCTCCGCCTCCGGGGGCAGGGCGGCCACCGTTGCGGCGAGTGCCACCTCCGACGGCCCCCGCCGGCGCACCGTGAACCGGACCCGGTCCCGGCGCAGCCGGGGGAGCAGGGGCGAGACCGGCAGGAAGTGCGAGCAGACGAGTTCGCCCCCGATCTCCTGGACGTCGATCTCGAACACCGTCGCCCCGGCCGCGACGAGCGCGGCGATGCCCGTGGGGGCGGGTGGGGTCCGGTGGGCGATCGCGAGCACTGGGCAACCTCCGCGAGGGGTGAGATCCGCCGTCGTCCCGCGCGCCGCGCGTGCGGGACGACCGGGTAGGACAGACTTGCACCCGGGATCCGGGTCGTGGCACGGGAGGCGAGCACGCGGCGTGAACGAGACGCTCGCGCTGTTGGCTGCCTTCGCCCTCGTCCTGGCCTGCGGGGTGTTCGTCGCCGCCGAGTTCTCCTTCCTCTCGGTCAACCGCACGGCGATCGAGCAGAAGGCCCGCGCCGGTGACGGCGGCGCCAAGGGCGTCCTCGCCGCGCTGCAGGGGCTGACGACGCAGCTGTCCGGCGCCCAGGTCGGCATCACGCTGACCAACCTCGCGATCGGCTTCCTCGCCGAACCCGCGATCTCCGAGCTGCTCGACGGCCCGCTCACCGACGCGGGCCTGTCCCAGAAGGCGGCCGAGGGCCTCGGCGCGGTGATCGCGCTCACGCTCGCGACGATCGTGACGATGGTGCTCGGCGAACTCGTGCCGCAGTACATCGCGCTCGCCCACCCCGAACGGGTATCGCGCTTCGTCCAACGCCCGATCCGGATCTTCACGCTGGCGACCAAGCCGCTGTCGGGCGGCCTGAACGTCGTCGCCAACCGCGTGGTCCGCGCGTGCGGCGTGGAGCCGACCGAGGAGCTCGCACACGCCCGTAACCCCGAGGAGCTGGTGTTCCTCGTCCAGCGTTCGGCCGAGCAGGGGACGCTCCAGGAGCCCACCGCGGACCTGCTGCGCAAGGTCCTCACCTTCGACGACCTGCGCGCCTCCGACGTGATGACCCCGCGAACGCGCGTCTCCACCGTGCCGGCCACGGCGACGGTCACCGAGCTGCTGGAGACCGCCCGCGAGACCGGCCGCACCCGCTACCCGGTGGTCGGCGCGACCGTGGACGACGTCCGCGGCGTCGTCAGCCTCTTCGACGCCCTCGCCGTCCCCGCGGCGGCGCGGGACACGACCCCGGTGGGCCGGATCGCCACCGAACCGCACCTGGTGCCGTCCGTCCTGCCGGTCGACGACCTGCTCGCGGGCCTGCTGGGGGAGTCCGCCCAGCTCGCGATCGTGCTCGACGAGTTCGGCGGCCTGGACGGCGTCGTCAGCCTCGAGGACCTGGTCGAGGAGCTGGTCGGCGACGTGATCGACGAGCACGACCCCGACAGCGGCGGGGAGCCCGAGAACGGTCCCCACGACCCGGGCGAGCCGTGGGTGGTCTCCGGCCTGCTCCGGCCCGACGAGGTGCGCGAGCTCACCGGCGTCGAGATCCCCGACGGCGGGATCGTCTACGAGACCCTCGGCGGCCTCGTCCTCGCGACGCTCGGCCGCGTGCCCGACGCGGGGGACTCCGTGACGGTCGCGGACGTCGAGCTCACCGTCGTCGCGATGGACGGGCGCCGGGTCGACCGCGTCGAGATCCGGCCGGCCGAGCCGGTCGACCCCGACGCGCCGCCCGACCCCGGCGACGCGTCGGGCGCAACGCCGGCCGGCCGTGAGGGGGCGCGTTCATGAGTGGGACGTGGGGCATCGTCGCCGCCGTCGTGCTGCTGCTGGCCAACGCGTTCTTCGTCGGCGCCTCGTTCGCCCTCGTCTCGGCCCGGCGTTCGCAGGTCGAGCCGGCCGCCAACGCCGGCTCCCGGCGGGCCGTCCGGACGCTCGCCGCGATGGACCGCCTGCCGCAGATGATGGCCGGCGCCCAGCTGGGAATCACGATCTGCTCGGTCGGCCTGGGCGCCCTCGCCGAACCCGCGATCGCGCACCTGCTGGAGGGCCCGATCGAGGACGCGGGCCTGCCGCACGGGGCGGTCCATCCGGTCGCGTTCTCCGTCGCGCTGCTGCTGGTCGTGCTGGCGCACGTCCTGATCGGCGAGATGGTCCCGAAGAACTTCACCCTCGCCCTGCCCGACCGCGCCGCGGTCCTGCTCGGGCCACCGCTCGCGACGTTCTCGCGCGCCTTCTCGGTGGTGCTCGCCCTGGTCCGCGGCATGGCGGCGGGGGTGATGTGGGCGCTGCGGATCCGCCCGTCCGACCACGTGGACAGCGCCTACGGCCTGCACGAGGTCGCGGAGATCGCCGCCGAGTCCCACCGCGAGGGACTGATCGACGACGAGGAGTACGGGCGGATGGCCCGCGCCCTCGACTTCACGTCGATGACCGCTGCGGACGTCCGAATACCGCGCGACCGCCTCCACACGCTCGCCGAGGGCGCGTCCGCGGCCGAACTCGAGGCCCTGGCCGCCCGCACCCGGCACATGCGGTTCCCGGTGCTCGACGGCGCCGGCGTCCCGGTCGGCTACGTCCACGCCAAGGACCTGCTCGTCGCGGGCGACCTCGGTGGCGGCGTCCCGATCGCGCCCGCCGTCCGCCCGATGCCCTCGGTCGCGTCGGACACCCCCCTGCCCGACGTCCTGGCCCAGCTGCGGGGCGATCGCGCCCCGATGGCCACCGTCGTCGGGGCCGGGGGAGTCGAGGGAGTGCTGACCCTCGACGACGTCGTCGTCGCCCTGATCCGGGCCGGCGCCCCGACTCGTCCGGCTTAACCCGAAATTCTCGTCGGTGTCCAGGGCCCGGATCGGCGCCCCGGGCGCGGTGTCGAGCTCCGAAACGCTGACGATCCGTCAGCTGAATGATCTCGAGAAGTGGCCTCTGACCTGCGCAAACGCGCCGCACGACACGCGTCACACCGGAAACGGGCTTCCCGATTTGACTCCCCCGGAGGGCCCCCCTAATGTTCTCGACGTCGCCCCGCACGGAGCAACGGACACCGGGTCTCGGTGGCCGGTCCGCAGGGTGAACCTCCCCGAACGTCGCCAGACCGATCCGGGAAAACCGGAGCCGGTCATTTTTCGGCGCGCGAGGAGGGATTGGGAAGTCGCCAATTTGACGGCAATCCAATCGATGTGTAGGTTAGGCGAGTTGCCCTGACGCCGGTCGAGAGACCGAACTCGGTGAGCATCCGCAACTTGAGAACTCAACAGCGTGCCGAAAGTCAATGCCAAATAACCCCGTTGGCTTCAGGCTCTTCCAGGTCCATCCGGCCCTGGTGATCTGAAGCGAAAACGGATTCCTTTGGTTGTCGAGCTGACTTCGTCAGTGGGTCAGATCTCGACTGCCAGGACACTTTGTTGTGTCAGTGGCTCCCCTTCGCCGGGAAGCCACAACTAAAAGACATCAACGGAGAGTTTGATCCTGGCTCAGGACGAACGCTGGCGGCGTGCTTAACACATGCAAGTCGAACGGTGAACCACCTTCGGGTGGGGATCAGTGGCGAACGGGTGAGTAACACGTGGGCAACCTGCCCCTAGCTCTGGGATAACTCCGGGAAACCGGAGCTAATACCGGATATGACACCGAGCGGCATCGCTCGGTGTGGAAAGTTTTTCGGCTAGGGATGGGCCCGCGGCCTATCAGCTTGTTGGTGGGGTAACGGCCTACCAAGGCGACGACGGGTAGCCGGCCTGAGAGGGCGACCGGCCACACTGGGACTGAGACACGGCCCAGACTCCTACGGGAGGCAGCAGTGGGGAATATTGCGCAATGGGCGAAAGCCTGACGCAGCGACGCCGCGTGAGGGACGAAGGCCTTCGGGTCGTAAACCTCTTTCAGCAGGGACGAAGCGCAAGTGACGGTACCTGCAGAAGAAGCACCGGCTAACTACGTGCCAGCAGCCGCGGTAATACGTAGGGTGCAAGCGTTGTCCGGAATTATTGGGCGTAAAGAGCTCGTAGGCGGCTTGTCACGTCTGCTGTGAAAACTCGGGGCTCAACCCCGAGCCTGCAGTGGATACGGGCTAGCTAGAGTGCGGTAGGGGAGACTGGAATTCCTGGTGTAGCGGTGAAATGCGCAGATATCAGGAGGAACACCGGTGGCGAAGGCGGGTCTCTGGACCGATACTGACGCTGAGGAGCGAAAGCGTGGGGAGCGAACAGGATTAGATACCCTGGTAGTCCACGCCGTAAACGTTGGGCGCTAGGTGTGGGGATCTTTCCACGATCTCCGTGCCGCAGCTAACGCATTAAGCGCCCCGCCTGGGGAGTACGGCCGCAAGGCTAAAACTCAAAGGAATTGACGGGGGCCCGCACAAGCGGCGGAGCATGTGGCTTAATTCGACGCAACGCGAAGAACCTTACCAAGGCTTGACATATACCGAAAACTGGCAGAGATGTCAGGTCCGCAAGGGCGGTATACAGGTGGTGCATGGTTGTCGTCAGCTCGTGTCGTGAGATGTTGGGTTAAGTCCCGCAACGAGCGCAACCCTCGTTCTATGTTGCCAGCGCGTAATGGCGGGGACTCATAGGAGACTGCCGGGGTCAACTCGGAGGAAGGTGGGGATGACGTCAAATCATCATGCCCCTTATGTCTTGGGCTGCACACATGCTACAATGGCCGGTACAAAGGGCTGCGATACCGCAAGGTGGAGCGAATCCCAAAAAGCCGGTCTCAGTTCGGATTGGGGTCTGCAACTCGACCCCATGAAGTCGGAGTCGCTAGTAATCGCAGATCAGCAACGCTGCGGTGAATACGTTCCCGGGCCTTGTACACACCGCCCGTCACGTCACGAAAGTCGGTAACACCCGAAGCCGGTGGCCCAACCCTTGTGGAGGGAGCCGTCGAAGGTGGGACTGGCGATTGGGACGAAGTCGTAACAAGGTAGCCGTACCGGAAGGTGCGGCTGGATCACCTCCTTTCTAAGGAGCATCTGCCGACCACCCCTTGGGTGGCCGGCCAGAGCCACTTCAGTGGGCGCACGTCCCACGGTGGTTTGCTCAAGGGTGGAACATTGACCAGTCGGCCGGTGACCTCACCAACCCCCAAGTACAACCCCGCTCTGCCTCGTGCAGCGCGAGGAGTGGAACGGGCGTCGGAGAGGAAGCCGGCCCAGGCACGCTGTTGGGTCCTGAAGGGGCGGGTCTTCACCCACTCCTTTTCGGGCCGCCAGGCACGCACGTAAGGCTCCGCAGGTCGGAGTACACGGCGAGGAAGCCGGCGGGATCGCCCGTACCTTGAGAACTGCACAGTGGACGCGAGCATCTTATCTTTGTGGCCAAGTTAGTAAGGGCGCACGGTGGATGCCTTGGCACCAGGAGCCGAAGAAGGACGTAGGAGGCTGCGATAAGCCTCGGGGAGCTGCCAACCGAGCTGTGATCCGAGGATTTCCGAATGGGGAAACCCGGCAGGAGTCATGTCCTGTCACCACTGCCTGAACACATAGGGCAGTCGGAGGGAACGTGGGGAAGTGAAACATCTCAGTACCCACAGGAAGAGAAAACAACAGTGATTCCGTCAGTAGTGGCGAGCGAACGCGGAACAGGCCAAACCAGATACGTGTGATAGCCGGCAGGCGTTGCGTATCCGGGGTTGTGGGACCATTCGGTCAGATCTGCCGGTCTGACACGGAGTAAGAAATCACATTCATAGGTGAAGGCCATGCGAAAGGGCCGGCACAGAAGGTAACACCCCTGTAACCGAAATGTTTGTGACTCCGGAGTGATATCCCAAGTAGCACGGGGCCCGAGAAATCCCGTGTGAATCCGGCGGGACCACCCGCTAAGCCTAAATACTCCCTGGTGACCGATAGCGGACAAGTACCGTGAGGGAAAGGTGAAAAGTACCCCGGGAGGGGAGTGAAATAGTACCTGAAACCGTGTGCCTACAAGCCGTGGGAGCGTCGTCGTACAGCTTGCTGTACGGCCGTCACCGCGTGCCTTTTGAAGAATGAGCCTGCGAGTTAGCAGTGTGTGGCGAGGTTAACCCGTGTGGGGAAGCCGTAGCGAAAGCGAGTCCGAATAGGGCGCCATAGTCGCATGCTCTAGACCCGAAGCGGAGTGATCTACCCATGGCCAGGTTGAAGCGCGGGTAAGACCGCGTGGAGGACCGAACCCACCAGGGTTGAAAACCTGGGGGATGAGCTGTGGGTAGGGGTGAAAGGCCAATCAAACTCCGTGATAGCTGGTTCTCCCCGAAATGCATTTAGGTGCAGCGTCACGTGTTTCTTGCCGGAGGTAGAGCACTGGATGGTCTAGGGGGCCCACAAGCTTACTGAAATCAGCCAAACTCCGAATGCCGGTAAGTGAGAGCGTGGCAGTGAGACTGCGGGGGATAAGCTCCGTAGTCGAGAGGGAAACAGCCCAGAACACCAGCTAAGGCCCCTAAGCGTGTGCTAAGTGGGAAAGGATGTGGAGTTGCAGAGACAACCAGGAGGTTGGCTTAGAAGCAGCCACCCTTGAAAGAGTGCGTAATAGCTCACTGGTCAAGTGATTCCGCGCCGACAATGTAGCGGGGCTCAAGCACACCGCCGAAGCTGTGTCATTCAGCCGTTAGCCAGGCCTTCGTGGTCCAGGTGGCTGGATGGGTAGGGGAGCGTCGTGTGGCGAGTGAAGCGGCGGGGTGACCCAGCCGTGGACGCCACACGAGTGAGAATGCAGGCATGAGTAGCGAAAGAAGGGTGAGAAACCCTTCCGCCGAATGACCAAGGGTTCCTGGGCCAGGCTAATCCGCCCAGGGTAAGTCGGGACCTAAGGCGAGGCCGACAGGCGTAGTCGATGGACAACGGGTTGATATTCCCGTACCCGCTATGACGCGCCAATGCCGAACCCGTTGATGCTAAGCCCTTGAAGCCGGCGACTCTTCGGAGTCAATGGTGGAGACGGCGACCCAATTCGGTAGTAGGCAAGCAATGGGGTGACGCAGGAAGGTAGTCCAACCCGGGCGATGGTTGTCCCGGGGTAAGGGTGTAGGGCGAGATGTAGGCAAATCCGCATCTCACACAGCCTGAGACCTGATGCCGAGCCGTAAGGCGAAGTGGATAATCCTATGCTGCCGAGAAAAGCCTCTAGCGAGTGTCATGGCGGCCCGTACCCCAAACCGACTCAGGTGGTCAGGTAGAGAATACCAAGGCGATCGGGCGAACTGTGGTTAAGGAACTAGGCAAAATACCCCCGTAACTTCGGGAGAAGGGGGGCCGCGTGGGGTGATGGGATTTACTCCCTGAGCTCCGTACGGCCGCAGAGACCAGCGAGAAGCGACTGTTTACTAAAAACACAGGTCCGTGCGAAGTCGCAAGACGATGTATACGGACTGACGCCTGCCCGGTGCTGGAACGTTAAGGGGACGGGTTAGCCTTTCGGGGCGAAGCTCAGAACTTAAGCGCCAGTAAACGGCGGTGGTAACTATAACCATCCTAAGGTAGCGAAATTCCTTGTCGGGTAAGTTCCGACCTGCACGAATGGCGTAACGACTTCTCGACTGTCTCAACCACAGGCCCGGCGAAATTGCACTACGAGTAAAGATGCTCGTTACGCGCAGCAGGACGGAAAGACCCCGGGACCTTTACTATAGTTTGGTATTGGTGATTGGTTCGGTTTGTGTAGGATAGGTGGGAGACTGTGAAGCTCGGACGCCAGTTCGGGTGGAGTCAACGTTGAAATACCACTCTGATCGTACTGATTATCTAACCTCGGTCCGTGATCCGGATCAGGGACAGTGCCTGATGGGTAGTTTAACTGGGGCGGTTGCCTCCCAAAATGTAACGGAGGCGCCCAAAGGTTCCCTCAGCCTGGTTGGCAATCAGGTGTCGAGTGCAAGTGCACAAGGGAGCTTGACTGTGAGACAGACATGTCGAGCAGGAGCGAAAGCTGGGACTAGTGATCCGGCGGTGGCTTGTGGAAGCGCCGTCGCTCAACGGATAAAAGGTACCCCGGGGATAACAGGCTGATCTTGCCCAAGAGTCCATATCGACGGCATGGTTTGGCACCTCGATGTCGGCTCGTCGCATCCTGGGGCTGGAGTAGGTCCCAAGGGTTGGGCTGTTCGCCCATTAAAGCGGTACGCGAGCTGGGTTTAGAACGTCGTGAGACAGTTCGGTCCCTATCCGCTGTGCGCGCAGGAGACTTGAGAAGGGCTGTCCCTAGTACGAGAGGACCGGGACGGACGAACCTCTGGTGTGCCAGTTGTTCCGCCAGGAGCACGGCTGGTTAGCTACGTTCGGAAGGGATAACCGCTGAAAGCATCTAAGCGGGAAGCTCGCTTCAAGATGAGGTCTCCCACAGGGTTAACCTGGTAAGGCCCCCAGCTAGACGACTGGGTTGATAGGCCGGATGTGGAAGCACGGCAACGTGTGAAGCTGACCGGTACTAATAGGCCGAGGACTTGACCACTCACTCTTCTCCGCCGGCAACGGCGTGAGATCGAGAATTTTGCTACGCGTCCACTGTGCGGTTCCCGAGATACGGTCGCCGCTCCCTCGAAGTTTGAGGAGAGCGCCCATACATCTCAATAGAGTTTCGGCGGTCATAGCGAGGGGGAAACGCCCGGCTCCATTCCGAACCCGGAAGCTAAGCCCCTCAGCGCCGATGGTACTGCACTGGAGACGGTGTGGGAGAGTAGGACGCCGCCGGACATTCTTTCGATAAGGGCCACCCCAGCGGGGTGGCCCTTATCGCTTAACGGGGATGTCGAGTTGTGAGATCGAGGAGTCGTAGTGGCTGCGAATGACGGCCCGGCCCGCGGAGGCGGGAAGCCGGGCGGTGGCGCCCGGCGCGGCAACGGGCCTCAGGGCCAGGGGCAGCGCCCGACCGGAAAACCTCCGGGAAAGGCCACGGGCGACCGCAAGCCCGGCCGCACTCCACGTCCCGGCTCCGACTCGACCCGGAACGCCGACGGTCCGCGTGCCGGCGGGAACAAGCCGCGCGCCGGCGAGAACAAGCCGCGCTTCGACGGCCCACGAAAGCCGAGGCCCGAGGGCGATGCCCCGCGGGGTGAGCGGCGCCCTGATTCTCCGCGAAATTCCCGTTCCGATTCTCCGCGTAGTTCGCGCCCTGATTCTCCGCGTAGTTCGCGCCCTGATTCTCCGCGTAATTCCCGTTCCGATTCTCCGCGTAATTCGCGCTCGGACGCTCCGCGCTCGGGCCGGCCGGATTCCCATGCGGAATCCGCGCGGGGAGCGCGTCCGACCAATCCCCGCGGTGCGCGGCCCGACGGCGCGCGTGGGCCTCGCCCTGACCGTCCACGGGCTGCACGCCCTGAAGGTCGGACCGGTCCGCCGGTGCCGACGGGTCCGCCCGTCGATGCGGACGTCACCGGCGCCGAGCTCGACAAGGCGGTGGTGCGCGAGCTGTCGACGTTGCGCGCGGAGGCGGCCGAGTCGGCGGCGAAGCACCTGGTGATGGTGGCGCGGCTGCTCGACGAGGAGCCGGAGGCCGCGTACGCGCACGCCGAAGCGGCGCGCAAGCACGGGCCGCGCGTGGCCGTCATCCGCGAGGCGTTCGGGATCGCCGCCTACCGCTGCGAGAAGTACGCCGAGGCGCTCGCTGAGCTGCGCGCCGCGCGACGGATCTCCGGCGACCAGGAGCACTGGCCGATGATGGCCGACTGCGAGCGCGCGCTGGGACGGCCCGAGAAGGCTCTCCAGATGGCCGCGGCGCCCGAGGTCGCGAAGCTCAGCAAGGCCGGCAAGGTTGAGATGCGTATCGTGGCGGCCGGTGCACGGAGCGACCTCGGTCAGCTCGACGCCGCCGTGGTGACGTTGCAGAGTCCGGAACTGACGGACCCTCGGCCCTCGGAGTGGTCGGCCCGGCTGAAGTTCGCCTACGCCGCCGCGCTCGAGGCCGTCGGGCGCGACGACGAGGCCCGGGTCTGGTACGGCCGCGCCGCCGACGCCGACCCCGAGGGGCTGACCGACGCCGCGGAGCGGGTCGCCGAGCTCGACGGGATCGTCTTCCTGCCCGACGAGGAGGGCGAGGAGTTCGACGAGGGTGAAATCGACGAGCCGGTCGTCGAGTCGGTCGTCGAGCCGGTCGTCGAGGTCGCCGCGCCCGTGGTCGTGGAGCCGGTGGCGGAGCCGACTCCGGAGCCGACGCCCGAGCCCGAGGCCGTGGTGGAGCCCGAGGCCGTGGTGGAGCCCGAGGCCGTGGTGGAGCCCGAGGCCGTGGTGGAGCCCGAGACCGTGGCGGAGGCGCCGGTCGAGGAGCCCGCTGCGCCGGCCGCGGAGCCGGCGGCGGCGGAGGAGGAGTTCAGCCAGATCGCGTTGTTCTTCTCCGACGACAGCGGGGGATCGCGCCGGGAGGGCGCGTGACGGCCGCCGGGGTGCCGCTCGCCGCGGGATGTGCGGAGCCGCTCGTCGAGCGGTACGACGCCGGGCTGCTGGACCTCGACGGGGTCGTCTACATCGGCCCGCACGCGGTGCCGCACGCGGCGGAGAGCCTGACCGCGGCGCGGGCGCGGGGGATGCGGCTCGCGTTCGTCACCAACAACGCCTCGCGCTCACCCAAGGCGGTGGCGGAGCACCTCACGGACCTCGGCGTCACGGCGGACGCGTCGGAGGTCGCGACCTCGGCGCAGGCGGCCGCGCGGCTGGTCGCGGGGCTGGTCGCCCCGGGTTCGGCCGTGCTGGTGGTCGGCGGGGACGCGCTGGAGGACGCGCTGCTCGAACGGGGTCTGCGTCCGGTGCGGTCCGCCGACGACGGACCCAGCGCCGTCGTGCAGGGGTACCACCCGACCGTCGACTGGCGGGCGCTCGCCGAAGGCACGTTCGCCGTGCGCGCCGGCCTGCCGTGGGTCGCGAGCAACACCGACCTCACCATCCCGACCCCGCGAGGCATCGGCCCGGGCAACGGGACGCTCGTGAACGTCATCCGCCTCGCGAGCGGGGCCGAGCCACTCGTCGCCGGCAAGCCCGAGCTCGCCCTGCACCGGGAGTCGATCGACCGCGTCGCGGCGCAGCGTCCGCTGATCGTGGGCGACCGGCTCGACACCGACATCGAGGGCGCCGTGCGCGCCGGCACCGACAGCCTGCTCGTGCTCACCGGCGTGACCGGGGCCGCCGACCTGCTCGCCGCGCCGCCGACCCGTCGACCCACCTACCTCGCGGCCGATCTGCGGGGGCTGCTCACGGCGCACCCCGACGTGGACGCCGCCGGTGGGGGCGCCGCGCTCGGCGGCTGGACGGCCCGGGTGTCGGGCGGACGCCTGCGGTTGAGCGGGGAGGGAGACCCGGTCGACGCGTTGCGCGTCGCCTGCGTGGCCACCTGGTCGTTCCCGGGGGACGTCGACACCTCCGAGGTCGTGGTGCGCCTGGCGGCGGGCTCCGTGTGAGGAACGGACTGATCGCGGCGACGGTCTTCGCCTGGACCGCGCTCGTCCTCTGCGCGGACGGCGGCAGTGTGCTCGACGGTGCCCTCGGCGGTGTCCTCGACGGTGTGCTCGGCGACGGCGGTCTGGCGACCCAGCGGCTGTTCGGGCTCGCGACGTGGGCGCTGCTGCTGGGTTTCCTGGCGGGGGAGAGCGCGCTCGTCCGCGCCCAGGTCGGGGTGGTCGTCGCGTTCGCGACCGCGGTCGAGTACACGTTCTCGCCGCTGCTCGGCGTCTACACCTACCGCCTCGACAACGTCCCCGCGTACGTGCCGCCGGGGCACGGGCTGGTCTACCTCTGCGCGCTCGCGCTCGGCCGCACGGCCTGGGTGCACCGGCACCACCGCCGTCTCCGGGCCGGCGTCGTCCTCGCCGGCGGCGCGTTCGCGGGCTGGGGTCTGTTCCTGGCCGAGCAGACCGACGTCCTCGGCGCCTTCTGGTATCTCTGCCTGGTCGGGTTCTGCTGGTTCGGCCGGTCGCAGACGCTGTACCTCGGCGCCTTCGCGATCGTCACCTACCTGGAGCTCGTCGGCACCTGGGCCGGGACGTGGACGTGGTCGACGCACGACCCGACCGGGCTGATCCCGATCGGCAACCCGCCCAGCGGGGCGGCCGGCGGCTACGGCTGGTTCGACCTGGCCGCGTTGTGGTCGGCGCCGTTCGTGCTCGCCTACGTCAGGTGGGCGAGGACCGCGCTGTGGAGGAGGCCGTTGGTCGCGACCGCACTGCCGCCGTCCGGGCCCGGCCGTCCGGAGACGTCGGTGAACGTCCCGCCGGCCTCGGACACGATCAGCGCGAGCGGGGCGAGGTCGTGCAACGCGACCTCGGGTTCCGCGGCCAGGTCGACCGTCCCCTCCGCGAGCAGCACGTAGGACCAGAAGTCCCCGTACGCCCGCGTCCGCCAGCACGCGCGGGTCAGGTCGAGGAACCCCGGCAGCAGGCCGCGCTCCTCCCAGCCGGACAGGCTCGAGTACGACAGCGACGCGTCGGCGAGCGTCGCGACCGCGGAGACCTGGCAGCGCGCCGGCTCCGCCGCACCGCTGCGCGTCCAGGCGCCGCCACCCGCGCTCGCCCACCAGCGCCGGCCGAGCGCGGGGGCCGAGACCACGCCGACGACGACGTCGTCGCCGTCCATGAGCGCGATCAGCGTCGCCCAGACCGGGACGCCGCGCACGAAGTTCTTCGTGCCGTCGATCGGATCGATCACCCAGCGGCGGGCGCCGGAACCGGCGTCCCCGAACTCCTCGCCGTGGACCGCGTCGACGGGTCGCGCGTCGGCGAGCAGGTCCCGCAGGTGCTGCTCGGTGTCGCGGTCGGCGTCGGTGACCGGGGTCAGGTCGGGCTTCGACTCGATCCGCAGGTCGAGGGCGCGGAACCGGGCGGTGGTGATCGCGTCCGCAGCGTCGGCGAGGGAGAGGGCGAGACTCAGATCGTCCGCGTACTTGTCCTGGAAATCGCTCATCACTCGACACCGTAGCGGGGCTGACGTTTCGTCAGGTCGTGGGGTCCGCCTCGTCGCCGCGCTGCGGCACCGAGAGCAGGCGGCGCAGCGAGTCCAGTCGCGCGGGGTCGGCGTGCCCGCCGGCGACCCACTGGTCGAGGCCGCAGTCGGGTTCGTCGTGGGTGCAGCCGCGCGGGCACTCGGCCGTGCCCGGGAGCAGGTCGGTGAACGCGCTCAGGATGCGGTCCGGCGTGACGTGGGCGAGCCCGAAGCTGCGCACGCCCGGGGTGTCGATGACCCAGCCGCCCTCGGGGAGCTCGAGCGCGACCGCCGAGCTCGAGGTGTGCCGGCCGCGGCCGGTGACCGCGTTGACCACCCCGGTCTCGCGGTCGGTGCCGGGTACCAGGGCGTTGACCAGCGTCGACTTGCCGACGCCGGAGGAGCCCACCAGCACGCTGACGCGGTCGCGCAGATGCTCGCGCAGCGCCGCGGGCTCCTCGCCACGCGTCGTGACCACGTACGGCGGGTC